>JBCBYM010000064.1:0-14209 GCA_039815865.1 Pseudomonadota bacterium
GTCAGATCGGTGCGGGCGCGGACGGGCAGGAACTCATCCCCCGAACAAGCCTTCCCGGCAAGGACTGGGTGTTCGACCAGCCGGCCATGCTGCAACCCTATCTGCCCGCGATCGTGCGCGAAGGAGAGCTGAGCTTCATCTTCATCGACGGCGCGCTCAGCCACGCTCTGGTCAAGCGCGCGGCGGATGGCGATTATCGCATCCAATCGCTCTATGGCGGAAGGGAAGAGGTCTACATCCCCAGCCCCGAAGACACAGCCGCGGCGCAGGCCATTATTGAAGCGGTCCCGTTCGAAACACCGCTCTACGCACGCATCGACATGCTCCGAATGGAAGATGGCGGCCTTGCGGTTATGGAAGCGGAGCTGATCGAACCCTATCTCTACCCTGTGCAAGGGCCAAAGCTCGGCGAGCTTTTGGCCGAGGCGATTGCAAAGAGGGTTTAGATGAGCGCGACACTCCTGACTTCCCGCGCCGTGGTGCGCCTGGCTCCCAGAGACGCGAGCGAGGATGTGCGCGATTTTCTCCAGGGCCTTGTGACCAACGATGTCTCGGGCGACCTACCGGTCTATGCCGCGCTGCTGAGCGCGCAGGGCAAGGCGATGTTCGATTTTCTGATTTGGGAGGGGCCGGGCGGCGCGATCCTTCTCGATTGCGAAGCAGCCATTGCGCCAGACCTTGCCAAACGCCTCTCACTTTATCGCCTGCGTCGCAAGATCGACATTCAGACCGTCAGCGACCTAGCGGTGCATTGGTCCGCTGACCCTGTTGAGGGCGCCGTGCACGATCCCCGGCTTGCCGGTCTGGGCTATCGCTGGCTTGGCACACCCGATGGCGCGCCCGCGGACGCCGCATGGACGGCGCACCGCCTTTCACTCGGTGTGCCAGAAGGCGTGGCGGAATTGGGCGATATCCTGTGGCTGGAGACGAACGCAGTCGAGCTCAACGGCGTGAGTTTTGAAAAGGGTTGCTATGTCGGGCAGGAGAACACCGCGCGCATGAACTGGCGGCAGAAGGTCAACCGGCGGCTGGTGGTGGTTCCGCTTGAAGCTTCGGACGAAAAGCGCCGGAAAATCGCCTATGAAGGGGCGGGCCTCGCCGTCGACCATAAGCGCGTGAGCGATCTTGATCCCGCGACGCTTCCTGCGTGGCAGCGCGCCGCGATTGAAGGCTAAAGACCCCGCAAAGACCCCTAAGTCGCCTGATAACGGTCCATCGAGGCCTCAAGCGCTTGCTGGGCACGCTGGCGCGCCGCGTCGCGCGGCAGACCCAGCGACTTGGCCAGAGCCGCCCCAATCAACGCATCGCCCAGCGCAAGCAACACCAGGTTGAGCGTGTCGCGGTGGACTTGCTGATCATCGGTGTCCGCCTCAGCCTCTTCCGGAGCGATCTCGTCGACCAGTTCATGGATTGTCGTAATGATTGGACCGAGCGCGTCTTCATTGCCCGTCAGGAGCATCCAACTGGTAAGCGCGCCAGCCCCCTCGCGGTCAAAGGCATCAAAGGCCAGGTCCACCACCTCGCGCGCGGCGCCCAGCCCCGCGCGGCTGGCGTGCACCGCTTCGATAATCGTCTCGCACACCGTGCGCGCCAAATGCTCGGCGAGCGCCTTTTGAAGGCCTGAGGCCGAGCCGAAATGGTGCAGAAGATTGGCGTGCGTGCGTCCAATGCGGGTCGCCACCGCCTTGAGCGTCACCGATTGCGGACCGGTTTCGATAAGCAGGGCGCGCGCCGCTTCAAGAGCGGAGGCGCGGGATTCTTCAGGCGACAGCCGTTTACGTGCACTCATTGTGTCAATTCTTTAGTCCAGAACGCCCACGCAAACAAGCGATCCAGGCTCGCACCGGTTCGCGCTCATCTGGAACTGGCCTTCGGCTATGCAGCCTTGTCATAGGCTGCGAATTCCAAAGCGTATTCGCGCGCGGGCGCCTTTTCGCCGCGAGCGCAGGAATGGCGCAGCGACGTCGCACCCGTGGACACAAAGCCCAGCTTTTCCAGCACGCGCCCAGAGGCCGGATTGTCGAGAAAGTGCATCGCCATCACGCGAGTGTAGCCCAAGGTGCGGGCAATGGAGAGCACGGCGCTTCCCGCTTCGGTGGCGTAGCCCTGCCCCCAACGCTCGCGCGCGATCCAATAGCCCAGCTCCGCGCCGTCCTTGAAGGCATCGCTGCGATCGATCCCGATACAACCCACCAGCGCCGCGTCGCTGGCGCGGGTGATCAAGAAGCGCGGATATTGCGGTTCGGTCGGCAACGCGGTGAAGGCGCGCGCGTCGCTCTCGCGATAGGGCCAGGGTGCGCTCGCCAGATTGCGCACGACCCCTTCATCAGCGATGCCATCCAGAACGAGCTGCCAATCCTCAGGCCACACGGGCCGCAAGAGCAGTCTTTGGCTTCTATGGAACACGAGCAAACCCTCTCTCGCCCCGCGCCCCAGCCTCTAGCCATGACGCATGACACTACAATTGCCGCGACATAAAGTTACGCGGGCGTTCCGAGGGAGAAATGCGAAGAGGGAGACGGCTCCCCCGTTTGTGGCGGGGTGGCCTGTCTCCCTCTTGAGCGCCGGTTTCACTTTACCGGCTCAGGGCCCCCGTATGGGACGGCCCTGTCAATGAACCGTCCGTTACTCGGCTGCTTCCGCAATCATGTCTACCGAGACATATTTGCGGCCAAGCTTGCCTTTGTGGAATCGGACAACACCATCGCTTGTCGCGAAAAGGGTGTGATCCTTACCAAGGCCAACATTGGTGCCCGGATAGAACTTGGTGCCGCGCTGGCGCACGATGATGTTGCCGCCGACCACAACCTGGCCGCCGAACTTCTTCACACCGAGACGCTTTGCGTTTGAATCGCGACCGTTACGCGATGAACCGCCTGCTTTTTTATGTGCCATTGGTCCTTAGTCCTTACTTGTCTTCGCCAGAGGCGGCTTCGGCCTGATCGACCTTAGCGCGCGGCGGCTTGCCGTCGAGCAGTTCCTGAGCTTGCACAGCCCACTCATCCTTCGTGGGACGGTTGCCGAGCTTGAGCTCTTCGTTCCACTTGTTGGCGGTCTCTTCGTCCCACGAAGCGATCGTCTCAAGGCTTTCAATACCGGCGGCGCGCAGCTTCTTTTCGATGCCCGGGCCCACGCCCGAGATCAGCGAGAGGTTGGCCTTATCAACACCGGCGTCCACGCCACCTGTGGCCGCGGGGGCCTCGGTCGCCTTGGCTTCAGCCTTGGGAGCGGCTTCCTTCTTCGGGGCAGCGGCTTTCTTGCCGCCCGTGCCGACATCGGTGATGCGCAGCAGCGTCATCTGCTGACGATGGCCCGCCTTGCGGCGGTAGTTGTGACGGCGACGCTTCTTGAAAACGACGACCTTTTCACTCTTGGCCTGAGCGATGATCTCAGCCGAAACGGTGACCTTGGCGGCATCGGCGATCGTGTCGCCCTCACCCGCCAGCAGGACATCGTCCAGCGTAATCGTCTCACCGGCTTCGCCAGCAAGCTTCTCAACGGCAATCTTGTCTCCGGCGGCAACCCGATATTGCTTGCCGCCTGTGCGCACTATCGCGAACATGGCTTTTCAAACTCTCAATCTTGCGTGTGTGTTCGGCTTTGCAAGCAAACCCTTGGATCAGGGACACCCTTTACACCGAACGCCATAGCGGCGCTGCTTCATGAGCAGCCCCGGAAAGATGCGTGCCGTTAAGGGAAAGGGGCGGCCAAGTCAACGCATATCGCACCGAATTATGAGTCTGTGCGAGCGGCGAGGTGCCCTTCGGCGCTGACCGCTCTTCGTCGGGGCCAAGCCAAAGCTCTCTATGCCAAGTGACGTGACCATGTTACCAGAGGCACGGATCACGATTCAGATGTCTAAACGCCTACTCTTTCAGACAATTGCACTGGCCGTTCTCGCGCCGGCTCTGCTTGGCGGGTGCGTCAATGCGAAAACGGACTATCCCTCGTTTGCCTTGCCCAGCGCCGATGAGAGCGAGGGACGGGTCTCGATGCGTTTCCCATCCGTCAGCGTTCCTGAGACCAGCCAGAATGCAGAACCCGAAGCCATGCCCGCCGAACTTGACGCGCGCCTGGCGGCGATCAACGCTCAGGCCAGCACCGCAGGCCAACGATTTGACAAAGGGCTTGAAAGCGCACGCCAGTCTATTGCTGCGGCCAGCGATGCTCCCACGGACACAGATCGCTGGGCCCGCGCTCAGGTGCAATACGCCGATCTCGCTTCGCACCACAGCGCCGGCCGGCTTGCTCTTGCCGAGCTCGACCTGATCGCGGCCCGCGCCCATCTGACTGCCGCAAGCGACGATGACATCCAAGCCCTTGCACAATTGCAAACAAGCCTTGCCACCGAGCTTGATGAGCAGGCGCGCATCCTTGCTGCATTCAACGCTGACCTCGAGAAATAAGGACGGACCGCTGTGGCCACCGTCCAACTCGCTTGCCAAGACTGTCCGGTCAAAGACACGGCTGCGTGCTCGGTTCTGACCCCTGAGGAGCGCAGCGCCATGGCTGCGGCCGGGCGCACACGCATGCTCAAGCGCGGCGAGATGTTGTTTGCCGCAGGCGATGAAGAAGCCGCCTGCGCCACTTTGGTCAGCGGCGCTCTTAAAGTCTCAGCGATCGACGCGGACGGCAACGAGCAGATCCTCGCGCTGGTTCACCCTGCGGGCTTTATCGGCGAACTGTTCGCACCATTCGCCCACCACGATGTGGTCGCGCTTACCGAAAGCCGGCTGTGCACCTTTGCGCGAGGCGACTTCGAAGCGGCAATCAACAATTACCCCGCCCTTGCCCGCGCGCTTTTGCGGCGCAGCCAGGAAGACCTTCTGGCCACTCGCGCGCTGCTCGAGCTCACCGGCCATGCATCGGCCGAGACGCGCCTTGCGGCGCTGCTGAACGATTTTGCCGCCGCCGCCAGCCAGTCTTCATGCCACGCCGCCGCGCATTTTGAGCTTCCGCTGGCCCGAGGTGAGATCGCCAACATGCTGGGCCTCACGATCGAGACGGTCAGCCGCAAGCTGGGCGAGATTGAGAACACCGGAGCCATCAAGCGCACAGGAAAGCGCGGGATTGATGTCCTCAATCCCGCGCTCCTTGCTGCCCTTGCCGGGCGCTGAGGGTTCAGCGCCGGGTCTCAGGCCACAAACGCTGCGATGATCGCGACGGCAAGGCCCCAAAGGACAATCAGAACCGGCAAAATCAGCATCTGGATCACCGCATCACGCGGAGCGCAACGACCGGTGTTCGTCATGATGCCATCGGTTTGGAACTGACCATAGGACAGCGGACGGCTGCGGTTGTTCGCCAGCCGGGTCCAGATCATTGGCAATCCAAAGCCCGCCACAATAAAGCCCGCAAAGATCACCATCGGGATGGCCAGCATGGGCGCAGCGAACGCGCCGAGCATCACGCCAAGAAATGCCAAGTAGCAGCCAACGGTCGCGCCAAAGAGCACGCTGGGCAGCTCGAAGTTCTGGTCCACTTCGACCTGATGGCGGGGGGCTTTGGATTGGGTGGGCGCCTCAACCAGACGCGCTTCACCGGTAACGAGTTTGTCCTGGACCAGTTTGCTCATGCTTCTTCTCCTGTTGAGAGGAGAATTAGAGCCGCGAGCATCACCCTTCCTTGATCTCGATCAAATCCGGGACGGTTTTTTGGCAGTCACCCCCACCGCGCAAGATCGCAGTGGTCTTCCTCGCGCGGTTCGATCCATGACCATTCGCCGCCGCGCTTCTCACGCTTCCAGAACCACGAGGCGCTTTTCAAGTGGTCCATACAATAGTCGACCGCGAGGATGGCGCTGCGTCGGTGGCGGGCCGCAGCGCTTACGCATACGATCGGTTCGCCTGGATGCATCAGGCCAACGCGGTGCACCATTAGCAGACCCATCAGCCCGAACCGTTCAAGCGCTGTATCGGCGAGGCTGTGCATACCCGGCAGTGTGAGCGGTTCGTAATACGAAAGCTCAAGCGTTTCGACTTCACCCGAATCGCCTCCGCGCACTTCGCCCACAAAGGTGCAGACCCCGCCCAGCCCCGGATTGGCGTTGGTGAACGGCCCGATCAAAGTGCCGGGAATAAACATGTCATGAAGCAGGCGAACGTCTTTCATGGGTTGCAAGAGGCTGGGCCTAACCGCCCGAGACCGGGGGCAACAGCGCCACTTCGTCCCCATCCTGTGCAAGAAGCGCCGCCTTATCGCCCAGCACCTTGCCGCGGCAGGCGACATTGACCCGCTCTTCGGAAAGCTGCGCGGCAACTTCGGGGCCAACCGCTTCCAGCAGCCCGGCCCAGTTAAGCGGCGCCTCCACCTCGCGCGTCGCTTCGCCAGCCAGATCGCGCAAAGGGCCAAGGAAAAGGATCGTCACAGCCATTTTGCTCAGCCCCCTGTCATCGACATATGCCTTGGAAGATGCGGCGCGGCTCCGCGCTCATCCATCCGGAAATGGTGCTTTTCCGGTTTGATCATAAGCGCGCGTGCCAAGGCATCCGCCAGCTCGCTTTCCGGATTGTCCGAGCGCAAGGCGGCGCGCAAATCGACCCGCTCCGATCCGCCAAGGCACGGGTAAAGCTGTCCGGTCGCCGTAACCCGCAGGCGGTTGCACCCTTCGCAGAAATTGCCGCTGTGCGGGGTGATAAGGCCGAGGCGACCGCCCGTCTCAGCGATATCCCAATAACGCGCCGGCCCTCCGGTGTTCGCATCGCTTGGGTTGAGGGTCCAGCGCTTGTCGAGCCGCGATTTCACGGTGTCGAGCCGGAGATACTGGTCGAGCCGCTCTTCCTCGACATCACCCAGCGGCATGACTTCGATCAGGGTGACATCGTGGCCCTTGCCATGGGCCCACGCGATGAGGTCTTCAATCTCGTCCTCGTTCACGCCTTTGAGCGCGACGGCGTTGAGCTTTACCTTGAGACCAGCCTCGCTTGCGGCAGCAATCCCATCCAGCACATCGGGCAAAGCGTCGCGCCTTGTCAGCGTCTCAAACTTGGCCCGGTCCAGCGTGTCGAGCGAGATGTTCACCCGCTCAACGCCCGCCATGGCCAGATCATCGGCGTAGCGCGCCAATTGCGTGGCGTTGGTGGTGAGGGTTAGCTCTCTCAACCCTCGGCCATGATGGTCTCCTCCCCCGCGCGAGACGAGATGGCGACCGAGCGCCTTGAACAGATCGATGATGTCGCGCCGCACCAGCGGTTCTCCGCCAGTGATGCGGATCTTGGTAACCCCGCGCGCGATGAAGCCGGTGGACAGGTCGTAGAGCTCCTCAAGGCTGAGGACTTCCTTGCGCGGCAGGAAGGTCATGCGTTCGGGCATGCAATAGGTGCAGCGCAGGTCGCAGCGATCGGTGACGGACAGACGCAGATAGGTGATCCGGCGCTGGAACGCATCCACCAGACCCGCAGGGTCGGTGTTGGAGAGGTCCAAGCGATCACGCTCGCGGCTGGCCTTAATCTCAGTCATGCGCCTGAACATAGTGCCCTGTGAAGCCGGGCGCATCCCTCAAAAAGGTGAGGACCGTATCGAGCGCCTCCCCCTTCACGCCTGCAGCGATGTTGACGCGCTTGGGCGCGTATTCGCGCGCCAGATCGCCCGCAACCGCGCGCCGCCAGTCGTCGTGCTCACTGGCCGCAGGCGGGAGGACAATTGTCAACGACCCCACGTTGGGATCGGACATCATGATGTCGACGGATTTGAGATGTTTATCGAAAAAGGCAGCGTGCGCTTGAAGTGGATTGCGCACCTCTGGCTGATCGCCGCCCGCTATCTCGCCGTGGCCTGTGCCGCTCATAAATCCGCCGGCTTCTCACGGTGGAGCGTGATCCCGATCTTCTCACCCGCCTCGGCGATGGCGAGCTTGATGATCTTCACCGTCACGCCCTGCACCCGCGCGTCCTGCACAAACAGCGTCTCGCAAATGTGATCGGCCACCGCTTCGATCAGCTTGAAGTGCACGCCAGGCGGAAGGCCCTCAGAGGCGGCGTGCTTGAGGTCCATGTAATTCTTGCTCGCATCAAGCGGCGTGTCGGGCTCATAGCGATCGGCGATGTCGTAGCGCGCCTGCACGGTGATGCGCAGCGGTTGGGGTTTGCCCGTTTCTTCGGAATAGATGCCAGTGAGGACATCCACTTCAAGGTCGGCAACTTCGAGAATGAGCGAATCGGTGGTGGTCATGATGATCGGGCGCTTAGCGCGGATTGCTCCAACGTGCGAAAATCGCTGTGGGTAGGAGGCGCCCGGGAGCCCCATCCTCAACGGCCTGCTCGCGCACGACAAGGTCGCCAAACTCGACTACGCCCGGCAAGGGGCGCAGCGCCTCTTCGATCAGGCCCGCAATCGCCACGCTGCTCATCCGCACCGCGTAAACGGTGAGGAAGAGGAAGCGGCTGTCGGCATCCAGCAGCCTGGCGCAATCGGCGACAAGGTCTGGCAAATGCTCTTCCAGGCGCCAGGTTTCGTTCTTGGGCCCTCTTCCAAATTTGGGCGGGTCGAGGATGATCCCGTCATAACGCTTTTCGCGGCGCACTTCGCGCGCGGCAAACTTAGCCGCATCGTCGACCAGCCAGCGGATCGGGCGATCCTCCATGCCGGAAAGCTCCGCGTTGGCCCGCGCCTGTGCGACCGACTTCTTCGAGGCATCGACATGCGTGACCGGGCCGTATTCGCTCAAGGCAAGGCTGCCGAGGCCCGTATAGCCGAACAGGTTCAATGTCTGCGCACCCTCGCACAAGGCCACCTGTTCGCCCATCCAGTCCCAAACCGGAGCCATGTCAGGGAAGAACTGCAAGTGCCGAAACGGCGTTGGCTGAGCGGTGAAGCGCACACCTTTCCATGCAAGCTCCCAGCCAGTCTCCGGCACAGGCTGCTCCATCACCCAGCGACCACCGCCATCCTCATCCGAGCCGGGAATGAACTCGCCAGAAGCCGGCCAATCCGAAAGCCTTGGCTGCCACAGCGCCTGGGGTTCCGGACGGATAAAAGCGTGGGGGCCGAAGGCCTCGTATTTGCGGCCCGCCCCGCTGTCGAGAAGGCGATACCCCTCGTCCCACCCTGGGCACTCCATCAGTTGGGGATCAGGCTGCAACTGCGCCATTAGCGGTCCATCAAGCGGGCGGGGCTTCGGCCCGGCGCACCGCGTTCGCAAGCACAAAGTCACGCGCAGCTTCGTAATCGCCCGAGATTTCGCTGCAATGCTCTTCGCGCCCGAACAGATCGCCAACGCGGGTGGGAAGGCCCGAACGCACGCCGACCGCGCGCTCAACCGCGTCGCGAAACTTGGCGGGGTGCGCCGTCGCCAATGTCACGATCGGCACACCGCGCGCGATGGCTTCGTCCTCGGCCAGGGCCAGGCTCGCGTGCATCCCGACACCGGTGTGGGGGTCGATCACTTGCGCGGCGTTGCGATAGGCCCACTGCATTGCGCGAGTGGTCGCCTGCGGGTCCGCGCTGGCGCTGTCAAACACGGCCGCGGCGTTTTCGCGTTGGCTGTTGGTGAGTTGCATGGCTCGGCTGGCTTCAAATTCCGCCATCTGGGCCGCTAAAGCCGCGCCGTCACGCCCGCCGCAATCGAACAGCAGCCGCTCAAAGTTCGAGCTGACTTGGATATCCATCGAAGGCGTGTGTGTGGGCGTAACTTCGCCGGCCGAATAGTCGCCATCCTTGAGCGCGCGGTGGAGAATGTCATTGATGTTCGTTGCCACGATCAACCGCTCAACCGGCAAACCCATCTGCGCTGCGACATAACCGGCAAAGACATCCCCGAAATTGCCTGTCGGGACGCTGTAGGCCGCTGCGCGGTCAGGCGCCCCAAGCTGCAGACCCGCGTAGAAGTAGTAGACAACCTGCGCCATCAGCCGCGCCCAGTTGATCGAGTTAACCGCGCCAAGGTTCAAGACGGTGTTGACCTGCGCGTCGCCAAACATGCGCTTCACATGGCGCTGAGCGTCGTCAAAGCTGCCTTCAATCGCGATGTTGTGCACGTTTGGCGCGCCCACTGTTGTCATCTGGCGGCGCTGAACTTCGCTCACCCTGCCTTTGGGGTGGAGCATGAAAATCTCGACCCGCTCACGCCCCGCAACCGCGTTGATCGCGGCCGAGCCTGTATCGCCGCTGGTCGCGCCTACGATGGTGAGGCGCTGGTTGCGACGTTCCAAGAACGTCTCGAACAGATGGCCGAGCAATTGCAGCGCGACATCCTTGAAGGCGAGCGTCGGGCCGTGGAAGAGCTCAAGCAGCCAGTGCGTCTCATCCAACTGCACCAGCGGCGTGACGGCCTTATGGCCAAAATCGCTGTAGACGGTCTGACACAGCGCGCTCAGTTCTTCGCGCGTCAGGCTGCCGGCAACAAACGGCTCCATGATGCGCGCGGCGAGTTCGTGATAAGGCAGACCGCGCATCTCGGCGATCTGCCGCGCGGTGAAACGTGGCCATTCGCTGGGCACATAAAGGCCGCCATCGCTGGCAAGGCCAGCCAAGGTTACACCTTCAAAATCCAGCGTGGGCGCGCTTCCTCGGGTTGATGTGTATTGCATGTGCGAGAGGAATTAGCCGGGTGCGCCGGTGCGGGCAAGATTGACGCTACGTCAGGTTTCTTTTGAGACACGCGACCTGACTGCAAAGCCATAGATCACGAGCGCGGTTATCGCGAAGAAGAACCATTGGCCGGCATAAGCGATGTGGTTGTTTGGCAGGTCCTTTGGGTCCGGTTTGGCGAGGGGCTCGAGCCCTTCAAGCGCCGGGTCTGCGATCAGCCGCGGCCCGGGGGCGATAACGCCGGTTATCGCGCCGCCCTCCCATTCGGGAAGCGCGAGCCCGCGCGAAAAGCCAAGGTCAATCAGCGCCTGCGTGCCGTCGCCGCGCGCGCATTGGGCGCGCATTGCCCAGCCCTTCGCTCCGCTGGCCGCGGTCCCCGCAACGGGCTGGATCGCCATAACGGTCTCGCAATTGGTAGCGCTGCGCCGAAACCAAACCTCTTCGCCATCGCCTGCCCTGGGGAACGGCACGGTTTGCGTGCTTGCTGTGGCCATGGCGTAGCGCTCGATCAAGAGAGCTTTTTCTTCCGAGCGCCCGATCTGCCAGATCCCAAGCGCCACCATTGTGGCCGCTGCTGCGATGACGATAAGGGTGGGAAAGATCGGTAAGCGGGTAAGCATCACTTGGGTTCTTCCGGATCGCGAGCCGAACGGCGTTTCTCATATGCGCTGTAGACGCCCACAACCTTGTAGAGGCGCAAGACGCCCAGCACCGCTCCAACGGTAAGCGGAGCCCACAAGACCACATGCATCCAAAGCGGCGGGCGCAGCGCTGCATCAAGCGACAGGGCCGCCAGGACAAGGAGCCCGCCCACCGCGATTGTTATAAGCCCCACCAACCGTCCACCGCGTTCAAGCTGGGCCAGTGGTAGACCGCAAGCCCGGCATTCGCCGGCAATCATCGCCGGCGCCTCGAACAGCGTGCGCGCTCTGCAATGCGGGCACAAACCGAAAAGGGCAGCCTGGAGAAGACCGGGCTGCCCTTGTGTTTCTTCGGGAGCGGGGCTCCCAGCCATCAGTGAACGGGCGCGCCCCATCCGCCCCAAACGTAAACTGAGACGAACAGGAACAGCCACACGACATCCACAAAGTGCCAGTACCAAGCGGCAGCTTCAAAGCCGAAGTGCTGACGCGGTGTGAAGTGGCCGATGTAAGCGCGGTAGAGGCACACACCGAGGAAGATCGTGCCGACCAGAACGTGGAAACCGTGAAAGCCTGTCGCCATGTAGAAGGCGCTTGAATAGGTGTTGCCGCCAAAAGCAAACGGCGCGACGCTGTATTCGTAGGCCTGGATGAAGCTGAACAGCACGCCAAGGCCAACCGTCGCCCACAGGCCCTGCTTGAGCCCCTCACGATCGCCGTGGATCAGCGCGTGGTGCGCCCAGGTCACGGTCGTGCCCGAGCACAACAGGATCAGCGTGTTGAGCAGCGGAAGCGCGAACGGATCGAGCACCTCCATGCCGTCAGGCACGCGGCTGCCAAGAGCGGTGTCGCCTTCGGTGAGAAAGCGGTTCGTGGTCTCATCACCAGCCGCGGTGTGCAGGAACTCAAGCGGCGCGGGGAAGAGTGAGAAATCAAAGAAAGCCCAGAACCAGCCGACAAAGAACATCACTTCCGAGGCGATGAACAGGATCATCCCGTAACGCATGTGGAGCTGTACAATCGGAGTGTGGTCGCCGCGCTGGGCCTCGATCACGATGTTGCGGAACCAGAAAAAGAAGGTCGCGATCAGGCCCGCAAGCCCGGCCCACATGATCACCGGGCCGGCAATCCCGAACAGGTCGGGATAGAAATTCAGGACCATCCCGCTCGTGAAACCAAGCGCGGAGAACGAGCCGATCAGCGGCCAGATATCCGGTTCCAGAATGTGATAGTCGTGGTTTACTTGTCCGCCCATGATGCGTGTTCCCGTCCCTAGGATGTTCAATCAGTGCTGCGATCCAGAGCCGACGATACGGGCTCTTTCGCGCGGTGAAAAGTGTAACTGAGCGTGATCTGTTCCACATCAGCCATGAATTCGTCTTCGAGGATGGCCGGATCCACATAGTAGACGACCGGCATCTGCACTTCCTCGCCCGGCTCCAGTGTTTGCTCGGTGAAGCAGAAGCACTGAACCTTGTGGAAGTAGAGGCCCGCTTGCGCTGGCTCGACATTGAACGTGGCCGTCCCGGTAATGGCGCTGGGGCCATCATTGCGGGCCACGTACACCGCCATATCGCGCTGACCGATCGTCACCGTGTCGGTGGGCTGGCTGGGCTTGAAGCTCCAAGGCACATCAATTGCGGTCGAGCCATCAAAGCGGATCGACATAGTCTGGCCCGTAGACAACGCAGCCGCTTGCGCAGCCTCGCCTTCGCTGGCGACCTGCGTGGTCCCGCCAAAGCCCGTCACCTGGCAGAACAGGCGGTAAAGCGGCACCGAGGCAAAGCCCAGCCCCACCATGGCGGCCGCGAGGCCAAAGGCCATGAACCCTGTGAGAAGATTGCGGCGCTGCGCCGTTGGATCAAGGGCAACGGCGCTCGTCATTGCGCCCCCAACCGGACGACGGTGATCGCGTAAAACAGGACGACAAAGAACAGCAAAGTGCCCGCTACAACGAGGTTACGGCTCTTCTGGCGGCGCTTGAATTCGGCTTCTTCTTCAGGCGTCATGCAAAGACACCTCCGGCAAACAGTCCGGGGCCAATCAGGCCCTGCCCCTCAAGCGCACGATCCGCCACAAGCGCGGCAAAGAGCACGAAGAGATAGACAATGCTGAATTTGAAGAGGCGGATTTCCTCAGCCATCGGATCGCCTTCCCCCATGACCGCATCGCGCCGCGCCACCGGAGCGGCCAAAGCAATGAACAGCAAGGAAAGCGCAACAGCGGTCGTGCCGTAGATCCAGCTTGTCCCACCAATCAGCCAGGGGGCCACCGTCAGCGGCGCCAGCAGCAAGGTGTAGACCCAGATGTGATTGCGCGTCGTACGCTCACCAGCGACCACCGGCAGCATGGGGATGCCGACCTTTGCGTAGTCTGTCTTTACGAACAGCGCGAGCGCCCAGAAGTGCGGGGGCGTCCAGAAAAAGATGATCGCAAACAGCAGCACCGGCATAGCGGTAATCTCGCCGGTCACGGCCACCCATCCAATCAGGGGTGGAAACGCGCCCGCGCCGCCACCAATGACAATATTCTGCGGCGTGCGCGGCTTCAGCCAGATCGTGTAGACGACGGCGTAATAGATAATCGCGCACAGCAGGAGCGCGGCGGCAAGCCACCCGATAGCGACACCCATGAGGAACACGGAAACGCCGGAAAGAAAGAGGCCGAAGTCACGCGCGTCCTCGCGCCGCACGCGGCCCATGGGCAAGGGGCGCTGCGAGGTTCGCTTCATGCCTGCGTCAAGGTCCGCTTCCCACCATTGGTTGAGAACGGCTGAACCGCCTGCGCCCATCGCGATTGCGAGCACCGCGGTAAAGCCAAGAACCGGATGGATAGATCCAGGCGCAGCCAGAAGACCGCAGATCGCGGTGAATATCACAAGCGTCATGACGCGCGGCTTGGTCAGCGCGTAAAAGTCTCGCCAATCGGCGGGCAAACTTTGCGCCTGAGGCTGCGTTTGAGGAAGGCTTGCGCTCATAGGTTGGTTCTAAACTTGCTCTTCAAAAAGGGAGCGCACCCTTCGAAAGGCGCGCTCCCCGTAG
>JBCBYM010000065.1:0-14135 GCA_039815865.1 Pseudomonadota bacterium
ATGTCCTTTCGAAGCCGGTCTTCACGCCCGATGTGAAAAAGCTTGAGGGCAAGCGGATCAAGGTCGCAGGCTCGATGATGCCGCTCGACAATGCGAGCACGCAGAAGCGGTTTGTCCTGCTTGGCTATCCGCCGGGTTGCCCGTTCCACTTCCACGCCGCGCCCAACCAGTTCATCGAAGTGCTGGCCGACACGCCGTTTGAGACGAACGAGACAAAGGTTCACACGGTCAGCGGAGTGCTGGAGCTAACCGGCTACAACGAAAGCGGCATCTTCTACCGGCTTGTCGCTTCAAAACCGGGCTGATCCGCATCGAACCAAGGTGAGGGCGGCGATTTAGGGTTGACCGCATGTGGTCGCTCAGCTTCAGCCCTGATACAAAGTCGCAAACTCGCGGGGCCCTTATCCAGCTGCGTGGTCACAGGAAAATCACACGATGAACTCCACTCGCTTTGCTTCGCTTGGCCTTGTCGCTGCTCTGACCTTGGCCCCACCGCTTAGCGCCAAGGAGGGGATGTACACGCCGGACCAGCTGCAGGAGCTGAGCGAGGATCCCTTCAACGCGCCCAAGCGTCAATTGCAGCTTATCGAAGCGGGCGATTACGGTGACTACGCGCTCGATGCGATCGGTTCGGTCCCGGTCAACTTCCTGTCTGACCTTGATGTGACCGGCGGCAATAGCGGCTCCGCTACGCTCAACGCGCGCGGGGAGCTAGTCGGACGGCTGTTTGACGGCGCCCATGAAAGCATCAACTCCGACTGGGACTTTGACCCGCGCACGACCCGTTCAATCCATGTCGACACCCGCTACATGATGTGGGTCATGGAAAAAGTGGACGGCGCGCAGGCTCTGATCGAAGAGATGGACGTTGTGACCCAATAAGCGCCCATCGCAGCGCTGGATTTAGACTGACGATACTGAGGAATTCGCTTTGAGACTGATCGCCTTGTTTCTCGCCCTGTGTGTGGCCGTTCCTGCATCTGCGCAGGGCGTTCAGCAGACCAAGGGGAGCTTTGAAGACAAGTTCCGCCAGCTTGATGAGGTGCTGCCTGATCCCAACGTCTACCGCAACGCCTCGGGCGCGCCGGGCCATCAGTATTGGCAGCAGCAGGCGGACTACAAGATCACCGCTGATCTCGATGAAGACGGTCGGCGCCTGACCGCCAAGGCGACGATCACTTACAAGAACAATTCACCCGATACGCTGCCCTGGATCTGGATGCAGCTCGACCAGAACATCTTCAAGAAGGATTCCATGGCTGAGCTCACCACCACCTTTGGTGGGCCGGGCCGGCGCGGGCCTGCGATCTCAGCGGCCAGTGGGAATTCACCCGCCAAGCTCAGTCTTGAGGAATTGCGCCGTCAGCAGGCGATGGACGACAACACCTACGGCTATGACATCACGCGCGTCAGCCTAACCAATGGCCGCGCGCTGGATCATACGATTGTCGGCACGTTGATGAGGATCGACCTCGCGACGCCGCTGCGTCCGGGTCAGAGCGTGAGCTTCAACATCGACTGGTCGTTCAACATCGTTGAAGAAAACACGATCTACGCGCGATCGGGCTACGAGCATTTCCCCGATGACCCGCGCGAGGGTGGCAATGACATCTTCCTGTTTGCTCAGTGGTTCCCGCGCCTTGTCGCTTATTCCGACTACGAAGGCTGGCACAACAAGGAGTTCCTTGGCCGAGGCGAGTTCACGCTTGAGTTTGGCGATTACGATGTGACGATGACGGTCCCCAACGACCACATCGTCGCGTCTACCGGCGTGCTTGCTAACCCCGCTGCGGTGCTGACGGCGACTCAACGCCAGCGTCTGGCTGAGGCTCGGAGCGCGGATGCACCAATGTTCATCGTGACGCCCCAAGAAGCCGAAGCCAACGAAGCGACCGACCCAACGGGCAGCAAGACCTGGCGCTACACCGCCAAGAATGTGCGGGACTTTTCCTGGGCCTCAAGCCGCAAGTTTGCCTGGGACGCGCAAGGGCACAAGCAGCCGGGCGCCGAATTCAACACAGTCATGGCGATGTCCTTCTACCCCAAGGAAGGGGGCGAGCTGTGGCAGAAGTATTCCACTGCCGCCGTCGTCCACACGATGAAGGTCTATTCGCGCTTCAGCTTTGATTACCCCTATCCGACCGCGCAGTCGGTCAACGGCCCTGTCGGGGGGATGGAATATCCGATGATCACCTTCAACGGCCCGCGAACCAACCTCAACGATGATGGCTCGCGCACCTATTCCGAAAGCGAGAAGGTGTTTCTGGTGGGCGTCGTGATCCACGAGATCGGCCACATCTACTTCCCGATGACGGTCAACTCCGATGAGAGGCAATGGACCTGGATGGACGAGGGCATCAACTCGTTTCTCGATAGCGTGGCTGGATATGAGTGGGATCCGGACATGCCTTGGACCCGCTCGCTGCCGCGCGATCTTATCCCTTACATGACTTCGACCAATCAGGTCCCGATCATGACCCAGTCGGACAGCGTCCTGAACCTGGGACCCAACGCCTATGGCAAGCCGTCGGCCGCGTATCACGTGCTGCGCGATACGGTTATCGGGCGCGAACGGTTTGACTTTGCCTTGCGCGAATATGCGCGTCGCTGGAAATTCAAACGTCCAACGCCCACCGACTTCTTCCGCACGATGGAAGAGGCTTCCGGGACGGATCTCGACTGGTTCTGGCGAGGTTGGTTCTACACGACCGATCACGTCGATATCTCGCTTGATACGATCCACAAGCTGCGCCTTGACACGAAAAACCCCGACATTGACCTGGCACGCCAGCGCCAGGCCGTCGCCGACGAGCCGGAAAAGGTGGGCATCCGCCTCAACCGCGAGCAGAATCTGCCGATCTGGGTGCTGGAAAACCCGGGTGTGACCGATTTCTACGATGAGAACGATCGCTTCACCGTCACGCCCAAGGACACCAAGAGCTATGAAGGCTTCCTGGACGGTCTCGACGATTGGGAGCGCCGCGTGTTTGATCGCGCGGTGGCAGAGGACAAGAACTACTATGTCCTCAGCTTCTCGAACAAGGGTGGCCTTGTGATGCCGATCATTCTCGGGCTCACCTTTGCCGATGGTTCGACGGACAAGATGATGATCCCGGCGGAAATCTGGCGGCGCAACGCGCGCAATGTGAGCAAGCTGCTGGTCTTCCCCAAGGACAAGGAACTGGCTTCGGTTGTCCTCGACCCGGATTGGGAAACCGCCGATGCGGACATCAACAACAACCACTATCCACGCCAGATCATCGAGAGCCGGGTCGAAGCGTTCAAGCGCCCCGCGCCGTCTTCGCGCACGGGCCGCGACCTGATGGCCGAGGTGCTGGTGCAGGAAGAGGAGCAAGAGGAGACGGAGGGCGCTGAGTGATCCGCGCTCTTGGTCTTCTTCTGGCCCTGTTACTGGCGCTGCCCTTCTCGGGGCCGGTGTCCGCGCACCAGCAGAAGGTGACAATCACCACCCTCGAACACAATCCGCGCACTGGAATGCTCGAAGTGGTGCATTTCATTCCACTCCACGACGCCGAGCACGCTTTGCGGACCCAAGGCGTCTCTGCGCCTGATATCGTGAACGATGTCGAGAGCCGCCGCGCCTTTGCCCGCTATGTTGCGGGACGCTTTAACGTTGAAGCGGACGGGGAACCAATCGAGCTAATCGTGCTTGGCACCGATACGGACGGAGGGCGCTTGCTTGTCTATCAGGAAGCCCCGTCCCCCGGATCGGGCAGCGAACTCGTGTTGCACGCGCAGATACTGACTGATGTCTGGGCGCGGCAGGAAAACCGCGTCAACCTGGGCACCGGCACCAGCGTCGAAACGCTCATCTTCAAGAGCGGCGATCAGCCGCAAGAGGGGCTGCTGCCCTAGGGCGCCTGTTGGGAAGAATAGCGCCCTTGAGGCCAGCTCAGTCCCCGATTGTATCACTCGCAAAGCGTTGAATACAAAACGCGACACAATACCCGTTTGCCTGAACACTCGGGCTAGCTGGCGTTCATATTCAAAATTCTATTTGCCCCTCATCGCGTTCGGCTAGCGGCCCGCTTCAAAAGACAGCGCCTTAGCCGAACACAAATAGGTTTGATTAAAGCACAGACAAATGAGGGAAATTTCCATGCGTATTTTAATGACGACGACCGCGCTTGCCCTGGCCGCCATGGCCATTCCTGCTCAAGCGCAAGACGTTGAGCGCTATTCTGAGGAAACCGAAACCGGACGAGAAAGCGGTGTGACCGTGACCGATGAGGACGGCAACACAGCCTCACGCGAGAATAGCACCAGCTACACCGAAGAAGACGGTCTGACCCGCACACGCAGCGCGACCAATCGTGAAGGCGAGACGGCATCGAGCGAGCTCAACCGGCAGTACAGCGAAGAAACCGGGCTCACCAGCACCAAGACCGTCACCGACCGCGAAGGTGAGACAGCGTCGCGCCAAGTGAACCGAAATTACAACGAAGACGAAGGCCTTACCAGCACCGCGAACGCCACGCGCCGCAACGGTGAGAGCGCCAGTCGCACGCTCAACCGCAATTACAGCGAAGAAACCGGATACACCCGCTCGGGAAGCGCCACCCGTTTCAATGGCGATACCGCGTCACGCACAGCCAACGGACAGTGCGCAGACGAAACATGCGAACGCAGCCGCACAACGACCGGCTTCCAGGGCGAAAGCCGCTCGGTCGGCAATACAGCCACTCGCAATGAGGATGGCAGTGTATCGCGCCGCCGTTCGGCCACTGGCAAGGATGGCGAAACCAATACGCGTGAGCGCACCCGGCGCACGCGCCGCAGCGACTAAGCCCTTTGCGCTCAGGTCTGCTTCGCCAAACCTGAGCGCTTAATGCCATCCGCTTCACCGCAAGCGACCAACCCAAACCAACGTCTACCAAGGCGCGCTCTTGTCGCGCGCTTTGGCACGCCCACTAATAAGGACCCCCACCATGAAGAATTTTTTGACAACCGCCGCTTTTGCACTGCTTGCAAGCGTTTCGTTCTCCCCCGCTGCCGCTCAGGATCAGACGCCTGACCGCGCCGCCATGGCCGCCGAGGCCGATGCGCGCATGGCCGCCGCGAAAGAGCGTTTGAACCTGACCGATGATCAGGCCGCGCAAGTTGAAGTGATCCTTCAGGAGACTAACGAGAAGCGCTCTCAAATCTTTCAGGATGCTAACCTTCAGGAAGGCCGAAGCTTTAGCAAGATGCGCAAGCTGCGCAGCGAGATGCAGGAATTGAATGAAGAGACCACCGAGCGCATGGCTCAAGTGCTCGATGATGAGCAAATGCGCGAATACGAGACAATGAAGGAAGAGCAACGCGCTGAGATGAAAGAGCGCATGCGCAACCGTCAGAACTGACCCGCATTCGCTGATATCAACGGCAAGAGGGGCTTCGCGTCAGCGGGGCCCCTTAGACGTGTGAGCCTCAGACGCGATGGCGGACAGGGTGGGATTCGAACCCACGAAGGGCTTGCACCCTTGCCGGTTTTCAAGACCGGTGCATTCAACCGCTCTGCCACCTGTCCGCGCTGGTGACCCCGTTAGCGAGGCAATTGAGCGCACTCAAGCCCATGTGTGCGATGGATCCCTTGGCGCGGTCCATGAAATATGAGAACAAGGCCCAATGCGTTTCCCTCATTTCCCTCGTTTCTTAAGCGCTTTGGCGCTTGTTGCCGCCGCTCTTTCCCCAACCACGCCGGTCTTGGCCCAGGTGCAGGCGCGGGACGGCATTGCCTTTGATGCGTATCTGGAGCTGCTGAAGGCGCGCGCGAGAGCCGAGGGTGTGAAGTCATCGACGCTTGAGCGAATGACATCTGGCCTTACGCCAAACGCCCGCGTTATTCGCCTTGATCAGGGGCAACCGGGAAAGCCTACCAAGCGCGGCTATCCCGATCTTGCTCCCTATATTGCCAAGCATGTCAACTCGACGCGGATCGCCGGCGGCAAGGAGGTCTATCGCAGCCATCGTTCTCGTCTACTCGAGATCGAGCGGGCAACGGGGGTCCCGGCCTCTGTCATTGTCGCGATTTTCGGGCATGAGACGAGCTATGGTCGGATCAGGGGCGGTTTTGATCTTTCGCGCTCGCTTGCTACGCTCGCTTGGGAAGGGCGGCGGCGCGAGCTTTTTGCCGGCGAATGGGTGGCGCTTATGATGGTGGCCGAGCGCGGTTTCTCGCGCGAGCAGCTCGTTGGCAGTTATGCAGGCGCTTTTGGCAATCCGCAGTTCCTCCCTTCGGTTTATCTGCGCCTTGCGCGCGATGGGGACGGCGACGGGCGCGCCAATATTTTCACCAACCGATCTGACACCTTTGCATCGATAGCCGCTTACTTTCGCGACGCGGGGTGGCGCGCGGGTCAGCCATGGGGTGTGCGCGCTATAGTTCCGGGTGGATTCGACGTTGACGCTTACAAAAGCAAACTCGTCTCGCCCGTTTGCTCGCGCGTGCACGAACGACACAGCCAATGGAAGACGGTGCGCGAATGGCGTGAATTGGGGGTCGAACCGCGCGGCGCGCTAACGGATGAGACGCTGGTTTCGCTGTTCCAGCCTGACGGTCCTGGCAAGCCGGCCTGGTTCCTCACTGGCAACTACCGCGTTATCCTCGAATACAATTGCTCCAACTACTACGCGATGAGCGTGGGGCTTCTGGCTGATGAAATCGTGAACTAGGCGCCTTGCGCGGCTCGCCTAGCGTGCACCCTCAGCCTATAGAGGACGCTATGGGGCCATATGGGTTACATCAGGTGAAAGCATCGCTGAAGAGCGTGGCGGCCGCAGGGCTCATGGCTCTTGGTCTTGCATTGGTGAGCTTTGTGCTGAGCGTGCCCACTCACGCGCAACAGCCCGCGCCTCCGGCAAGCCTAAACGAAGCGCAGGTGCCTATCGCACTCTTGCTGGATGCCGATACCGGCCAAGTGCTCTTTTCGCGCAACGTCACAAGGCGCTTTGTTCCCGCGTCCATGACCAAGGTCATGACGCTCTACACCGCGTTTGAGTTGATCGATTCCGGACAACTAGATCTTCGCCAATCGCTTACGGTAAGCCCCAAAGTCTGGCGGGAATGGCGCGCAAAGGGATCGAGCATGTTCCTCAACGCAGACGAGCGTGTGCCGCTGAGCGATCTTCTTACAGGCATTGCCACGGTCTCGGCCAATGACGCGGCCATCGTTGTGGCCGACGAGGCGGCCGGTTCAGTGCCTGCCTGGACGGCTCAGATGAACGCCAAGGCCCGCGCGATCGGGATGACGCAAAGCCATTTTGGAACGCCCAATGGATGGCCGGATGAAGGGCGCACATTCACCACGGCGAGCGATCTCGTCACGCTTGGCCGGGCGTTGGTAAACGATCACCCCGACAAGTTTGCCCGCTTCGTTGGCATCACTCAATTTCGCTACCAGAACATCACTCAGTCCAACCGCGATCCCATGATCGGCAGGGTCGAAGGCGCCGATGGAATCAAGACCGGCTACACAAACGAATCCGGCTTTGGGTATCTCGGCACCGCCAAGCGCGGTTCCCAGCGTCTGATGCTGGTTGTTGGCGGAGCTAACAGCAATTCCTCCCGCGCTCGCGCTGCGAGGGACCTGATCGAGTGGGGCTTTGGCGAGTTTGAGCGCAGGCCCCTGTTTTCCGCCGGGTCCACAATTGCTGAGGCCCGCGTCCAGGACGGAGCCGAGCGCGCGGTCGCGCTCATCGCTGAGCGCGATATAGCGGTCAGTGTGCCAAAGACGCTTGATCCTGGGCTTGAGCTCAACGTTGTCTATGATGGGCCGCTGCGGGCGCCCGTTGCAGCGGGCGAGAGGGTGGCGACGCTCGAGATCAGGATTGAAGGTATGGAAACCGCTCGCGTTGCGCTGCTTGCGGCGAAGGATGTTGGCAAAGCGGGCTTTTTCGGACGCATCTACAACGCGGTTTCCGGGTGGTTTGCATGACGCAACAAGCCGGCCAGGGTCGCTTTATTGCCTTTGAAGGGGGTGAAGGCGCTGGTAAGTCGACGCAAGCTCGGATGCTGACGGCGCGCCTCGAAGAGGGCGGGATAGTGGTCGACCTCACGCGTGAGCCGGGGGGCACGGCGGGCGCTGAGGCCATTCGCGATCTGTTGCTCAATCCGCCTGGAGGGAAGAGTTGGGGGGCAGAAGCCGAGGCGTTGCTGTTTGCAGCGGCCCGTTCGGATCATGTCTTGCAGCGTATCCGGCCCGCGATTGCGGCTGGAGCTTGGGTCGTGTGCGACCGGTTTGTCGATTCAAGCCGAGCCTATCAGGGCGGGGCAGGGGGACTTGGCGATGATGCGATCACCCGCCTTCATAGCTTTGGCAGCGCTGGATTGCGGCCCGATTTAACCATTCTCGTCACCGTAAGCCCAGAACGCGTTGCCGAGCGCTTGGCCGAACGCGATGCCGGCGTTAGCGATGCTATTGGCGGGCGCAGTGCCGAATACCACGCGCGCGTTGCTGCTTCCTTTGAAGTCCTTGCCAAGGCGGATCCTGAAGATTTTGCAATCATCGACGGCGACGCCGCACCCGATGCGGTGCACGAGCGGGTTGTGGAAGCAATCCGCGCGCGTTTTAGTGATGTCGCGTTATGACCGATTGGCCAAACCACGCTGCGCCCTGGCGCGAATGGCGCAGCGCAATTGGTAGCTCGCGGATGCATCACGGTTGGATTCTGGCTGGCAAGGTGGGGCTTGGGAAAAGCGAGTTTGCGCTCGCTGCCGCGCGCGAACTGGTCGATGAGCCGGGCACTGCGCAACCGGTTGAGCACCCCGATATCATCACCATCAGCTTCGGACCCAAAGACGATAAGGAAGAGCGCAAACGCGAGAACGGAAAACCCTATGAGCTTTCCAAAGTGATCCGCGTTCGCGAAGTTCGCGCCATGCAGCGCCGGCTTACCACGCGGCCCACACTGGGCAGCCGCCGCGTGATCATCATCAAACCGGCTGATGAGATGAACAAGGAAGCCGCCAACGCGCTGCTCAAGAGCCTTGAAGAACCACCGCAGGGTACCTTCTTCATCCTCGTTGCGCACCGACCTTCGCGCTTACTGCCCACAATCCGTTCGCGGTGCCGGGTGCTGCGCTTTCCGCTGCTGACCGACGAGGATTTGGCCCGCATGCTCGCCGATGAAGGGCATGCGCGTGATCCGCTGGCGCTCGCGTGTGCGGGAGGATCTTACGGAGCCGCCCTTCGCTTTGTTGAAGAAGATCTCGCTCCTTTGGCGCGCCTTATGGAAGGTCTTTTAAGCGCTGGTGATCCCGGCTTTACCGCGCGCGCGGACCTTGCGCGCATGATTGGGCCGCGAGCGGATCGCAACCGTTGGCAGGCGGTCTTTGATCTTGCCCAGGGGCTGACGTCCCAGCGCGCTGGCGCGGTTCAGAACGGGGCTGAGCGTGAGGCTCTGATCAACGCCTATACAGGCCTAGTCGAGCTTTCAGCTCAGGCGCCGACCCACAATTTCGACACCGGGCTCCTCAGCCTTGAAATCGGCACCTTGCTTGTGAGTGCGCACGCCGCTAGCGAGCCTGCCCATGGCTGAGCCCGACACCGCCCCCTATTACATCACCACAGCGATCAGCTATCCCAATGGCCGACCGCATATCGGCCACGCTTACGAAGCGATTGCCGCTGATGTCATGGCCCGTTTCATGCGCCTTCGCGGGCGCCGCGTCCGGTTTCAGACCGGCACGGACGAGCATGGTCTGAAGATGGCGCGCAAGGCTGAGGAACAGGGCCGCACTGCGCGCGATTTGGCCGATGAAATGTCCGGCTATTTCCGGGCGATGGATGACGCTCTCAACATCTCCTATGACCGCTTTATCCGAACGGTGGAAGACGATCATCACCGCGCGAGCCAGGCTATCTGGAAGCGCATGGAAGAGGCTGGCGATCTCTATCTTGATCGCTACGAGGGCTGGTACTCGGTTCGCGATGAAGCCTATTACGACGAAAGCGAACTTGTCGAAGGGGAGGGGGGCGCCAAGCTCTCACCCCAAGGCACGCCGGTCGAGTGGACGGTTGAGGAAAGCTGGTTCTTCCGTCTCTCGAAGTATCAGGATCGACTGCTCGAATGGCTCAAGGCCCCCGGCAATGTCGAACCGGCAAGTCGCCGCAATGAGATGATCGCCTTTGTCGAGCAGGGCCTGCGCGATCTCTCGGTCAGTCGCACCAGTTTCGATTGGGGCGTGAAAGTGCCCGATAGCGACAACCACGTAATGTATGTCTGGGTCGATGCGCTTACCAACTACCTTACCGGGCTGGGTTTTCCCGATGAAACCGAGGTCATGCGTGATTTCTGGCCCGCCGATCTGCACCTGATAGGCAAGGATATTGTCCGCTTCCACACGATCTACTGGCCTGCTTTTTTAATGAGCGCGGAACTTCCGCTCCCCAAGCAGGTGTTTGGTCACGGCTTTCTGCTGGCGCGCGGCGGCGAGAAAATGAGCAAAAGCCTTGGGAACGTGGTCGATCCGCTTGAATTGGCTGAGACTTTTGGCGTGGATCCTCTCCGGTACTTCCTGATGCGCGAAGTGGCGTTCGGCAAGGATGGCAGCTATTCGCCCGAGGCAATTGTCGAGCGGTCCAACGGCGAACTCGGAAACGCTTTCGGCAATCTGGCGCAGCGAACCCTCGGCTTCGTCGCGAAGAACCTGGACGGCAATCTGCCCCAGATCTTTGGCCATACGGAAAGCGATTCCGCTTTGTTCGCTGCGGTTGACAAGGCCATCAGCAAAGACATCCCTCAGCGCTTCGAAGAACTGGCGCTGCAGCAAGGCGTCGAGGCATGGCTGCAAGCGGTCTTTGCCTGCAACGCTTACATTGACGCCGAAGCGCCCTGGGCCCTGCGAAAGACCGATCCGGAGCGCATGCAGACTGTCCTTGCCACGCTCTACATCACTATCGCGCAGCTTGCGGTGGCCATTCAGCCAGTCATTCCGACGAGCGCTGCCAAACTCCTCGATCTTATGGGCATTGCTCCCAACTTGCGGTCCTTTGAGGGCATCCGTAGCCATTGGTATTCGCCCTTGGCGCAAGGTGGCTTCAAGCTCGACAAGCCCACGCCGCTCTTCCCGCGCCTTGAACTGCCGACCGAGGAGCAAGCGTGATGCTAATCGATAGCCATTGTCACCTCGAGTATAAGGGTTTGGTCGAAGACCAGGCCGGGGTTTTGGCGCGTGCGCGCCAAGCGGGGGTGGGGGCGTTTCTCAATATCTCGACCAAGCAGAGCGAATGGGAACAGGTCGTCGGCACTGCAATCCGTGAGATTGATGTCTTCGCCAGCGTTGGCATTCACCCCCACGAAGCGGACAAGCACAGTGACCTTGGCCGCGGGGCGCTGCTCGCAGCAACTGAGAACCCCCGCGTGATCGGGATCGGCGAGAGCGGGCTCGACTACTATTACGAGCACTCAGATCGTGAGACGCAAAAGCGCTTGTTCCGCATGCATATCGATGTTGCGCGGGAAACCGGGCTGCCGCTCATCATCCACACGCGCGACGCTGAGGACGACACTTATCAGATCCTTGAGGAGGAGATGGCCAAAGGCGCGTTTCCCGCTCTGATCCATTGCTTCACAGCGTCGGACGAATTTGGAGCAAAAGTGCTCGAACTTGGCCTTACGATTTCCATTTCGGGCATCGTCACCTTCAAGAACGCCAAGGCCTTGCAGGAAACCGCGGCTAAAGTGCCTTCGGATCGATTGATGGTGGAAACCGACAGCCCTTTTCTTGCCCCGGTTCCGCACCGCGGCCGCCCATGCGAGCCGGCCTATGTCGCTGACACCGCTCGGTTTGTCGCTGAGTTGCGCGGTGTTGAACCGGATCGCTTGGCCGACGAGACCAGCGCCAATTTCATGAACTTGTTCACCAAGGCAATGCTGTGAGTGTGGCTGCGTGAAGGTCATTTTGCTGGGGTCCGGCACATCAACGGGTGTGCCGAGGGTAGGGGGTGAGGATGGCACGGGCGATTGGGGCCTGTGTGATCCCAACGAACCGCGCAACCGCCGCTCTCGCGTTTCGATCCTGGTAGAAAGCAACGCGGGTTCGAGGCTGCTTGTCGACACATCGTCCGACTGCCGGGCGCAACTGCTCACGAACCGGATCAACCGGATTGATGGCGTCTTTTGGACCCACGATCACGCCGATCACTGCCATGGGATCGATGATTTGAGGGTGCTGCGGTATGGCCGAGGCGGGCCCATTCCAGGTTACGCGCACACCGAGACCGTGCGCCGTCTGCGTCAACGGTTTGGGTATGTCTTTGCTGGGCAGGATGGCTATCCCACGATCGTGACCTTGGACACGCTCGATCGGCTGCGGATCGTAGCGGGCTTTGGGGTCGAGTGGTGTCAGATGGAGCACGGCACCGGTGAGACGACGGGTTACCGCTTCGAAGCGGATGGCGGATCCATTGCCTACACAACCGATTTCAGCGCGATTTCTGATGAAATGGTCGATCTGTGCGGTGATGTGGATGTGCTGGTCAGCGACTGTTTGCGCCGCGAACCGCATCCGACACACGCGCATCTGGATCTCGCTTTGGAGCTGGCTGAGCGCAGCGGAGCGAAACGTCTTGTCCTCAGCCATCTGGACAAGAGCATGGATTATCGGACACTGTGCGAGGAAGTGCCTGAACATGTGATTGTTGGGTATGATGGGTTGGAGATCGCCGCGTGAATGATGTGGCCATAATTTCAGTCATTTCGCTTTTGGGTTGGTTGGTGCTTGCGGGTTCTGCGTTTGCGTCCTTTCAGTTGAGTTGGGGAAAGACGGTTCAGTTAGCGCTGATGTGGCTTGCGGTTTTTTCAGGCTTGTTCCTGATTGTGCGCCTTTTTGGCTTGGAGTTGTAGCGTGGACAGGGGGGCAACACACGGTATCCTGTCCTCTCTTTATTTAACATAATATATATTATCCATCTCCTGCGAGTGAGGAGCACCCATGACTAAACCCGCATCCCCCTCTCAAATGGAACGTCTGCTTTCCATCATGGCAACCCTGCGCGATCCGGAGCGCGGCTGCGAATGGGATCGAGCGCAAGACTTCACCAGCATCGCACCGTACACAATCGAAGAAGCGTACGAAGTTGCCGACGCAATCGAACGCAACGACTTTAACGAACTGCGCGAAGAACTGGGTGATCTCCTTCTCCAAGTCGTCTTCCACGCCCGCATGGCTGAAGAACAAAGTGCCTTTGGTTTTGAGGATGTTGCGCAATCCATTTGCGACAAAATGGAAGCCCGCCATCCTCATATTTTCGGCGATGAACGCGGATCCATGGGCGAAACACGATGGGAGAACCTCAAAGAAGCCGAGCGCACGAGCAAAGGGCACGCCTCGGCGGTAGACGGTGTGGCCTTAGCGCTGCCAGCACTGTTGCGCGCGCAAAAGCTCCAGAAACGCGCGGCGCGTACCGGGTTCGATTGGCCCGATCCCTCAGGATCGAGAGGGAAAATATCCGAAGAAATTGAGGAGCTTGAGGCCGCGACTTCAGAGGCTGAGAAGTTCGAGGAAGCCGGCGATCTGCTTTTCGCGGTGGTTAACTTTGTGCGCGCTTATGGCGTAAGCGCGGAAGATGCATTGCGCGCCGCCAACTCCAAGTTCGAACGCCGTTTCCGCGCGATGGAGACTATGGCTGACGGCAAGTTTGGTGACCTGCCATTGGACGCTCAGGAAGAGCTCTGGCAAAAGGTGAAATTTGAGGAGTAACTCTCGGACATTGCCTGTTAAAGTGTCGAGTATTGCCCCAACTCTTTTGGGTTCAAACGAACCGTGAAACGCCGTTCGGGGCCCTCTTTCCCCTCACCCGCATCCGCTTCCTCGACGATATCCCCATGCGCGTGCAGCCAAGCGATACGGCGCCCATCGCTCAACGGGAGAGTAACAGTAACTTCTCTGGCCTTTGCGGTCAGGATCGTTGCGATGCAAGCGGCGAACGCATCAAGACCTTGGCCATCTTGCGCTGAAATCAGGATGGCGTCGTGCCCCTCTGCCACTTCGCTCAACTCAGAAAGCCTGTCTTCATCGAGGAGGTCAGCCTTGTTCCAGACTTCCAAGATGGGAATGTCCGAGGCGCCCGTTTCGCGGTCGACTACATCGAGATCGGCCAAAACCTCGATGACCTGCTTTTTCTGAGCCG
>JBCBYM010000066.1:0-14131 GCA_039815865.1 Pseudomonadota bacterium
AGGCGATGGGGTTGAAAGCTTCCCTCGAAAACCGTTCGGCAATGGTGTTCACTTTTACGGGGAAATATGGCGCGTGAGCGCACCGAAATCGGAATGACCAAAGGCCAAGTGTTGGAATTCCAACGACGATTCCGTTGGAAGGATCGCTGAGATATCCGCGTACGTCTTTGAAAAGGTTGGTCGGGGAGACAGGATTCGAACCTGCGACCCTCTGCTCCCAAAGCAGATGCGCTACCAGGCTGCGCTACTCCCCGAAACCGGGAGGTGCTTTAGGTATCCATGCAAGAGGGTGCAAGCGGCAAGTGCGCAAGCCCACAATCTTGTGCCCCGTGACCATCGCCGCGGTGCCACGCAATGGGCATATAGCGGCTTGGCTGTTGATCCGAGCTAACGATTTACGACCTTTACGCTGATTGAGCGCCGATCCACCTGGCCGTTATCGGTTTCGACCTGAACAGCCACCGTGTAAGTTTGGCCCGCAACCCCTGCGCTCAATCGCCAGCGAACAACTTCGCCGTCGACGTTGGTGCCGCTGACCGCAAGGTCCGCGCTGTCCGCGGTGACACTGGCAGAGGCCAAAGCGACCCCATCCGCAAGCCAGTCGGACCAGTTCATCTCATAGTCCAGAATTGCCAAGGGGTCTTTAGGCGGTGCATAATGTTTCATGAGATTGCCTTTTTGATTGAGAATCTACGCCACTCATCGTCGACGCTGAACGCGCGGCTTTCACGTGCAGCGCTCAGCGCGCGTTCTTCTTTCTGAACCGCCAGAGCTCCGCGAGCGGATACACGGCGCTTGCGGTCTTCGAACATCACGCGAAAGCTGACTTTCGGGAAAAGATCAGCGGGTATCGACAGGTTGGCCACGCTTGCCGCTTGCCCAGCCACTGTTGCCGATGGGGTTATGGCGGCCCTTGTGGCAAACTCGCCAGAGCTGGAGTCTAGCGTATGAATCGCCGGATTAGGGCCAAGCTGACTACGCGCTGTAACCGGCGCCACAGTCGAGGTTTGAGGGGTTTCAACAAAGGACGCGATCAGACCCGCCGAAGAGAGCAGATCGGCCCGAACCGAAAGGTGTAGATGCGTGGCTGTTGAACTGCCCAAGCTTGCCGCTGACAACAAGACCGCCAGCGTGCTCTGCTGGCTATGCATCGCCCCGGTCGGCGAGGCGAGCGCCGAAGCCAATGCTTGGCCGGATGCGGCCGATTGGGTGTGCGTTGCCCCCGCCGGTATCAAGGTGGGATCGGGAGCGGCCGGGCTTTGGGGAAGTTCGACCACTTCAATCGCGTATCGCGACGTTTGCCCGTTATCCGACTGACGCAGCAGCGTGTTATCGTTGGCGCTGAGCAAATGGTTGATAAAGCCGCGTGGGAAGGCGGTTCCTGAGCCTGTGGAATCGTTGGTCAGGGTCGTAAGGGTCTGATTAACGTCGGCAACGGGTGTGATCGGGACGTTGTACGCCTCCTCTTCACCGCTGCCCGCCATCGTGCCAACATAGCGCGACACCACCATGTTGGGGTTCTGGATGAGCCAAACTGAGTGCCGCTTCAGACCTGCATCGGTTGCTGTGGTTGTTGTTGTTTCGAGCGCGCTCGCCGAGGTTAGACGAACCCGCACGCTGGCATCATCAAGACCAACGGTTCCGGAAGTCTCATAACGATAGGTGCAGTGCAGGAAGGTCTGCTCGACATCTGCGACCGGGCTTGCGAGAGCAACGCTTTGCGCGCCAGAGCCGGGTGTGGCGAATTGCTCGTTGGAGACTTGCCAATTGGTCCCTGTGAACTCGAGGAGCGCATAGGATAGCCAGTAGGTTGAAACATTGGTGAAACGGTTGAAGACCGCATCGCCGCCGTTCACTTCTGAGGTGAAGAGCGATCGGTTTGTGTTGTTTCGACCCGTTCCGTTTTGCCCTTGCGCGACAATCCAAGGGACCAGGTTGCTAGCGTCGGCGACTGTAGCGGGCAGTGTGGCCAAGGCCGCTGAGCCGGTGCCGGTCAAAGTCCCTTTCTCGCGAATCTTTATGGCGTTGGGGCCGTCGGGCGCGCCAATATATTGAAGGATTTGCCAATCGACCCGGCAGTTATTGGTACTGCCCGAGCGGGTGATCGTGATATCTTTGCCGACCTGTGCGATCCAGCATGTGTGATCATCTGCGTTCTGACTGCCTCCGCCCGATGTCCGCCCCATCCCACCAAAGTGGTTTGAGGCAAGGCTAAAGAACCAGGCGTCATCGGCAATTCCCGCCTCAAGCGAGTAATCTACGCCGTCGACCAGAGTCAGTGAAGTCTGACCATTGGGTATAACGACGGACCCCCGCAGTATTTTGAAGTCGGCCGGCACCGAAAGCCCCCGCGAGCCTTAAGCCGGATCGCGCAAGGTCACCGACCAGGCGCCGAAGTCCACAGAGCTGCCATCGGCAAGCAGCTGGGCGGTGCACTCGGTCACGTAGAGAAGCGCGCTGTTGGAGACGTCAAGAAGGGCGAGGTGCGTGGCGGTTCCTTGCGTGTCCACCGCAATGCCCGCCTTGGCCCTGATTTCGAGCTGGCGACCGTCGGTGACACCGTCAGAGATCGTGTAATCGCCCGAAGTCATCGTCACGTCTGCAAGCGCGTAATCGGCGTTGGCCTGGGCAAAGGTCGCGGGCGCCTGCGTGCACGCAACCTGCCTGGTCGCGTTGTTCTGAATGTAAGCAAGTGATTGATCGAGAACGATATCGTTCGAGAACTTTGGCATATCTCATCCTCCTCTGGGGCGTGTCTGTTTTCCAGATCCAAGAGCGTTTGAACGGGGCGAAGCCACCGTTCGTCCTTGGATTGACAGTTGGCGTTGGCGCTATGTGGCCCTTGTCCGTGTCAGATTACGGCCGAGGATATAAACCGTATGGGATCATGTAGGAAAGTTATTTTTACCAAATAGGAGAATCTGTCGAAGATAGGCCGTTTGCCTTGCATACAAGCCTACGCCTGATGCTCTTTCGACATTTGTCGATCATCGTCGAAGCGTAGCGATGGAGTGTTGAAGAGAGTTTCGAGGAAACCCAAATTTTCAGCAGTATACCGGTGGGCCCGGCAGGATTCGAACCCGCGACCTAGCCGTTATGAGCGGCCAGCTCTAACCGCTGAGCTACAGGCCCTTATCGGTATACCGTTGGCTCTCGCCAGTTTCGCCCCCTACAGCCCTGTCTCACCGCTTACAAGCTTCGGTGTGACGTGGATTGAAGCTATTCTTGGCGCGCCGCGTCGAGGATCTGAGGCAGGGTGACGCTGCGCACGCCTCTTTGGTCCAGATAGGCGTAGACCTCGCGCAGCCAGGTGTAGATCGCCTCCACGCCCGCTGCATCGGCGGCGTAGGGCGTGTGGCCGGGAGCAAGGCTGGGTGAATGGAGTGAGAGAACAAGGAGCGGCAAGCCATCGTCCAGCGCAATGTCGATCCCCCGAATGGCCTCGTCCACGCTCACGCCTTCCGGGGTAAGCGCGATGCGCTCGAGCAGTCGAAGCCGGCTGAAGGCGGCGAAGAACGTGGGCACATGGCGCTGAAGCCGATGCACCCAGCGCCCTTGCTGGCGCAGCACACCCCAGAAGATGGTCGTGATCGGCAATTCGAGCAGCGTGCGCTCGTCATCAAGCCAATAGGGCGCAAGCGGATAGTCGGAAAAGTCCGGCCCGCCCGCCGCGCTGTAATCGAACAGCGAACGCACCGATGTGTCGATGGCAACGCCAGCCTCGCGCAGCATGCTGGCGGTTGCTGGCCCCACGCCATAGCGCCCGGCGCGATAGATCAGGGGATCGGTATCGAAAACCTCGCGCACGCGCTCACGAAGGGCGTCGAACTTGGCGCGCTCAAGCGCGGGCGCAAGGTTGCCGGGAAAGGAGTTGGCCTCGCTCAATTCTTCATCAAAGGGCGGGTTGACCCAGGGGTGCAGTTGCACGCCCAATTCCGCTGCGCCCCGCGCCACCGCTTCGCGAATGATGGCGACGGCGCTCTCGGACTTGGTGATGGGCCAATCCACCAGATAAACCGGATGCGCGCCGATCTCTTCGCAAAAGGCCTGGAACCGCGGCAGCTCGCCGACATGATCGAGGCCATAGCCCTCACGCTGAAAGGGCGCGTTCCAGTCAAACTCTTCCTCGGTGTCGACCGTCAGCACCACGCGCTGGCCGAAACCCTCGGGAAAGCGCACGCGCGAGGCTTCGGATGGCGGCGCGGTCAGCGGGGGCACCTTCATGGGCGCGAGGGAGGCCGGCTTGCGCGCGGTCGTCAACGATGTGTCCCCCTAAAGTGCTGCCCAATTGGCCGGACGCGGGCGCTGAGCCCGGCGCTAAGCCTTTCTGTTGGCTATTGGCGTGTCAGGGCTGGGTCAAGGGCGGCGCGTCGCGCACCGTTTCCAACAGGGGGATTGTCAGCCTGAGGCTCTCTGCGTCCTGGACCAGATCGCCGCCCGCCGCGCGCGCTTCGGCCCGGGCAAGGCGGAAGGCGAACCCAGCGCCGAACACGCCTGCGTTGATCGAAGAGTTGCTTGGCTTGACCTCGGCGCTGAAAATGTCCTCGCTCTCCAGCAATTGGCGCGGCAGCTCACAGGTGAGCCGCGCGCGGGGGCCCTCAGCCTCAAGCGATCCGGCCAGCGTCTCGCCCGCGCTGCACGCGGCGGCCAAAGTTGCGAGAATGCGCCAGATAAGAAGCTCCGCCTCATCACTGGCAATCGGTGTGCGAACAGGCTCGGCCGCACGAATATCAAGGCTCATCCCGGCCATGCGCGGCGCAAGCACCTGCGAAAGCTGCGCTTGCGTACGCCGGACAAGCGCGGCGAGATCGCTTTCGCCCGGTTCCATGGTCGCGGTCCCCGTCTCAAGGCGTGAGAGCCGGTCGAGCTCTTCAAATCCGGCCAGAATGCGCGCAGCGTCCGAAGCGATGGCGGCGGCCAGAGCGCGGTATTCGTGGGGCGCTGGACCAAACAATTGCTGCTGGATCACTTCGGCGTAACCTTGCACCGCGGTCACAGGCGTGCGCAGTTCGTGGAGCAGCTGGCGTATCCGGTCGGCTTCGCGCAACTGGCCGTCGGCGGTTTCGAGATCATCGCTCTCAGGCCGTCGAAAGCGCCCGACATAGCCTGTGAAGTGGCCATCATCGGTGAAGCGCGGTTCGGCATCGACGCTCCATTCTCCCGCAATTGCCGGTGCGCCGGTGAGCTGCGCGGGGCATTGGATGAGCGGTTGGCGCTGAAGATAGGCGCGCTCAAGCGGAGCCAGACGCCCCGCTTCGCCCAACACTTGCGGCGCGATGAGGCGCGTGCCGATCACCATGGGCGCGACATCGGCTTCGGCCCACTCGATCCGCCCGCCGGCATCGGCGCAAAAGCCGAAACTCGTCGCGCGCTTGTGGACGAACACTTCCCCTTCGCCCAGCGGTAAGCGGGGGCTGCGTTCGGTGTCGGTCAGCCCGTCGTAATCTGTGGACTCGCGGTTGCGTTTGAACGCGGCGATCCGCTCCACCAGAGCCGAGATCTCGCTGCGCCCGGTTTCGATCGGATCGGGGGTTTTGGGTTCGGCGGGTTCGGAAGACGCGCCGGTTACCTCTTCGACGATGTCATCAAGCTCGAGGTCAAACGGCTCGCTTTCGCCCTCGGCCTCCCGCTCTTCTTCGCCCTCTTTTGCGTCGGGGCCGACGGGCTCGCCAATCGGATCGAGGAAGGGCACCGCATAGCCTTCGTCCTCAGCGGCCTCATCGGAGGGGCTGGGGGAGGGCAGGCCAAGGCCTTGCACCCCCAGCCGATCGAGCAGCGCTTCGGCGTCGAGCGGCAAGTCTGCGCGCAGCCTGAGGTATCGACGCGCGGGCAGGGGGAGGCGCGGGATGAGAGCCGCCCAATCCTCGGCGGAAAGCTGCGCTCGGTTGAGCGCGGCCGAGGCCACTTCGGGTTCAAAGTCAGACAGGTGCGCGGCAAGGTCTGCGCTGCGAAAGCGCCAGCTGGGCTCGCGGATCATGGCCGCGCGCTCGGAGGCGGGGAGGCTGCGACCCAGCGCATCCATCCGCAGCCAGGCCGCTGCAATCAGGCTGCGGTCGCGCCGGCCGGCCTGGCCAAACTTGCGGTTGCCCAAAATGTCGAGCAATTGCCGGAACTGCGTGCGCTTGGCCGCGTCGCTGCCTCCCTCCTGTCGCAAGACCGTGGAGAGGCGGTCATCAAAGAACATGGCCCCTCCTTTCGTGTTCGGGACAAGTGAATGGCGCGCCTGGTGATGCGCGCACTTCTGGGCGATTCTGGCAGACTCTATCAGGATGAAGCGGTCGCCACAGCTTGTCACACTCCCTGCGTTGCAAAGCGGGACAATTGCTGGCAAACCTAATAAAATTAGCCTGGCTCGCGTATCTGTGGGCCTGTTCTTACTTAGATTTGTTAATGCGCGGACGTTTTCATCACTGCGCCGCACTGAAATTTCGGAGAGTGAAAAGCCCAATGGCCAATCTGGATGAGATCGACAAGCGCCTGCTCAGCGAGTTACAGGCCGAGGGCCGGGTCACTAATGTTGAGCTTGCTCAAAGGGTTGGGCTCACTGCGCCGCCCTGTCTGCGCCGGGTGCGCGGGCTTGAGGAAGATGGTGTGATCCGCGGCTACCACGCCGATCTGGACCCGTCCAAGCTGGGTTTTGCTATCACCGTGTTTGCGATGGTCAGCCTCAAAAGTCAGGCGGAGAGCGCGCTTCGCGAGTTCGAGGAGCACATGCGCGGCCTTCCCGAAGTGCGTGAGTGCCATATGCTCAACGGTGAGATCGATTTCATCCTGAAGATCGTGAGCGAGGATTTGCAGAGCTTTCAGGAATTCCTGACCGGCAAGCTGACGCCCGCGCCCAATGTCGACAGCGTGAAGACTTCGCTGACGATCCGCACCGCCAAACACGAACCGGGCGTGCCGCTGTGATCTGAGCGCCTTTTTCGCGCCGACGGCACGTGGTCGGGTGACACTCACACGGTGTTGTGCTAGCTTCCTCTCAGCTTTGTGGGGGGCCTTATGGGACATAGACTTTTCGTCGCCGCGATCATCGCTCTTGGTGCGGTCGCCTTTTCACCGAGTGTTGTCGAGCGCGATGGGGCGCGCAGCCTCAGCCTCAGTTTCACCGCGTCCGCCTTGGCCAATGCCGATCCCGACCAGCGCCGCGATCGCCGCGATGATCGCCGCGACTGGGTCGAAGACGAAATCGAGGAAGAGCGTCGCGAAACCCGCCAACAAGCGCGCCGCGTGGCCCGCCGCACCACTCGGCGTGTGGATCGCCGACACGATTATTACACCAGCCTGCCAACCGGCTGCTCGAAAGTGGTGATGAACGGCTATCCGTACTGGTATTGCGGAGGGGTCTATTATCTTGAGCAGCTCGACAACGACACCACCGTCTACGTTATCGTGAACCCGTAAGCCGGAGACCTGAGATGAAAAACGTTCTGATCAAGGGGTCGCGCGCGGCTTTGACTGGTGTTTGCGCTGTTGCTATTGCGGCCTGCGCGCAATCGGGCGGCGAAAGCGAGACGCAGGCCGAGGAAACCAGCGCTGCATCGCCGCTCCCGGCACAAGCGCTTAGCGTCGGCACATTCGGCAAGGTTTGCGGCGCGGATATTGCGGACTTCTGCAGCGAGGTATTGCCTGGCAGCGGTCGCCTTCAGGCGTGCCTTTACGCGCACCAGGACTTGATCTCTGACGAGTGCTTTGCCGCCAACGAACAAACCGGCGTGATGCTCGAAACCGTGTTTGATGGCTATTACGCATTCCTCGAAGTGTGCAACGCCGATCTCAACACGGTGTGCTCCGAGGTGGAGCAGGGCGGCGGCGCTCAGCTTCAGTGCCTCAAGGAAAACATGTCGGCTATTTCAGCGGATTGCGCTGCGAATATCTCGAAGTGACGGGGCTGACCCAGAGAACATTGGAACCGTGAAAACGGTAGGAGGTTGGACGCATGATCGATGAACCGCCTCCTGCCCTTTCGGTTCAATCGCCCGCGCCCGCTCCGGCAGCGCTTGAAGCCACACCCGCCGACCCGGTCGACCCTTTCGCCTTGCCTACGACCACCAAGTCCGATGGGACCGTGGTGATTGACCTCATACCGCTCGCCCCGGCGCCGCAAATGTGCGCTGAGGAAGAACCTGACCCCTTCAACCCCGAAATCGTGGTCTGCCGCAAGACCGAGCCTGATCCCCGCATCGGGCCAAACCAGGGGCCATCGGTCGACGAATTGCTGTTTGCAAGCGCCGTCCCGCGCGCTCGGCTCAAGCTCAGCGAGAACGCGGAGGCTGAGGCCAACACGATCAAGAAACCGGTGGGCGGGTTTAATGCAGACGGGGTTGAAGCGCGGGTGAAGATCGAGTTTTGACCCAAAGGCCCAAAGAGCGCCCGCGCGTTTACGCGTCCCGCTCCTCCAGCCACTTCTCCAGCCACTTGATCGAATAGTCGCCGTGCAGGACATCGTTTTGGTGAAGCAGTTCCTGGTGGAGCGGGATGTTGGTCTTCACCCCTTCCACCACCATTTCCTCGAGCGCGCGGCGCAGGCGCATGATGCATCCCTCGCGCGTGCGGCCATAGACGATCAGCTTGGCGATCATGGAATCGTAGTAGGGCGGGATGCGATAGCCCGCGTAAAGGCCGGAATCGACGCGCACATGCAGTCCGCCAGCGGCGTGGTAATGGGTGACCTCACCCGGGCTTGGCGCGAAGGTGAACGGGTCCTCGGCGTTGATCCGGCACTCAATCGCGTGGCCGCGAAATTCCAGCTCATCCTGAGTGACCGAAAGCGCTTTGCCGTCGGCGATACGGATCTGCTCGCGCACCAGATCGACCCCGGTGATCGCTTCGGTAACCGGGTGTTCGACCTGCAGGCGGGTGTTCATCTCGATGAAGTAGAACTCGCCATCTTCCCACAGGAACTCAATCGTGCCCGCGCCGCGATAGGCCATGTCGCGCATCGCCTTGGCGCAGACCTCACCCATGCGCGCACGCTCAGCGTCGTCGATGACGGGTGAGGGGGCTTCTTCAAGGACCTTCTGGTGGCGGCGCTGAAGCGAGCAATCGCGCTCACCCAGATGGATCGCCTTGCCCTTGCCATCGCCGAAGACCTGAAATTCGATATGGCGCGGATTGCCGAGATATTTCTCGATATAGACCGTCGCATCGCCAAAAGCGGCCTTGGCCTCGCTGCCGGCCTGGCTCATCAGCGTCTCGATCTGGTCCTCGCTCTCGCACACTTTCATGCCGCGCCCGCCGCCGCCCGAGGCAGCCTTGATGATGACGGGATAGCCGACCTCAGCCGCTATGCGCTTGCCCTCTTCCGGGTCCGACACCGCTCCGTCCGAGCCTGGCACCAAGGGCAAGCCCAGATCGCCGGCGGACTTCTTGGCCTGCACCTTGTCGCCCATTGTGCGGATATGTTCCGGCTTGGGGCCGATCCACTTGATGTCATGCGCTTCGACGATTTCGGCAAACTTGGCGTTTTCCGACAGGAAACCATAGCCGGGATGGATCGCGTCACACTGAGCGACTTCGGCAGCCGAGATGATCGCAGCGATGTTGAGATAGCTCTCACCAGCGGGCGGCGGGCCGATGCACACGGCGTGATCGGCAAGGCGCACATGCATGGCATCGGCATCGGCGGTGGAGTGCACCGCGACCGTTTCGATACCCATTTCATGCGCCGCGCGGTGGATGCGCAAGGCGATTTCGCCGCGATTGGCGATGAGGATGCGGGAGATGGCCATGGCGTGGTCGCCTACCCGATAACCACAAGCGGCTGATCAAACTCAACCGGCTGCGCGTTGTCGATCAGGATCGCCTTGATCGTGCCGGCCTTGTCGGCGGTGATTGGGTTCATGACCTTCATCGCCTCGACGATCAGCAGCGTGTCGCCCGCCGAGACGCTGTCCCCGACCTTTACGAAATTGGGCTTGCCCGGCTCGGCTGCGAGATAGGCGGTGCCGACCATCGGTGATTTGAGAGCGCCCTCTGTGTCCGCGCTGGCGGCGGGCGCAGCGGCGGCCTCAGGCGCAGCGGCGGCGGGAGCGGCAGCCGGGGCCGCGGCCATCACCGGCGCGGCGGGCGCTGCGGCGACGGCTGCGCCACGCGCGACGCGGATCTTGCGATCGTCATCCTCTACTTCGATCTCAGTAAGACCGGTCTCGTTGAGAAGTTCGGCGAGCTCGCGCACAAGCGCTGTATCGACATTCATGCCAGACTTGCCTCCGGCACTCGGCTTCTTATCAGCCATGCATACCCCTTGTATTGCCCCAGCGAGGGAGAGACGCGTGACTATTCACGCGAATTGCGGCTGGCAAGTGGCAATCGCGGACAAATGCACCCCCGATGGTGGTGGCGCTGCCGCTTGCGCCGGTCTTCGCAGCGCTCAGTCTTCCAGCGAGGCAGCGTAATCGAGCGCAAGAGCGTAGCTGTCCGCTCCGTGGCCCTCAAAGGTCTTGGCCGCCGCCATCCCTATGTAAGAGAGGTGGCGAAACGCCTCGCGCTGCTTGGGGTTGGACAGATGCACTTCGATCACCGGCGTAGCGATCGCGCGCGCGGCGTCGAGCAAGGCAATGGATGTGTGGGTGTAGGCGCCTGCGTTGATCAGCACCGCTTTGGCATCCTGGCCTTGCGCTTCGTGCAGCCAGTCGACCAGCATGCCTTCGTGGTTGGTCTGGCGCATATCGATCACGAGGCCCAGCGCGCGCGCCTGATCCTCGAGCCGCCCCGCGATTTCATCAAGCGTGGTCGAGCCATAGATATCGGGCTCACGCAAACCAAGCAGGTTAAGATTGGGCCCGTTGAGAACGTAGACAAGATTGCTCATCGCCAACCGATAGCGTGTCTCAGCGATGAGGCAATGGGATCAAACGCGCCCGCGCGCCCGGCGCATCGGCGCTGACAGCGGCAACAGAGGAGGGAAATGAGCTTTCCGGATCAGCTTTCGTTGCCCGGAACGCGCACCGTGGCGCGGCGGTCCTCGCCCGAACGGCGATCCCCGCCATTGCGGCGATCAGGCCCATCAAAGGGCAATTGGGCTTTGCGACGATCGCCTTTGCGGCGGCCATCCGGTTCGCTCTTGATATCCTCGTTTGCCATACAAGCCCCCGCTTTTGGCATTGATTTGTTCCGGCAGCGTAGGGACCAAAAGCGAACGGAGGGTTAATGGAGGGTTATCGCTCTACTTGTCGACGCCCTTGACCTTGCCCCATTGGCGCGCCGCCGTGTAGCCGAGATAGCCGGTGCCAAACAGCGCGTAGAGCGGTTCGGGCAGGCCATTGAGGTAGGCGTTCATGCCTTGAGCGATTTCCCTGGCGACGCCGGGATGAAACGCGGCGAGCACGCCCATCGGCAGCGCCCACAAGATCATGATGTACATCACATAAAGGAAACTGGGCCGTGCGCGGCTTGTCCATGGGTCGCTCGATTGCGCTTCGGCGACAATCGCCTGCAGACGGGCCTCGATCAGCCGCATTTCCTGCGTGCCTTCGAGCTTCAAGAGCTCAAGCTTGGCCTTGGCCCGCGCTTCCTTGTCGGGGATGATCTTGTCGATAATCGAAGTGATCGGGCCGATAAGCGTATCCAGAATGGCCATAAGTCCAGCGCTCCCTTCTCGTGTGAGTCGCTGGTTATCTAACCAATTTGGTTCGTGTAGGAAAATCAGGACTTGGTGTCGTCCGACGCCTCAGCCTCGGCGAGCAGCCGCTCGGCTAGCGCGAGGTGCGGGCGGTCGAGCATCGCGCCATCCACCGCAATCGTGCCCGCGCCGGGATTGTCGGCAAAGGCCTGAACCACGGCGCGCGCGTGCGCGATTTCCTCAGGCGAGGGTGTGAAGGCTGTGTTGATCGGCGCGATTTGAGCGGGATGGATCGCCAGCATCCCTCGGAAACCGGCGGCTTTCACGGTGCGCGCGCGGGCTTCGAGCGCTTCAAGATCGCGGAATTCGGGCTGGACGGTTTCAATCGGAGCCACGCCCGCCGCCACTGCCCCCAGCAGGCACAGGCTGCGCGCCATTTCGTAGGTGTGCGCGTATTCGCCATCGGGCCTGCGTTGTTCGCGCGCGCCCAGAGCCGATGACAGATCTTCGGCGCCCCAGCTCATCGCCACCAGACGATCGCGCCCCGGGTAACCGCCCGCATATTCGCCCGTGCGGAACATGGCGGCGGCGGTCTCGGTAACCAGAGCGGCGATTTTTGTGGAGCCTTGCGGCAGGCTGTGCGCCGCTTCGAGCGCGGTCAGGTAATGGTGCAATTGGGTGATGTGGTGCGCGCCTTCGGCCTTGGGCAGAAAGAGGCCGCCCGGCGCCTTGGGCATGATGACCGAGAGATCGATCACCGCGTGCGCTGTGTCGAGCGGATTGATGCGCACCCAGGTCCGCGAGCGGTCGCCCGCCTCGGCGAGCGCTTCGGCCACCATCTGGCGCGCGGCGGGCTTGTTTTCAGGCGTCACCGAATCTTCAAGGTCGAGCAGCGCAATGTCCGCTTCCCCGGCCATCGCCTTGCCCATCTTCTTTTCGCTGTCGCCCGGCGCAAACAGCCAGCTGCGCATTGTAAGCGTCATGCCGCTCTCCCTCACTTTGGCTGAGGGGTAGGCGGGCTAGAAAGAGCCCTCAACCTCGAATGTGAAGATTGTCCCAAACTTGCGATCGCGGTCTTCGACGAAATCCACGATGCCCGCAGCCCGGTCGACAAACACGGTGCGGTCAAATCGGTTCTGGCGGTTGGTGAGGTTGTTCACCGCCAAGCGCAGGGTCAGGCCGCCCACATCCTTGTTCTCGACGAAGACCTGGGTGAAGCCGGGGAAGGTTTCGTTGCGCACGAAAATCTCGTCCAAGCGGACGCTGTCGGCGTTGTCGTTCCAGAAGAAGCTGGAGCCGAACGCCCAGCTTGTGTCGGGAATATCGTGCCGCGCTTCGGTGCGGATGTTGATCGTCTCGTTATCGGAAATTTCGCGCTTGAAGCCCAAGAGCGGATCGCGCACCGAGCTTTTCGAGGCATCGACGCTGACGTCAAGCCGAGTGCCGCGCCAGCCGATCCCTTCGGAGAGCAAGGTCACTTCGCTCTCAATCCCATAGAGCAATGCGGACGGAATATTGCCCGGCGCCTGGCCGCCGCCTTCAATCGGGATCTGATCGACGATGTCGGTGATGTCCTCGTAGAAGGGGCGCAGGTTGAGCGTACCCAGCGCGCCGAGGCTGATATTGGCCTCAACTTCCGCCCGCCAGCTTTGCTGAGGCACGAGATCGGCGTTGGTGACGTTCTCACGATCCTGGTTGAGATCAACCGTGGCGATGAAGTCGAAGAAGTTGAGCTGGCCCACCAGCCGCTCCACCCGCGCCGCAATGTTCACGCCCTCAGCCGCCTTCCAGTCGAGCGCGACAAAGCCCTTGGGCCGATAAAAGGTGCGCGTCTGGCCCAATTCCCCGCTTTGGCTGATGCGCGAATATTCACCAGCGATGGAAAGTTGGAATTGCAGGTTTGGCGCGAGTGGGCGGCTGTAGGTCGCCTGCACTTCGGCGCGGTCTTCATCAACGCGCGCGGTCGCTCCGTCGAGCTCAACCGGCACGAAATCGCCGTTTGCGTCGAGCTCTTTCAAGGTGGAGTTGATATCGAGGAAATTGCGCACGCCTTCCGCGGCGATCAGCAGGTCGCCGCCCGCTGCGGGGAAGCTGTATTCGGCGCGCGCAATCGTCTCACCCTCATCGGCATCGCGGGTAAAGCGGGTGCCTTCCGGATCGCTGCCATCAGAGAAGCTCGTGACCGAGGTCGAGACGGTCGGGCTGTCCTCATAGCGGTGATAGGCGATCACTTTGAGTTTACCCGGGCCAAAGCCGAACTGATAATCCGCGCCCACCTCAAAGTTGAACTCATCTTCGCTCGAGGAAAAATCGCGCACCCGGTCGACCGGATCGATAGAGCCGGAGCGCGTTGAAATCTCGTCTTCGCGCCGGATATTGGCGCCGACTTCGCCGGTCAGGTTGAGGACATTTCCGTTGTCGGCAATGCGGGTGTACGAACCGGACAGGCTTGGGCGGTCGCTGTCTTCGGTGCGCACTTCGTCGCGCGTGTCGATCAGTTTGCCCGCACCGTCAAAGACAAGCTCGGGCCCTTCATCCCCGCGCCGGCCGGAATTGCTTTCGAAGGCGAGT
>JBCBYM010000067.1:0-14068 GCA_039815865.1 Pseudomonadota bacterium
CCCGCAGGCTTCAAGCCTGCGGGCGGCGGCCCTGTCTAGTTCTTTGGGCAGGGAGGTCTGGCGCATTTTTTTGAAAGCGCGAGAGCCCAATAGGGACAGTTGCGTTTTCAGTATTTAGACTGTGTAACCTGTGTCTCCAACACACGTGGAGACGCATGTCTGGTTTCAGGCGTCGGCGCGCTTTATTCGGCCGGCTCATCCCGAACCGGGTCCGGCGGCGGAGCGTTCAGACCGAGGCGATCTTTAACGTTCACAGTCATCGCAAACTCACCAAATTCTCCAAAATCCGAAATCGCCTTGAGCCTCAAATTGTCCCACCACCCGTCAAACTTCGGTCCGGTCGGGTCGTCAAAGGAGGCATCGAGAAGATCGCGTGAGAGAGTGATCGTGTAGCTGGTTTCCTGTTCATCATAGGCCCTGTCGCCGGGAGCATCGATGACGAGAAACCCGAACGGCGTCTGATAGCCAAGTTGAAGAGTGGGCGAGAGGTCATCGCTGCGAATATCGATGGTCACGATCTGATCGTTGAGAATGGCGTCCTTCACGAAGCTCGTTCCAAAGCTGTAGCCCTTGAAAAACTGTACGTTGTCAAACCGAAGCGGCGATCGTGTGTAGGAGAAGGCCGAGCCGAGTTCGATCGAGAAATCCGCGCCCGGCCCCTCGGCTCCCAGCTGGGACCAGATATTCGCGCTTTGTGGATTCAGCGCCTGGTGAGTGATCGTAAAGGTCTCTGGGCTGGAGCTTAGGCTGCCGCCTCTCGTGGAGGTCTCACGGCGTGTGAGGACCAATGTGTGCTGCTGATCCTTGGTTGAGGCGAAGACCAGGGTTGGCCGGATGCGATTGCCGGCGTTCGATCCGGACTGAGCGATCTCTTCTGATCCGGGTGCACCGACCGATACCGCCATTTCGAGGTCAAGAATGCCGCGCCCGCTGCCCTCAACTGTGAAGCCGATCCACCGCTCGGCTTGAGCTTCGAAGGGCACATAGGCGGTCTCGCCGGGAGCCAGTTGGACGCCAACCTCCCCTTGGGAGTAAACGCGGTCAATCGGGGTGATGTTGAGGCGCTCGGGCGCCTTTGGGGTCAAACCTGTGAACTGGAACGACACCTCACCAGCGGGTTGGCCCGGCGCGACGTAGACGAGTTGATAGCGCCCGGCCTCGGGCGCGAAGAACGACACGTTGGACACCCGGCCCCGGGTGACGAGCCTCACCCGGCGTTCGGTGCCATCGGGGTCAACAACGTAAAGGGCGGTGGAGGCATAGGACTTTTTGGTTAGGCTGTTGCTCGTCTTGCTGACCAAGCGCCTGTCTGTGATGATCAATTCGACCTGAGCGGGCTCTGGCACCTGCACGCCCACTTCTGCGCGGCTTTCGCCTCCGCGCAAACGGATCGACAGAAAGTCTCGCTCGCCCCTAACCAGTTCCAACTGGCGCGAGGCCTCAGCGCTCGCCGACTGCGCGTATGATGCCGACCCGGCGAACGCTCCCAGCGTTGCTGCAAAGACCATGGCCAGGGAGCGGATGAAAAGTCGCATATCACTGTTCTCCAGGGTTTCTCAGTCGCACTGTGACGCCGTAATCTTCGAGCCGACGGTTCAGTCTAACAACCTGTTGCGCTGCCTTGTCTCGCCCATCAGCGGCGCCCAATTCTTCACACAGCTGCGCCCAATAGCCGAGCTCAAAGGCCGCCTTCAGCAAATCCGGTAAAGCGGCCAATCCCCTCGTCCGCTTTTCGATATCTCCATCGTTCGGGCAGAATTCCGCGCGCTGCACACGGTCCAGCACCAAGACCGGTCGACCGACCGCGTCAAAGAGCCTTCGCGAGACTTGCATTTCAAGCAGTTCAGCCTCGCGATCTCTTACCTTTCCAACGATGTAGTATTTGCCGGGAAGCAATTCGACAACGCCGCGGCCCTCCAGCCGATGCTCGTCCCCGACCACTGGCACAAAGGGGTGATCGCGCTTGAAGTAGAGTTCAACGAACTTACTCTTGAACGCGGGATGGGGCGGTTCTGATCTGAACCGCATTTCCCGATCTTGCGCGAAAGCCTGTGCGCAAATCATGACGCTGGCCGGCGCAATAGCGGCACAAAGAGCCAGAGCGGGCCACTTCTGAAGAGATCGCCAAGCCATCGCAGCGTCCTAACCCGCGTCGCCTTTTGAGCGCTTGAAAAGATCGCTCCATAAGTCGACGATCTCGCCCTTGAGCAAGGACAACAATTGAATGATATTCCAAGAGAAAAGCGCAAGCAAGAGCGTACTGAGATCGCTTGATGCCGTGGCCGGAATTGCCGCCTTTCCCTCGTCGAATGCGGTGTCGCAATCAACTTCTTTCCCTTCAGGGCAATTCGCGATGACATCGTTCAGTTTTTCGGAATAGTCCATAAGGTCAGCGTTCACCGATGGCAGTTTCGAAATCTCAAATGAGTTGAAACCAACTCCCACAAGAACCGCGAATACAGCGATCAGACACGCCGCAGTGACCAACACCGGCGCCGGGCCCATCAAATCTCTCGCCCTTCCTTTGACCAATAAAGCCAGCAGGCCGATCGCCAGCGAATAAAACGGCGCGCCGATCTCATATTTGGCGATCGACTGAGCGAACCGCACAACCAGGTCGAGCGCGACGAAATCGCGAGTGGAATAGCCCAGCGCGTATTCCGCGATGATCCAGAGCATAACGATCAGCACGATCGCACTGCAGCCGGCCACAAGGCTTAAGATTATATAGTCGTCCCACGGTCTTGCGCCATCGTCTGCCCCTGGGTCCGGGGCCGGGGCCGGAGTTGCTCCCACAACCGGGCCTGCGCCGGGATCTGCGCCGGGATCTGCGGGGCCAGCAACAGGTGGGGCAGCGTGCGGTGCTGCAGGATTGTCATTCGGATCCGGCAAGGATGCCCCCTTCCCTAAATGTCGCCACACTGCGTCTTCTCTACCCGGCTTGGCTGGTTTTGAAGACTTTGCCTTTGGCGAAGTATTCTCTCATCAATCGTTTAAGCGCAAGCTCTGATTTGACTTTGAGCCCCTTAGCAAGTCCAAAATTTTGTCCCCGGCCTTGACTGATTTTTGGCGAGCATCAGGCCGCTCGATTGGCGCACCTTTCCCATTTTCCTACACGCCCTCGCTCCGCTACACCCTCACATGGAGACCGTCGCAAGACTGGTCAGACTTCAGGAAGCCTGCGGGCGGCGGCACGGTAGAGAAGTCTGGCAAAATTTTTTTTGACCCTCAGCCGCGCACGGGAGAGGTGTCTTTTCGACTTTTGGACTGTGTAACCTGTGTCTCCAACAAAAGGGGAGATCGTGCCCTTCCTATCCCTCCCACTCGCGCGCGAGGAGGCCGTACCAGTGGACGTCGCACAGGCCGATATGGGTGGCATCCGCCTCGCGCAGAGTGGCCTCGCGCGTGAAACCGAGGCTTTCGATGAGGGCGATTGAAGGCGCGTTGCGCACGTCCACTTCGGCGGTGAGCTTGCGCACGGGCGGCGTGTGATCGGGGCTGAGCAGGTGGGTGATGAGCGCGCGCGCGCACTCGCGGGCAACGCCTTCGCCCTGCCGGTGCATCACGGTGATGTAGCCGATCTCGAACACCGCGCCGTGTTCGGGCGTGGAGCCATCGGTGGGAACGGCAACCAGACGGGCGACCACGTCGCCCTCGGCGGGGCCGGCGCCCGCCCCGTGGGTCTTGGCCCCTTGGGTCTTGGCCGCGTGGGTCTTGGCCCCTTGGGTCTCGGCGGCGATCCAGCTGAGGCCGGGCCAGTCGGGATCGGCGAGCCAGGCCCACAGCTCGTCCTCGGACGCGAAGGCTTCGCGCGAGAGGTAGCGGCACTGCTCGGCGTCGCTGAGCGTGGGCAGCAGAGCGGCGGCGTCCGACCGGCGAAGCGGGCGCAAGGTAAAGCGCGGCGTGGTGAGAGTGGGTACGGTGGGCATGGCGCCGCGGACATACGCGAGGCGGAGCCGAGTGCAAGCGTGAGTCCTCGTGGTTACGCTCGCCCATCCGGGCGAGCATCCTCGCTAGACGTCCTGCGCTTCGCTGCGGACCCGCTGCGGGCGGCCGCTTGGCCTTGCGGCGCTGCGCGCCGACCGGGCACGCTATCCCGGTTTGCCCAGCAAACCGCAAGCGTGACCACGCGCCCGCAGGTGCCCCGCAGCGCCAGCGGAGGGAACAGCACCGAGGAGTTCGCCCGGATGGGCGAACACAAGACTAGGAAACCAGATGCCCCACCAGCGCCTTGACCTTCTTGGAGCGCCATTGCGGGGTCGGCGCAACCAGCCAGTAGGCGCGCTTGCTCTCTACCGGCTCATCGAGCGCGACGAGGCGGCCGTCCTCAAGCGCGGTCTCAACCAGGGCAAGCGGCAGGACGGTGCGGCCCATGCCCGCCAGCGCCGAGCTCATCGCCTGGCCTGCGCTCGACGCGGTGATGCAGGCGTTGATGCCTTCGGGGAGCGAGGCCTCGGGCCAGTCGATCCACGCATCGCGCGCTTCAGGCGCGGCGACGCTGACCTTGAGCGCGGGCGCAAGCTGGACGCCCTCCAGCTCTCCGGGCCCGGCGATGAAGCGGATCGCAAGGTCGAGGTTGGCTTCGGTGAAGTCGGCGCCTTCGTCAGGCGCTAGGATGTACTGGACGCCGGGCGTGGTGGCCTGGAAAGGCGCGAGGCGCGGGGCGAGCCAGGCGGCGTAGAATTCGCGCGGGGCGGCGATAGTGTAGCGGTCCGAGGCCTGGCCCGCTTGCATGGCGTCCACGCTCTCCTCGAAGCGCAGGAAGCCTTCGCGAAGCGCGTCGAGGCCGGCGGTGCCTTCGGGGGTGAGCTCAAGCCCTTTGGAGGTGCGGCGGAAGAGGACGACGCCGAGGTGATCCTCAAGCGCGCGGATCTGCTGGCCGACGGCGGCGGGCGTTACGGCAAGCTCGTCCGCGGCGCGGGTGAAGGAGAGGTGGCGGGCGGCGGCGTCATAGACGCGCAGGGCGTTCAAGGGGAGATGGGTGCGCTTCACGCGCGCTGATTTAGGCGCGGCTTACCGCGAGGGCAAGCCGCAGGGGCCTGCAAACCGCGCTTTACGAGCGGCCGTCCGCCGTTTCGGGAGCGGCGAGCGGGAAGTAGGGAATGCGCACTTCGATCGGCGAACCGTCGGCGCGCAAGAAGGTGTAAAAGCCTTCCATCGAGCCATGCGGCGTCGTCAGCGGGCAACCCGAGACGTAATCGTGGCTTTCCCCCGGCGAAAGCGTTGGTTGTTCACCCACCACGCCTTCGCCGTCGACATGATTGACCATGCCGCGCGCGTCGGTGATGCGCCAGTGCCGGGTCTTGAGCTGGAGCGCCTCATGCGAGTTGTTCTCGATACGGATATGATAGACCCAGAACCACTTGCCCGCTTCGGGATGCGATTGCTCGGGCAGGAAGTTGACAGCAACCCGAACGGTGACCCCATCGGTGACGGCAGCGTGTTGGAAGAGCTCTTTCATATCACGTCCAAGGTAGCAAATTGTTGCGGCGCGGCAAGGGTATCAACGCCGGTTTTCGCCGAGGTTTCCCGAAAGCTCAGGAATTCTTCGCCACCGCTAGGGTTGGTCGACCCGAAGCGGGACGAAATTGGCGTCGAGGTCCGGGTCATCCGGCTCGCGAAAGGCGCCTGTCTCATCAACCTGATCGGCCGGATTGTGGCGCGCCAGAAATCGGTCGAGCGCATCGAGCCACTCCTTATGGTGACGCTCCGTCCTGAACGAGTGTCCAGCGCCGTGCACGATCAGCTTTGTCGGAACGACCGGTGCATCCTTTGTGGCCTTCGCCATCTGTTCGAACTGCGTGAAAGGGACATTGGGATCGCGGGTGCCATGCGCCAACAAGACCGGCCGAGAAAGACGCTTGGCAAGACGCAAGGGGGAGACTTCAGCCAGGTTCGCGTTGTCGCCTTCGATCTTGGCCTGAAAGCGCTTCTGCGCGTCGCGGGTCAGGTACCGGCGATCAAACTTCAGCATCCGATCCCAATCGGTGACGCCGGCCCAACTGGCCGCGCAGCGGTAACGCTCAGGGTTGCGCAAGACGCCCCACAACGCCGCGTAGCCTCCATACGATCCACCAACGAGGCACACCCGGTCCGGATCGGCCACGCCTTCGCCAACAGCCCAGTCCATCGCGTCGTCAAGATCGTCCTGCATAGCGCGCCCAACCTCGCCGCGCCCGCGATCGAAGAACGCCTCACCATAGCCGCCGCTGCCGCGAAAGTTGGGCTGCAGCACGGCGTAGCCGCGATTGACGAGCAGTTGGACCCAATCGTTGTAGCGCAGCGTGTCGCGCACTCCGAAAGGACCGCCATGCGGCATGATGACCAGCGGCAGACCCCGGGGCTCCCGCCCGCGAGGAAGCGTCAGATAGCCTCGGATCTCCACCCCGTCGCGCGCGGTAAAGCCAATTGGGTCCGGGGCCGCAAGCTGCCTGTAATCGAGATCAGGACGCAATTCGGCCAGATCTTTGATCGCCATAGTGGCTTGGTCAAAGAAATAGAGGACGCCCGGATCCGAAGCGTTCCCGGCGGCGATCAAGCGCCGCTGATTGTCCCGCGAGACCGAACGATACGCCAGCTGCACCGCATCCCCGCCCAACGCGGCCTTGAGTTCCGCGTGAAGCGAGCGCTGCTCAGGATCGAACCAGACCATTTGCTGGGCCTCGTCAGTGTAGAACACCGCTTTGGGCTCGCCGCTTTTGTACCAGACGCCGTCGGCATCGCTGCCGGGGCTTTCGTAGATCGCCTCAAGGCTTTGGAGGTTCGCAAAGTCGAAGCGGTGCAGGCCCAAGCGGCCCGAGGCGCCCCGCGTGAGCGTGTAGCCAGCGTCGCTTCCCGCCTTAAGCCGGACTGCTGTGAAGAAGGCTTCGGGGTTGCCGGGTTTGGGGCGGCCTTTCCTAGAGAATGGCTTGTCTGGTCCCGAGCGGTACCACACATGAACCTGGCCCTTGCGAAAGCCTTGCCCCAGACGCACCGCACCGTCCTCGTCCGCGCTCCAATAGGCGACATCCTCGATCGCCTCTTGGACCATCTGCCCCGGCGCAACAGACCGCAAATCGTAGCGAAAGACCGACGCAGACTTGGCCTTTTGCCGGTCCCGATGCGCGATCAGCGCCCAGTCACCGTCTTCATCAACGCGCACAACTTGCGCCGAGCTCGACAAGAACGGGTCAGCGATGAGCGAGCGAACATAGTCCGCCTCAGGCATGGCAAGGAACAGCTTGCGCACCCGGTAACGATAGCGGTCCTGCCGGATGATGCCGACACCCTCGACCAGAAGAGTGGCGTTGTCCGTCCATCGGTAGTCGATGATGTCAAAGCCTTCGGGCATGAACTGCGCGGCTATGGTTTCGCCGGTCACCGGGTCCGCGAGGATGAATTGCGCCACCCCGCTGACCTCTTTCAAGAAAGCCATCTTTCGCCCATCGGGAGACAGGCTGGCGTTCGTAATGATCGGACGCGCGGCAAAGTACCGCGCGGGGATAAGGCTTGGGATCGTAGAGGATGTCGCCGCTTGGCTGGCCGCGCTCGTTTCGGAGCCAGGGTCAGGACCGGTCGGCGCTGCCTCTTGCGCCTTTGCGCTTTGCGGCAAACCCACCAACCCAAGGGCCAGCGAAACGAGCAGGGAAAAGGCGCGGTTCGATACCATCAGGCGCAGAATAGATCACCGCGCCTCCAAGGCAAGCTCCTATTCCGCAAAAGAAATTCCGCAGCTCTATTGGACCATGAGGCCTTTTGCTAAGACTAGGCGAGCAGCTCTTCGATCTGCGCCAGACGCTCTTTGCCGAAGAACATTTCCGCCGGGCCGCCTTCGGGGCCGACATACAGGGTCGGGATGCCAAAGGCGCCGCGTTCAACCGCGTGATCGGTGTTGGCGACCAGGATCTGCTTGACCTCGTCGGTCTGCGTGCGCGCGAACAGGTCGGCGGCGTCAAAGCCCGCCGCGCTCACCGCTTCGCCAAGGGTCTGCGGATCGGTGATGTCGACGCCTTGTTCCCAGACGACCGGCAGCATCGCTTCAACAAACTGGACCGCGCGACCGTCCTGCTCGGCGGCGACCGCCAGGCGCTGGAGCCTGATCGAGTTGAAGGGAAACTTGGGATGCAGCTTGAACTTGGTGAGGCCATGCTTGGTGATGAAGCGCTGCATTTCGAGGCTGGCGTATTCAACCTTGCCCTTCACATCAGCGTCGCGGACCATCGGCGGCGCGTTTCCGGTGAGCTTGTGCATTCCGCCCAGAAACACCGGCGTAATCGCAAGCTCGGCTCCGGTGCGCTGGACAAGTTCGCGCAGCGGCCACCAGATGAGATAGGCGTTGGGGCTGACGAAATCGAAGATCAGTTCGATGCGCTTGGTCATGGTGGTCTCTCCCTTGTGCTTGGCTGAGGGGTGGCAGGCTTGGAAGATCAGCGCAAGTCTGGAATGCAGATTTTTGGACAAGGCCGCAACGAGTTCGCGGTAAATTGCGCGTTACCCTCGATTGCTACACCCGCGTTAGGCTATCGCGGCGTACCACGGGACCATCGTCGGTTGTCCCGCAAGATGGCGGAAGCTCTCAGCGTTCCAGGATCTTGCAGCGGCTGTCGTTTCCAGGTGGATGAGGGTCGTGAGCCCCCGCGTCCGACCAATGTGCATCAGGCCGGGGCGCTCTTGACCAGAGAGCCCCGGCCTTTTGGGTTGATTGCGCCTTTTGCGCGGCACCGTGGGTTTACAGCCCCGCAGCGCTCAGCGCCTGGTCCATATCCTCGGTGAGGTCGGCGATATCCTCAAGCCCCACATTGATCCGCAAAAGCCCCTCGGTAACGCCCATCTGCGCGCGGCCCTCATCCCCCATATTGGCATGCGTGGTGGAGGCGGGGTGGCACATCAGGCTCTTCGCATCGCCGATATTGTTCGAGATATCGATCAGCTCCAGCGCGTCGAGCAGCGCAAAGGCGCGCTCGCGGGTGACGACATCGAGAGCGAAGATCGGACCGGTCGCGTCCATCTGCTTGAGCGCCATATCGTGGCGCGGGTGGCTGGGAAGGCCGGGATGCAGCATCCGGCCACCCGCCGCCTCAACACGCGGAGCCAGGAATTCGCCCAGCGCCACCGCGTTCTCGCTGTGACGCCGCGCGCGCAGGTCGAGCGTCTCCAAGCCCTTCATCACCACCCAGGCGTTGAAGGCGGAGAGCGTGGGGCCGGTGTTGCGCTGGAACGGCATGAGTGTTTCGAGGATCCATTCCTCGGATGCGCAGATCGCGCCCGCGAGCACTCTGCCCTGCCCGTCCATGACCTTGGTCGCGCTGTAGGCGACCACATCCGCGCCAAACTCCATCGGGCGCTGCAGCGTGGGGCCAGCAAACGCGTTGTCGACGACCGTGGTAATGCCGTGCGCCTTTGCCAGGCCGCACACGAATTCAAGGTCCACGATATCGAGCGTGGGGTTGGCCGGGGTCTCAAAGAAGAAAACGCGCGTATTGGGCCGGATCGCCGCTTCCCACGCGGCGTTGTCGGCGCTGTCGATCACCGTGGTCTCGATCCCGAAGCGGGGGAGCAGGTGGTCGACCAGCCAGCGGCACGAGCCAAAGGCGGCGCGCGCGGCGACGCAGTGATCGCCCGCCGAAAGCTGGCACAACAGCGAGGCCGTCATCGCCGCCATGCCCGAGGTTTGCGCGCGGCACGCCTCAGCGCCCTCGAGCATCGCGATCCGCTCTTCCAGCATCGCCACGGTCGGGTTCTGAAGGCGCGAATAGGTCATGCCTGCCGCGTCGCCCGCAAACCGGTCCGCGACCGTTTGCGCATCGTCATAGGTGTAGCCCGAAGTCAGATACATCGCCTCGGACGTCTCGCCATGCTCGGAGCGCCAGGTGCCTGCGCGCACCGCTCGGGTGGCCGGCCGCCAGTTGCGCGTTGCTGCGCGGTTCATTCCAGTGGTCTTCTTCATAATGGGCGTTGCGCTTAGTCGCGTGGCGAAGGCCTCGCAAGCTCGCTCGCCATCAAGGCCTCGCGCGCGGTGCGGGCGTGACCCACCGCGCCGAGCATGAGCGAGCCTTCGAGAAGCGTCATCAGATAGCGCGCTCCGCCCTTGGGATCAGGATCATCGGCGGGCATCTGGGTTTCGAGCCAAGTCAATTGTTTGGTCATCATCTCTTCGGCCGCGTCCTTATACCCCGGCAAGCCGCGCGCCGATCCCGCGACAATCTCCCACCACAACACCATAAAGGTCTGCATCATCGGCTCGCGCGATTGCGCAAGGATGCGCGCGGCGCATTCCTGACGCGTGGCGGCGCGTTCAGCCCCGATCCCCGCTTCCAGAGCCGCCGCGTAAATCCCGGCAATGTAGCCAAGCAGGTCGACGATCAGCCGCTCCTTGTTGCCGAAGTGGTAGATCAGCATGCGATCGCTGGTCCCCGCAGCCTTGGCGAGCGGGCGCAAACTGGCCCCGCCCAGCCCATGCTCCATCACATGCGCGGCCAAGAGCGGAAGCAGTGTTTCCTTGGTCAATTGGGATTTGGGAGAGGACTGTGACATAGGCTCTTGTAGCAGTCGCTACATTCCGATACTAGCCGATGTAGCAATCGCTACATTTTTGGGAGATTCGATTATGGACACGTTGCAAATTCTCTTCTTCCTCGTCTTCCTCGCCACCACACTGGCCGGGGCGTATATCCTGATCTCCAAGCCGACAATCGGCAATCCCTCCCTCGCCGCGATCTTGTGCGTTGTCTTTCTGGGCTACACTGCGGTGCAGATCGCCCAGGAAGGCGTGGTTATGTTCTTCACCAACCATTCGGCAAACCTGACGGGCCTGCAAGTCTGGTGGGACCTCGTCATGTCGGTGCTGATCGCGTTCTTCTTTATCCGCCCGCGCGCGCAGGCTGCCGGCATGAATATCCTGCCCTGGGCGCTGTTTATCGGGTCGACCGCCAGCATCGGGCTGCTGGCCATGTGCGCGCGTCTGTTCTGGCTGGAACGACAGGAGGCCACCGCTTCGCTTTAAACCCTTGCCCGCAGCGGGGGGCTTTTCTAAGCGCTGGGTCCGATGGCCAATTCCGCCGCCCCTCCCCAGCCCGCCGACGCCGCGTCCCCTGCGCCCGCGCCGCTCTCCCCGCAAGAGACGCCGAGCGATCCTTGGGGCTGGTGCCTCGTCATTCCCGCGCTGTTCGCCGCGCTCGCCTCGATCCGGCTGACGATCCCGACCGCGCCCTTTTTCGACGAGGTCCATTACCTGCCCGCCGCGCGTGAGTTTCTGAAGATCGGCGAGCTGGGCGGCGCGCAATACATCAACCGCGAGCATCCCTTGCTGGGCAAGGAGTTGATTGCGCTGGCGATGCACTGGCTCGGCGACAACCCGCTGGGCTGGCGGATCGCGCCGCTGATCGCGGGCACTGTGGCCGTCGGCGCGAGCATGCGCGCGCTGTGGCACGCCAGCGGTGAGCGATTTGCGACCCTCGCATTCGGCATCCTGCTGGCAAGCGGGTTCCACCTCTTCGTTCACGCGCGCATCGCCATGCTCGATATCTTCATGGCCGCCTTCCTCGCGCTTGCCGCCTGGCAATTCGCCGCCGCCTGCAAAGAGCCGGAGACGGGGCGCTGGCGCCTCGCGCTCACCGGGATAGCGCTGGGCGCGGCGATGGCGTCCAAGTGGAACGCTGTGCCCCTTGCGATGACGCCGGGCCTCACCTTCTTTGCCGCGCGCTTGTCCGCTGGGCGCCGCCGCCTGATCCTGAGCCGCCGCGGCGCGCCGGTGCCCGGCATTAGCCTGGCTGAGGCGTTTGTGTGGCTCGGTCTGGTGCCGCTTATCGTTTACGCGGCCACCTTCATCCCCGGCTATTGGCTGAGCGCGCCCTTGCGCCCCTCGCCGCTGGTGGAAGGCGGGCTTATCGGCCTGCACGCCGAAATCCTTGAGCTGCAAAGCGCGGTTCTGGCCCCGCACTCTTATCAGAGCACCTGGATGCAATGGGTCACCAACACGCGCGGCATCTGGTACTTGTACGAGTTCACCGACAACGCGCAGCGCGGCGTGCTGCTGATCGGCAATCCGCTGACGATGCTGCTGGGATTGCCGGCGCTCGCGTGGTGCCTGTGGGCGGGGCTGGCGCGCACCGATTGGGCGCGGCTGGGCGTGGTGGTCGGCTATGCCGTCGCGCTGGGCCTGTGGCTGATCGCGCCCAAGCCTGTGCAGTTCTATTACCACTATATGATGCCGAGCGTCTTCCTGCTCGCCGCGCTCGCGTTGGCACTGGCGGACATGCGCCGATTTGAGAGCCTGCGCTGGATCAGCCTGGCCGTGCCGGGGGCAAGCGTGCTGGTCTTCGCGCTGTTCTACAAGGTCCTTAGCGCAGGCGAGCTCGACGGCCCGATGAGCTTTGCCAAATGGGCCTGGATCGCGGGCTGGCGGTAAACGGCGAGCAGATTGGGCGGTGATCGCGTAAACAGGCGAAGGATCGAAGAAGTAACCCCAGAGCGGACGTTCTGGTAACGACCCAGTTGCCGCCGCTGCCCCTCCAATCCCGTATACAAAGCGAGATCGACTCGATACATGATGGGCGCTACTGAACAGGCGTCCGTAAATACTCTCGCTAGGCTTATCTATGGAACTCGTGTTGTTTCTCGGCATTCAGGCAACAGGTAAGTCGACCTTCTACAAGCAGAGATATGCTGACACGCACATTCGATTAAACCTAGACATGCTGAGAACGCGCCATCGCGAAACCATCCTGCTCAATGCTTGTCTTGCCGCGAAGCAGCCCTGCGTGATCGATAACACCAACCCCACAAAGCTGGAGCGAGCACGGTACATAGAAGCCGCGCAGCAAAACAACTTCTCCGTGAAGGGCCTCTTTTTCGCTTCAGGCATTGAGGCCGCCCTCAGTCGCAACCAGAGCAGGCCAAAGGACAAAATTATTCCAGAACTGGCGATTAGGGGGACACGAAATCGATTGGAAACACCTGACTATGGAGAAGGCTTTGATAGGCTCCACTATGTGACGACTACAGAGAGTGGAGATTTCTCGGTAGTGGAGTGGGAAAGTGATATTTGAAGAACTTGACCGGCGCTTGCGGGTTTTCGAAACAGAAAGCGATCATTGCGTCCTACCAGGGATCTATATCGTCGCTCGCATAGATGGTCGGAACTTTACACGGCTAACCAAAGATCTGCATGAATTCGAAGCGCCGTTTGACATGCGTTTTAGAGATTTGATGGTTGATACGACCAGCCATTTATTGGAATGTGGCTTCAATGTTTTGTATGGCTATAATCAAAGCGATGAAATATCACTGTTGTTTCATCAGGATGATAACACCTTTGGCCGAAAGACCCGAAAGCTAAACTCAGTATTAGCTGGAGAGGCTAGCGCAGCATTCTCGCTGGGACTAGGAGCAATGGGTAGCTTTGACTGCCGAGTATGCGAGCTGCCAAGGCAAAGTGACGTCGTAGACTACTTTCGCTGGAGAAACGAAGACGCAAGTCGAAACGCCCTGAATGCACATTGCTATTGGATGTTGAGAAACAGCGGTGCTTCTCAGTCTGAAGCAACCAATGAACTTTCAGGCAAGTCTGTTTCTGAGAAGAACGAGCTCCTCTTCCAAGGTGGTATCAACTTCAACGAATTGCCCTCGTGGGAGAAACGTGGAGTTGGCGTCTATTGGGAAGAATACGAGAAGATTGGAACAAATCCCAAATCGAACGAGACAGTTCAAACTGTCCGTCGCCGACTCAAGGTAGACCTGGAACTTCCTATGAAAGATGCATACAGTCAATTCATCGCACAGTTTGTTGCAACCAGTGTGAAGTGACGTCCGCTCCCCCCCCCATAACAAGCCTTCACGCAGCGCTTCGCCCAATCCGGCAACCGGAAGCCCCGGCACCGCTCGCTAAAACCGGCCCCACACGAAGCGGCTGGAGAGCGCGTAGTTCCAGACCGATCCGATCAAAATCCCGCACAAGGCGGCGAGCGCCCAATAGACCCCGCGCCCCTCCAGCAAAGTCGCCACCGCGACATTGGCGAAGCCGCCCACCGCGCAGGTCGCGCAAAATCCCGCCCAGCCCCTCAGCACCGCGCCCCAGCCCACCAGACGCTTG
>JBCBYM010000068.1:0-13923 GCA_039815865.1 Pseudomonadota bacterium
AGGACCGCATCGAGGCGGCCGTCATTGACCGGGTTGCCGGTGTTCGCCTGGATGAGGCCGAAGTTGGCAACCACTTGCGAGCGAACGTTGGCGGGTGAACCAGCTTCCGAGCCGCCTTCGCCATCATCGACGAAGTTGCCCGAGCTGGCGTTGATGCCGATGTCGCCGCGGATGATGCCGCCTTCAAGGTTGATGACGGTGTCCGCCTCCGGACCGGCCAGATTGTTGGGATCATCGACGCCATCGAAGTCGATACCAGCGTCGAGTTCACGGTTGGTGAGATCCGCATCGGAGAAATCGCCTTCCGGATCGCTCGAGAGGCTCTCGATGATGCCGGAGTTGGTGATTATGCCGCTGTCGAGCTCAATCGCGTCATTCTCGCCGCCCCGGATCAGGCCGGTGTTGGTGATGGTGACATCCGCGCCGCCATCGACCGCGTCGTCCTTGGGCGCGATGATGTCGCCATCGTTGACAACCACGAGGCCAGCATCGTCCGCTTCGACCGCTTCGTCATTGGTCGAGAAGATCAGCGCGCCTGCATTGTTGGTCAGCGTGAAATTGGCCTCGCCCTCAACACCCTTCCAGTCCGAAGTGATGAGCCCGTTATTGGTCACCGTCAGGTTGTCGCCCGCATCGATGATCTTGGTGTCAAAGCCTTCGTTGCTGATCGTGCCGTTGTTGACGATGGTGAGATTGTCACCGGTCTGGATCGTGTCGGCGTCTTCAGTGGTGTCGTCGCCGTCACCCGTCGAGTTGATGAGGCCGCCTACTTCGTTGGTGATCGTCGCATCATCGCCTGCATTGATCGCGCGGTCGTGCGCCTCGATCGTGCCTGAGTTGACCAGCGTGAAATCGTCGCCAGCCTCCACGCCGCGCGCGCCTTCACCGCTCGCAGTGATCATGCCGGAATTGGTCAGCGTGAACATATCGCCCCCGGTGACGGCATCCGCGTCTTCGCCGGCAGCGGTGATCGTGCCACTGTTATTGAGCGTGCTGTTGTCGCCAACCAAGATCGTTGAGAGGTTGTCGCCCAGTGTGGCCACGCTTCCTGTGTTGATAACGGTCGAGTCTTCGCCGGTCGAAATGCCTTCCGCGCCGTTGGCAGACGTTTGGATGTTGCCATTGTTGGTGATGGTGCCGCGCGCGAAGGTCAGGATACCTTCCGCAATACCACCAAAGGTCTGAATCAAACCATCATTGGTGACCGTCGCGTCGTCACCAAGACGAATGGCTGCACTGAGATTTGCACTGAGATTTCCCTGCCCGTCGACGATGATCGAACCTGTTTGAGAGTTCACCACGGTCACATTGTTGCCCGACACGGTCAGATTTTGGCCGAGAACACCAAAAACATTGTTGCCCTGCATGGCGATCAGGCCGTTATTGGTAAAGGTCGATCCGTTGCCGACATTGAACCCAATTCCGCCCGTACTTCCGTCGTTAAAGACCGTGCCGTTGTTGGTGACCGTGCTGTTGTCGCCGGTAACCACAAAGCCGTCGAAGTCCGCATCACCGCCGATGAAACCGTTATTCACGACAGTCGAACCTTCGCCGAGCTCGAGCGCGCCATCAGTTATGCTATCAACCACAAAGTCGCCATCGATCGTCGCGATCGTGTTTGCGCCCAGATTGATCTCACCCTGAACCTGTGCACCCGCCTCAACTGTCAGCACCACATCGTCGAGCGCTTCGGTAATGCCATCGGCATCGGTACCCGGTGCACAGACGACCGTATTTGGCATCGCCACCGCATCAAGAGCGCACTCAACCGCATCGGCGGGTGCCATCGGAACCATCGGGGTGGGAACCTCATCGACCGGAGCGGGCGCCATGTCCTGCGCGGCCGAAGTCGTGCCCAGGCCCGCGGTCACTGCGATTGCCGACACGCTGCCAATTGCCCGCAGTTTCGTCGTTGAAAAAATCTTCATGATGTGCCTCTCGCTGGCTCTTTAAATCCGTGGATGTGCCTTTGCGGGGGCCATGCGAGCATGCCATCTGCGCCACTACCCCCGAAGTAACACCTAGCGCTTATGCCGTCATTGTGACAGCGAAATGAAAACCGTCTTCGCTAACTCTATGACAAGTATATGTTGCATAAGGGTTTACGTAAGCGGCTGATTGACAATCGGTAAAGAGGTTAACCGCGCCCTCGGTAGGGTTGCACGCCCTGATCAGGCAACCACAGTCCCTCAGGCGGCGAGTCGCTTTGCCAGAAAACGTCAATCGGGATACCCCCGCGCGGATACCAGTAGCCGCCAATGCGCAACCACTTGGGCTTCATTTCCTCGAACAGGCGCTGACCAATCCCGACGGTCACATCCTCATGAAAGCCATTGTGATTGCGAAAGCTGCCAAGGAAGAGTTTCAAGCTCTTCGATTCCACGATTGTCTGATCGGGCGCGTAATCGATAACCAGGTGAGCAAAATCCGGCTGATCGGTAACCGGGCACAGTGATGTGAATTCAGGCGCAGCAAAGCGCACCAGAAACAGCGCGCCGGGCCGCGGATTGGGCACGTAGTCGAGCACAGCCTCTTGCGGAGAGGTGGGAAGCGGCGTTTCCTTGCCCAGAAACGCGGGCTGGCCGGACGGGGTATCGGGTGTGGTTTCCATGCCGCGCTGTTGCCGCGAAAGCGGCGCGCGTGCAAGCGAGGAGGTGGACCCGCGCCGCGCGATGCGTATGTGCTAAACCTTATGGGACACGCGGCGCGCAATACCCGCGCGCTTCCCGCAAACCGATACACAACACAATCCTGCCCCGTGAAACTCCATCGCCCACTTGCCCGCCATACGCCCTCTCTCCGCCAAGCGGAGCGTCGTCCTGCGCGCGCAGCGGTCTCGATAGACAGCGCGAGTTTGCGGCGCTGGGCAACGCTGACAAGCGCCGTTACGCTAAGCCTTGTCAGCCCTGGCGCTTGGGACGATCAACTTCGCGCGCAGGAAAACCCCAACACCTTCTCGCTTCCCGAAGCGACGCCCTCGCCCTCGCCCTCGCCCACTCCCGCCCCGCAAGGCCCGCTGGATGAGCGCTCGGGCGTTCTGATCCGGCCGCGCACGATTACGCCGCAGCCGGTTCTCTCCGAGCCGCCTTCCTCGACACCGACGCCCGCGCCTTTGCCGGCCACTGCACGCACTCCAACGCCATCCGCGACGCTGCCCGCCTCGCAGACCCCGCCACAAGCCACCGCGCAAGACCCGCGCGAGGGCGCTCCGCCGCCAGCGTCCTCATCCACAAGAGCGCCTGCGCCCGGCGCCAGCGATCTGGCGCAGCCGGGCGAGACGCCTGAGGATCTCGGCGTTCAGATTGACGCGCTGGTGGCCAGCGAAGAGCGTGATAGCGCGCCCAGCGAGATGCAAAACGCGCTGGAGGAGGCCCGAGAAGCCGCGGCGACACTGCAGAGCGAGGGCGTTGCGGCCGAAGAGACCGCAGGCTCAGGAGGATATCTGCTGGGCGAAGGCGACTGGGTCGACGTTTCGCCGTCACCCTCGATTGGTCTGGGCCAGAGCAACGAAGCCACCGCGCGCGAACGATCGTCGAGCCCGCCGTCCAACGCCCTCGCGATCTATCTGTGGGCGCTGGTCGCCGCGCTCATCCTTGCGCTTGGTTTTCTGGTCTGGCGTATCTGGAAAGGGCGCGAGAGCACGCTGGCCCTGCCCGATGAGAGCTTCGCACGCGGCCTTCGTCAAGAAATGTGGGAGACCTACCACAAGCCCGGCCAAGACGCGCAAAGCAAGAAACCTTCGCCAGCGCCTGCACCGCCACCTGTTCCCCCGCGCGCACCAACCTCTGCACCGCCCCCTGCGCCGTCCCCTGCGCCGTCCCCTGCACCGCCTCCTGCGCCGTCCCCTGCGCCGTCCGGTCAACCGTTCTCTCCCGAAGCGTCCGCATCGGATCCCGGCCCCAAGACCGGAGCCGAACCCACTCGCCTTGCCCTTTCACTGCAGATCACCAGCGCCACGCGCAGCGTCATGCAATTCTCGCTCGATTTTCGCCTGACGATTGCCAATCGCTCGGATCAAGCGGTGCGCGGGCTGTCGGTGTCGGCTCAGCTGGCCAGCGCCCAGCGCGGCGGATCAAACGCGGCCTCGTTTGCGCTGGGACAGGTGTTGGGCGAAATCGGGCGCATCGGGCCGCAACAAAGCCACACTATCCCGGCCAGCTTGCTTTTGCCGATGGTGGAAGTGCGGATGTTGCGGCAAGGGTCTGTTCCGGTGTTCATCCCGCTTGTCCATGTAACGATTGAAGGCGCGGGCGAGCGGGCGCGCACCACCAGCTTTGTGATCGGGACGCCCAGCGGATCAAGCAAATCGCGCTTGCACCCGATCCCGCTCGACACCTCGCCCGGGGCGATCAAGGGCTTGCTCGCCAACCCGATCAAGCCGTTTGCTCCCAAGTTGGAAAACGGCCAGCCGGCGCGCGAAAGTTAAGCGTCTTGGCTTGCGCCCGATGGCGGGCTAGTCCTGAGCTTTATGGAACAGCCATCCGTTCAAACCCCGCCGATGCTTATCACCGCGAGCCAGCTTGCCATGGCCTTGGATGATGACAGCCTTCACGTCCTTGACGCATCGCTTCATCTGCCAGCCGCCAAGCGCGACGCCCGCGCGGAATACACAGCCGGCCACATCCCCGGAGCGCAATTTCTCGACCTCGCCAGCCTCGTCGATGAGAGCGCTCCCTTGTCCAACACCTTCCCGCCCTTTGCCACCGTGCAGGCCCGGCTCAGCGCGCTTGGCGTAGCGCCAGGAGACCGGATTGTCCTTTACGATGACAGCGCCTTGCGCAGCAGCGCGCGGGCCTGGGTCATCCTCTCGGCGTATGGCGTGGGCAATCTTGCGATCCTTGATGGCGGTCTGGACGCCTGGCGCGCCGGGGATCGCGATCTGCGCGCTATGGAGGCGGTGCCGCACAACACCGGCCTTGAAGCGCTGGAACGCGAGCCAACAGGCGTGCGCAGCAAGGCCGACATGCTCGCCAATCTGGACAGCGGCGAATTCCAGGTTCTCGACGCGCGCGCGGCAGAACGGGTTTATGGCGACGGGGCGGATCCGGTGCATGGCGGGCAAAACGGGCGGATCCCCGGCTCGCTCAACCTGCCTTTTGGCGGTGCGCTGAAGGTCGATAGGACCTACAAGTCGCCCGAAGAATTGCGCGCCGCGTTCGAAGAGGCGGGCGTTGACTGGTCGCGTCCGGTCATCACCTCCTGCGGCAGCGGGGTGACAGCGAGCGTGCTGCTCTTTGCTCTGCGCCTTGCGGGCAAGGATGATGTCGCCCTCTACGATGGCAGCTGGTCGGAGTGGGGCGCTGATCCCGACACGCCCAAGGCGCAAGGGCCGCAAAGCGGCTCGCAATAGATGAGCGAGGACACCGAGGACACCGGCCCCGCCACGCGGCTTGCGCATGCGGGCCGGCGGCCGGATTGGACGGGCCGGGTCGTCAACACGCCGGTCTGGCGCGCCTCGACCCACCTTTATGATAACGAGGCCCAGCGCAAAGCGGCGACCGGCTCCGACCGCGACGGGGAATTTTTCTACGGGCGCCGCGGCGCGCCCACCCAATGGTCTTTGGCGCAGGCGCTGACTGAGATTGAGCCGGGAGCCGCGGGCACTGTGCTTTATCCCAGCGGGGTTGCCGCGATTGCGGGAGCGTTGCTGGCCGTGATGAAGCCGGGCGACACCGTGCTGATGACCGACAACGCCTATGACCCCTCGCGCTCCATGGCGGGCGGGTTGCTCAAACGGCTGGGCATGCACCACGTCTTCTTCGACCCGCTCGACCTTGCCGGCTTCGAGGGCTTGGTCGCCGAGCATAGCCCCAAGGCCGTGTGGCTTGAGAGCCCGGGCAGTCTGACGATGGAGGTGTGCGATATCCCCGCGCTTACCGCAACCGCGCGTGGGGTCGGCGCGGTCAGCCTGATCGACAACACCTGGGCGAGCCCGCTGGGCTTTGCCGCGCTGACCCATGGCTGCGATATCGTGATGATGAGCCTGTCGAAGCATGTCGGCGGGCATTCGGACCTGATGATGGGATCGTGCAGCGCCGGTGAGCGGTGGTACAAGGCGCTGCGGCGCACGTCTCAGCAACTGGGCCAGGTCGTCTCGCCTGATGACGCGGCGTTGGCGGCGCGCGGCCTGCGAACGATGGGCGTGCGGCTGGAGCGGTCCACCGCAAGCGCACTCGCAATCGCCAACTGGCTGGCCGAGCAGCCACAAGTGGAGCGCGTCATGTGCCCGATGCGGCCCGATGACCCGAGCCATGAGCTGTGGGCCCGCGACTTTACCGGCGGCTGCGGCCTGTTCAGTTTCACGCTGGCAAGCGATGATCCCAAGGCCGCGGGCCGAGTGGTGGACGCACTGGAGCGTTTCGGCATTGGCTATTCGTGGGGCGGGTTTGAGAGCCTTGCTCTGCCCATATTCCCGCACGCCCATCGCGACGCCATGCAGGCCCCCAACAGGTCCGAGGCTGGCACTCGCCCCGCGCTTCGCCTATCGATCGGGCTCGAAGACGCTGAAGACCTCATCGCCGATCTGGCGCAGGCGCTGGCGCAATTGGACAATTCATGACGGCACCTGCCCCCACACCCACAAACGCTGAGCCGGCCGCGGATGTCTCTGCCGCTGACGCGCCGCCCGCAGCTCCCACCCCGCCCAGCGGTCCGGGCCAGGCGTGGGACCTCGCCGAGGAAGCCCCGCGCGCCGATGTGATCGATGTTGCCGAAGGCGCGCGCGACGGCCTAGCCTCGCAGAACGAGACCGTTGGCGCCATCGTGCAGCAACTGGACAGCTGGGCCCTCGTGATCGGGAGCGTGCGCATTTCCGCTTTCAATGTGCTGTTCCTCATGGCCTCGATCATGCTGGTGATCACCGTCGCATGGTTCGCCTCACGCCTGGCGCGAAGGGCGGTGCGCAATGTGAACCGGTTTGACGGGGCGCAATCGCTGCTGGCGGAAAAACTGGTGACGATCCTGATCTGGGTGATCGCCTTCTTCGTCACGATCGATCTGGTCGGTATCGATCTGTCCGCGCTCGCATTCTTTGGCGGCGCGTTCGGCCTCGCGGTCGGTTTTGGCATGCAGAAAACCTTCGGCAACCTGATCTCGGGTATCCTCCTGTTGCTCGACAAGTCGATCAAGCCCGGCGACGTCATCTCGGTAACGGATCAGGCGGGCAATGAGGCGGTGGGCCAGATTCGAAAGATCGGCATTCGCGCGATCTCGGTCATCACAAGAGATCAGACCGAGCACCTGATCCCGAATGAAAACCTGATGGTCAATCAGGTGGTCAACTGGTCCTATTCCTCCAAGGATGTGCGGGTGAAGGCGCCAGTGGGTGTGGCCTATGACAGCGACTTGAAGCTTGTGACCAAGCTGCTCTATCGCGCGGTCGATGAAACCCCGCGCGTGCTGCAAAAGCCGAAACCGCGCGTCAATCTGATGGGCTTTGGTGACAGTTCGGTCGATTTCGAAGTGCGATTCTGGATTCAGGACCCCGAAAGCGGCCTCGGTAACATTCGCTCTGACGTCTACATGCGCATCTGGGAGCTGTTTCAGGAAAACGGCGTCGAAATCCCCTTCCCGCAGAGCGATCTGCACTTGCGGTCATCGGACCAGCTGGAGCGGCTGATGGACGTCCTTGCCGAAGAAAGGGCCGCGCGCCGCGCGCCTCAGCCCTGAGCGCTGCGATCATCGCGCCTCGGTTCCAAAAGCTTTCCTTACACACCCCCAATCCATTCTCGCTGGCACCAAGTGGGCCAGTCGCCCATTTGGCAAGCATGAGCGGCCAAGGAACCATCTTTCTCGTCGGAGCGGGCCCGGGTGACCGGGACCTCCTGACGCTGCGCGCAGCGCGGCTAATCGAGAGCGCTGAGGTGCTGGTGCATGACGGGCTGGTGAGCGAGGATATTCTTGCCATGGCCTCGCCCGATGCGCGGCTGATCTCGGTCGCCAAGAGGCGCGCGCGCCACACTCTGCCGCAAGAGGACATCAACGCCCTGCTGATCCGCGAAGCAAAAGCGGGGCGCGACGTGGTGCGCCTCAAAGGCGGCGATCCGCTGATTTTCGGGCGCGGCGGCGAAGAGGCCGAAGACGCGCGCGCAGCCGGCGTCAAGGTTGAGATTGTGCCCGGTGTCTCAGCGGCCAATGCAGCCGCAGCGGCAACGCAAATTGCGCTGACCCACCGCGATGCGGCCAGCATCGTCAGCTTTGTTGCTGGCCAGTGCAAAGGCCTCTCGGATCAGGACTGGTCGGGCCTTGCCGGCAAGGGCCGCACACTCGTGATTTACATGGGCGTCAAAACCGCACCCCAGATCGCCGAAAAGCTCATGGCCGACGGCCTGACGCCGGACGTGCCCGTCGCCGTGATCGAGAACGCTGCGCGCCCCACGATGCGCGTTGTGCGCGGGGCTTTGGCCGGGCTTCCCGATCTGGTGGAGCGCCACGCGATCCGGTCCCCCGCCCTTATCGTCATCGGTGATGTCACCGCGCGCGATGATCTTACCCTTGCAAGCACGGCTCTGGAGGCCGCTCAATGAAAATCCTGACCGGAAACGATCTCAAGACCGGGGATGTCACCTGGTGGACCGGCACCGGCTGGTCGCGCCATGTCGATGACGCGGCTGATGTGGGCGAAACGGGCGAGGAAGTGCTGGCCCGCGAAGAAGCCGCGCGCCGGGTCAACGTGCCCTACATCATTGAGGCGACCCGCGAAGAGGACGGCAGCGTGCGCCCCGCTCATATCAAGGACCGCGTGCGCGCGCTTGGCCCCACAGTGCGGCCAGACCTCACGCTTAAACCCAAAGACCCCGCAGCCCTCGATTGGGTGATCTGACATGTACAAGTACGACCAATACGACCAAGCCATGGTGGACGCGCGCGTGGAGGAATTCCGCGACCAGGCCCGCCGCCGCCTCGATGGCAAGCTGACCGAGGACCAGTTCAAGCCGCTGCGGCTTATGAACGGGCTCTACCTTCAGTTGCACGCCTATATGCTGCGCGTCGCGATTCCCTATGGCACGCTGAATTCCGCTCAAATGACGGCGCTGGGCGATATCGCGGACAAGTATGATCGCGGCTATGGCCATTTCACCACGCGCCAGAACATCCAGTACAACTGGATCAAGCTGGAAGACGCCGCCGACATTTTGGCCGACCTTGCCAAGGTCGAGATGCACGCCATCCAGACCTCGGGCAATTGCATCCGCAACATCTCTTCCGATCACTTTGCCGGAGCCAGCCATGACGAGCTGATCGATCCGCGTCCCTACGCTGAACTGATGCGCCAGTGGTCAAGCTTCCACCCGGAATTCACCTACCTGCCGCGCAAGTTCAAGATCTGCGTGATCGCCTCTGAGCGGGACCGCGCGGCGATGCGGCTGCACGATATCGGCATCCAGATCGTTGAGCGGGATGGCGAGATTGGCGCGCGCTTCTTCGTCGGTGGCGGGATGGGGCGCACCCCGATGGTCGCGCCGATGATCCGCGACTTTGTGCCATTGGATCAGCTGATCACCTACGCCGAGGCGTGTCTGCGCGTCTACAACCGCTATGGCCGGCGCGACAACAAGTACAAGGCGCGCATCAAGATCCTGGTCCATGAGCTGGGCAAGGACGAGTACACCCGCCAGGTCGAGCAAGAATTCGCGCATCTGCTGGGTCAGGGCGTCGAACCCCCGCTGGCGGAAATCGCGCGCATTGCCGAACATTTCGCTGATCCCGCCTTTGAAGACGGAGCCAAGACACTCGACCGCTCGGACCCGGACTTTGCCTTGTGGGTCGACCGCAACACCCACCGTCACAAGCACGACGCGCACGTCTCCGCCGTCATCTCCTTGAAGCCCGTGGGCGGCATTCCGGGTGATGCCACCGGTGAGCAAATCCGCATCATGGCGCGCCTCGCCAAGCAGTATTCGTTTGACGAACTTCGCATCATGCACACGCAGAACGTCGTCCTGCCGCATGTGAAGATCGAGGACCTTCACGCGCTTTGGACGCAGCTCGACGCCGCCGGTCTGGGCGCGCCGAACATGGACACAATTGAAGACATGATCGCGTGCCCCGGCCTCGACTATTGCGCGCTCGCCAACGCGCGTTCGATCCCGCTTGCCCAGCGCATCTCTGAGCGTTTCGACGCATCGGGCAAGACCGAGAAACTGGGCGAATTGAAGCTCAAAATCTCCGGCTGTATCAACGCCTGCGGCCACCACCATGCGGGACACATCGGCATCCTGGGCGTCGATAAGAAGGGGGTGGAGAACTACCAGCTCTCGCTCGGCGGGTCAGAGGCCGAAGATGTCAGCCTCGCCAAGATCACCGGCCCCGGCTTCACCGAAGACGGCGTTATCGAAGCGGTTGAGACCGTCACCAACGTCTATTTGCAACGCAAAGAGGGCGAAGAACGCTTCCTCGACACCTATCGCCGGATCGGCATGGAACCTTTCAAGGAGGCGCTTTATGGCTGATGACCTCGGCACCAGCCCCGACGACGTCCAGTTCCGCTTCCGCGATGACGAAGTCGTCGACCATGCCGCGGTCACGGTCGACGCGTGCTGCGATCAGACCAACGCCACCGCCGTTCGGATTGAACCCGGCGATGACGCGCGCGTGCTTCTCCCCTTCCTCGACCGGCTGGCGCTCGTTGAGGTCAATTTCCCGGCCTACACCGATGGCCGAGGCTATTCCGCTGCGCGTATCCTGCGCGAGGCGGGCTACACCGGCGAATTGCGCGCGGTGGGCGATGTGCTGATCGATCAGCTTAGCCACATGCGCCGCTGCGGGTTTGACGCCTTTGCCCCCAACACCCCGCTTGACGAAGACGACGCAAAGCGCGCTTTCGCCACTTGGGACAATGTCTACCAGCACGCGACCGATACGAGAGGCGGCCAGCGGCGCACAATTGTGGAATTGCGTCATGAATAGACCTATCGGCCACGCCCGAAACAGCGAAATCGCCGACCGCACCATCGACCGGCTGGACGTCGCCCCGCGCTTTACCGAGCACGATGCAGTGCGCCTCAATCGCATGTTTCGCGGGTCCTCGACCACCGAAATGCTCGAAGCGGTGATCAAGGGCAGCCTGGCGGGCGATGTCACCACCGTTTCCAGCTTTGGCGCGGAAAGCGCGGTTCTGCTGCACCTGCTGGCTCAAATCGATCCGGGCATCCCGGTCCTGTTCCTCGACACCGGCAAGCATTTTGAGGAAACGCTGGCCTATCGCGACGCACTGGCCGCACGCCTTGGCCTTACCAACCTCATCGTCCTGACGCCGGACGAGGCGGAGGTGGCCAAGAAGGACGACACAGGGCTTCGCTGGTCTTACGATCCGGATGGCTGCTGTGAGATCCGCAAGGTGCGCCCGCTCGCCAAGGCTCTGGCTGACTACGATGCGAGCTTCACGGGCCGCAAAGCCTTTCAGTCGAAAACCCGCGCCAACCTGCCGCGTTTTGAAGTCGACACATCCGACGCGCAGGGGCGGCTGAAGATCAACCCGCTGATCGACTGGAGCGCCGAGGACATCGCTGCCTATTTCGACAAGCACAACCTGCCTCGTCACCCACTGGTGAGCGAAGGCTACCCTTCCATCGGCTGCGCGCCGTGCACCAACAAAGTCGCCGAAGGCGAAGACGCGCGGTCCGGGCGGTGGAGCGGCTGGGACAAGACCGAATGCGGCATCCACAAGCCGGGCGAGGAACCGTTCCTTTAGGCGATCAATCGGCTTTGGGCGGATCAATCCGCGTAATGACCGATCTTATGCCTGTTTCTTGATTAACTGAGCGCCAGACACCGTTTTCGTCGATGGAGTCATTCCAGCAATCCTCGACCGCGTCCTCGGCGCTTGCCGTGAAACAAAGGAGCTCAGGCGAGTTCTGGACGTAGGTTCCTTCCACGATCAGTATGCCGTCCGGATCGGTGAACACAAAAGTCCCGTCTGCGCGCAGTTCTTCGATCACGGTTGCGCCATCTTCATCATCGGCGCGATAGAAGCCTGCGGCTGGCTTGCCATCAGCGGCCAACGACTGAGTGGGCGCGACTGGAGCGGCTGTCTTGGTGGTTTCCTCTGCGATTGCTAAGTCTTCACTCGCACCACCGCACGCCGCCAAAACCAATGTCGCCGCCAATACGGTCAGTCGAATCATGATAATCCCCCTTGAATCTCATTCCCATAGCGAGCGTGACGGGTTGTGGTTAGCGAGTCCAGCGATATGGTTCGCGCATGATTGAAGCTCTTCTTCTCGCGCTCGCCCAGCCAGAGGCGCCGGCCAAGGCCGAACCCGATTGCTCTTACGATCTCGACGCCATGCTGGCGCTGGATCGCAATGCGTTTGATCAGGACATACCAAGCGGCGGATGGCGCGGGCTTTCAAAAAAGGGGTGTCATGCCGAAGCGGCGGAACTGATCCGCGCGTGGCGGCATGAAAAGCGCGATCATGCTTCGATCCTGTATTGGCATGAAGGGCAGATGCGCGCTTACGCCGGGCAGACTGAGGAAGCGATTGCTCTGTTCGAGCGCACCTACACCGCGCCCGAGGAGGACACCGACTTTGGCTGGAACTACTATGTTAGCGGTACGATCGCATTCCTGCGTGGCTATCGCGAAGGGTTGACCCAGGCAATCAATGGGCTCGCCACGATCTCGGAGCCGGAAAACAACTCCTTTACCCGGGCCGACGGCACTGTGGTCACAATGAACTGGCCGCCGAACATGAACGTGCTCAAGTCGTTTGAGGCGTGCTGGGGCCAACCCTACAAGGTGGCCTATGGCAGCGGATGCACAAAGCCTGAGGCGATGTGACTACAACCAGCCCTCAGCCTTGTACCACTGCGCTGTTCCCTTGAGCCCATCTTCGCTGTCGATCTTGGGCGTCCAGATCTCCGGCGGCACTGCCCGGTCAAACCGCGCGATCCAGTTGGGGTGGCACATATAGCCCACCCGGTCGGCGGTGAGCCTGGCCTTGTCCCCGCGCAGCAGTTTGTCGACGCTTGCCGCCATTCGCAACACACCGGCAGGTAGGTTGGGCGCGAACACGGCGCGGCGCCCCACCGCGCGGCCAATCGCCTGCGCCATCTCCTTATGGCTCCACCCGCCCTCGCGGCCATCATCGGGTTCGTACGTCGCCTTGAGGTTGGTGCGCTGCGCCAGTGCCAGGAGCAGATGTGCCAGATCGCTCGCGTGGATCAGCGATGTTCCTCCACCCGGTGGCAGCGGAACGACACCCATCTTTGCCGAGCGGAACAGCTCAAACATGTCGACATCGCGCGGGCCATAGACAGCCGGCGGGCGCACCGTCGTCCAGTCAAATCCGCTGGCGGCGACCAGTTCTTCCGCCCGCGCCTTCGAGGCGCCGTATTGCGACAGGCCGGGCTCACGCGCGGATAGTGAGGAGACAAAGACGAGGCGGTGCGCGCCCTCTTCCTTCATCGCGGCGATCACGTTGGCTGTGCCGGTGACGTTCGCCGCCTCGAACTCCGCCGGGTCAGGCGTGTTGGTGAGGCCGGCAATATGGAGCACCGCATCGCTGCCTCGCACCAATTGCGCGAGGCCCGCTGTGTCCTGCAGCGTGCCTTGCACCCATTCAACGCCGTCGCGCGGAGTGGGCTTGCGGCGGGTCAGCGCTCGCACGGCAAAGCCTTGCTCCAACGCCGCATCGAGCGTGGTGCTGCCTACAAAGCCGGTTGCGCCGGTTACCGCGATTGTCTCCACCATCAGGCGCTCACCCCTGCACCATGTGATCGCGGTGGACGACAGCGGCGCGCGGCGCATAGCCCAGCTCCGCCTCCTGCTCACCCTCGCGTTTGCCGAGGATCGCGCGGCATTCCTGCGCGCTGTATTCAACGAGGCCTTGTCCCAATCGCTCACCCTTGGGCCCATGGAGTCCAACCAAGGCCCCGCGCTGGAAATCGCCCGTCACTTCGGTGAGACCGGCGGCGAGCAGG
>JBCBYM010000069.1:0-13890 GCA_039815865.1 Pseudomonadota bacterium
TGATCGGCACCAGCCGCTTTTCCGCCGTGGACCACGGTGCGGCGCTGTCGATCGCAGCGCTGGCGCCCTCGATATCGAAGGGGTGGTGTTTGACGCGCTGGACCACGGCGATGATCCCAGCGGCCAGTGGCACGCCGAGCAGGACCACCGGCAGGCCGAAGAGCATCCACTGGGCAAAGCTGATTTGATAGCCGATCATGTCGTCCAGCAATTGGACCGCGATCCCATTGGTGGGCGAGCCGACGATTGTGCCAAGTCCGCCAATACTGGCGGCAAAGGCGATGCCCATGGGGAGCGCTCCGGAAAGGCCTTCTGTTTGGGGCACGCTCGTGCTCGGATGCTCGGTAGGCACCGGGGCCGCCATCTCCCCCGCCCTTCCACCCGGAATTGTATCCTCAAGGGGGGAAGGGCGGGGGAGAGGGCGGCTGGGGCCGTTCCCGGACAAAGACGCCGCCTCGCCCCCGGCAATCACCGCAAGCGCCATGGGCATCATGATGAGCGTGGTCGACGTGTTCGAAATCAGCATCGAAAGGATGGCGGCGGACATCATGAAAGCGATCAGCAGCCGGGTCTGCCCGCCGCCTGTGCCCACCGCGCGCAGGATCGCCAGGCTCAGCCGGCGGTGCAGGCCGGTGCGCTCAATCGCCAGCGCAATGAACGCCCCGCCCAGCAGCAGAAACAGGATCGGCGCGTAGTATTTGCTTGCGGTGTCACTCGCGTTCAGCACGCCGCCCAGCGGCAGCCAGATGAAAGGCAAAAGGCCCGTGACGGTCATCGGCACCGCCTCGGTGATCCACCAGGACGCCATCCACACGACTAGTCCAGCGACCATCCAGGCGCCCTGATCCATGCCTGCAGGCGGCGCGCTGAGCGCGGTGAAGGCAAAGATGAGCGGCCCTATGACAAGGCCGATCTGGCGTGCGTGCATCAAGCGGATCCCCAAAACTCTCTCTGCGAGACTAGCGCGGCGGGCGCCATGCGCAAACGCCTTAGTGCGCTGTGTGGACAGGCGCGTCGGGCGGGGCCCGAAGACGCGCGCGTTCATCTTAGGTTATTCTTGCGAGCCATAGCGTCTTGAATGGACGGTGATTTGCGAGGAGAATTCGATGGTGTGTGCGTTTTCGACCCGGCTCCAGGCTTCAATGATGACCCGCTCAGCGGCGGTGGCTTTGACCGCCGCCCTGATGAGCGTGGCCCCAGCTTCAGCGCAGAACGCTGAGAGCGCGGCGGTGTCGCCCAGTGTTCAGGCGCGCGTGGCGGTGTCGTTGAAGGACCCGGGAACGGTGTTCATCCCCGCGCGCGAGCTTTCGCAGTTTCGCCCCGCTTCCGATGCGCAGGAGCACACGATCGATTACAGCTTCTTCGACGAAGCGCTTGACTGGTTCGTCGTGCCCATGGGCCCCTCGATCCGCGAAGGAGCGTCCCGGGTCGATGCGCGCCTCGGCACGCGGCGTGTATACGGGCACGAATCGCGCTTTCGCCTAGAAGGCAACCGCGTCGCGTTTTCCTATTTCACCGATGATGTGCGCGCCTCGTTGACCGAATACCGCCAGGATCTGGAGCGCGTGGGCGGCGAGCTTGATCTCACCCGCATCCCGCGCAACGAGCAGCTTGCCTTCTGGCTCAACCTCCACAACGTCGCCGTGATCGAGGCGCTGGCTTACGAATACCCGCTCACCCAGCCCGCCCAGCGCACCTTTGGCAGCAACGAGGCCATGCTCGATGACGCCAAGCTGGTGACAGAGGCTGGTGTGGAGCTGATCACGCGCGATATCCGTGAGCTGATCGTCTATCACAATAGGAGCGATCCCAAGGTCATAAACGTCTTCTGGCGCGGCGAAATCGGCGGGCCCACGATCCAACGCGTTGCCTTTTCGGGCGACAATGTGAGCCAGATGCTTGGCTTCTCGGCCGAGGAATTCGTCAACTCGCTGCGCGGGGTGGAGAAAACCGGAAAGACCTTGCGCGTCAGCCGCATCTACGAAGAGGCCGCGGCGTTCTATTTTGAGAACGATGAGGCGCTTCGCACGCATCTCAACAGCTTTGCCCGCGATGAGGTAAAGACCGTGATCGGCAAGACCGAGCGCACCATCATCAACGATTACGAACAGGACGTGGCGGACCTGGCGCGCGGAGAGCGTGACCCGCTGACCCAAAACCTGCTTGTCACCGATGGCTTTGGCCCGCTGGCGCGCACGAACCCTGTGCTCACTCGGCCCAATCTGGCGATCCAGCGCCTCATGGAAGAGCGCAGTGAGAAACTGCGCCGCGCGGTGCGCCGCGGTATCCGCACAGGCACGGTCGTCATCGGCGAAGAAGGCCTGGAGGCCAAAGAGGTCGAGTAAGCCAAACGCCCTAAAGGGCCGGGTGGATTGTGATGCGGATCAGTCCACCTGGCCCGAATTGGGATCGGCGCCCGGCAGGACAATCTCGGTGAAGTAGACGCGGCCGGTGGGCAGCTCTTCTTTCTCAAGCTTGCGGAACTTGCGATCACGCTGGACGAGGATTTCCGCCATTCCGGCCGACACGCCGGGCCTTGAACCCTGCACCGCGATCGAATCGCGCCGTCCGCCCGACAGATCGGCAATATCCCATTCGCGGATCGAGGCCTGTGTCTCGACCGTGCGCTCGATCAGCTTGGTGACGTCCTCGTTGGCGAACTCAGCCATGTGCGCGCGTATATCGGCTCCGAAATCCGGGAAGTAAAAGCGTCTCACATCCTCGTAGAGCGTTGAGACGTGCAGCGTTTTCCCGCGCTTTTCGGTTCCGCGCAGAGAGTTGATGTATTCCTCGGCCTTGAGCGAGAGCAAGCTGTTGACGTTGCCGCCGGTAAACGCGGCGCGTTCAAGCGCGGGGCTGCCAATTTCGCCAAGCCAAAAGCCATAAATCACGCGGGGATCGCGCCAATTGGCGTAGACGATGTTCTCCCGAATATCGCGCAGGCTCATCGCAACGCCGCGAATGGTGATGAATTTCGCCTCGTTCAGGGGAACGCCATCCACCTCGATCGAGCGCGGCTGACGCATCGGCCAATTCTCCGCGATCCGCTCGACCATCGCGACATTGTGCAGGTTGAACCAGAAGGCGAGCTGTTCGTTGCGCGGCAGTGTGCTGATGTTGAGCGCATCAGCCACCTGTTCGAGTTCCCGGCGATACTCGCTGAAGCTTGCGATCGCTGACTGGTTCATCCGGGAGAAGGCGACCATCGAGCCCTCATTGCGGAACCGCGAATTGTGCCCGGCGCGAATGCGGCCCTGTGCGGCGCCTTGCTGGGTAATGTAGGGCCGCTGACGCATTGAGGGCCCCATCCACACGACCATCTGCTTGAGCGCGTAATCCCAAATCTCATAGTCGATACGATGGCGCACTGGCGAAGTGGTGGGCGCAAAGATCGCAAAGCGCGCGGTGTCGGGCGCGGCGCTCTGCAAGGCCAGCGTATCGGCGGTGTTTTGCGGAAGCGCGTAGCTCTGCCCCTTGGTAACGGACACGGGGCCGGACACGGGGCCAGACACGGGGCCGGGCGCGCTCGCCTCTGCGTTTGCCCCAGCGTTGGCCCCTACGTTGGCCCCTACGTTGGCCTTGTCCTGAGCCGCCAAGGGCGCGCCGCATACGGCAAGAGCGATCAGGCTAGCCAGCCTTGATGAAATGGTCACGCGCGCTGCGCCGGTTTGCATAAGAGGCTCCGCAAGAAATCCAGTCCGTCCACCCGGCGCGCATTCTCGCGTGTTCGTGCCGCAAGATCAAGGGGCTAAGGGCGCTCCGGTCTACCCTTGGCCCAAGGCTTTTGGTCTGGTCTGAAAGCCAACGCAAAAAAGGCCGCCCCTCCCGGTGGGGAGCGGCGGCCTCTTTATGTTTGGGTAGCGAAGGGAAGGGAGCTTACTTGACCTCGCCGTCCTCACCCGCTTCACCCGGCAGCGTCACCTCGCTGAAGGTGACGGTTCCGGTGCGGCCTTCCTTGAGGATGCGGCGGAACTTCTCTTCACGTTGAGCCAGCAAAGCGCCCATCGAGCGCGGAATGCGAAAGCTTTGCGCGGTGCCATCGGCGGTCTCGATATAGCCAAAGCTGGGCTCACGCGCGCCGCCGGCCAGATCGGCGATATCGTATTCGTTGATCGTGGCTTTGGTTTTGTCGGTCTCAGCCAGGATCTGCGTCACGTCTTCCTGCGCGTATTGCGCGATGTGCGCGCGCACATCGGCTTCAAAGTCGGGGAAGAAATAGGGCGCGGCTTCTTCGTAAAGGCTCGACACCTGAAGCGTGCTGCCCTGCTTTTGTGTGCCGCGCAGCGAGTTGACGAATTCGCGCGCGCTCTTGTTCAAGAGATCGCCCACATTGTCGCCCGTATACGCGCGGCGCTGGATCGACGGGCCGCCGATTTCGCCGCGCCAGAAGCCGTACATCACCATGGGATCATCCCAGTTGGCGTAGACCACGTTTTCGCGGATATCGCGCAGGCTGAGCGATACGCCTTCGACCGTGATGAACTTCGCATCATCAAGCGGGACACCATCGATCTCGATCGTGCGCGGCTGGCGCACCGGCCACTGGTCCGCGATCTGTTCGACCAGAGCCACGTTGTGCAGGTTGATCCAGAAGGCGAGCTGTTCGTTGCGGCTCAGCGATTGCAGATCGACCTTGTCGGCGGTGGCCTGCAAGTCCTGACGGTACTGCGCAAGGTTGCCGATGATCGTTGCATCAAGGAAGCTGAAGGTCACGCGTGACCCTTCGAGGCGATAGCGCGAGGTGTGGCCGTACTGACGGCGCGAGCCATAGCCCGCGGGCGGCCGACCGGCGGTCTGGCGCAGCGAGGGGCCCATCGAGATGACAATGTTCTGCACCGCCTCGTTCCACACATCGTAGTCGATGCTGGCTGAGCTTGACTTTTCGGCCGGGGCGAAGGTGGCAAAGCCGGTGTCAACGGCGGCGGCGGGCGAGGTGGAGGCAAGGGCGGCGGCCAGAGCGGTCGCGGCTACGGCACCGAAACCGGTAAGGGGGGCACGCAGGGTACGCATGGTGGATTTGTCCTTCCTGAGTGTGCGGGGCCCTTCTGGTTGAGAGGGGTGGGGCCTTATTGAGAGACTTGAAACAAGAGAGTTTGACGAACGCATCCGCGCTTTCGGGGGCGCAGGTGACATAGGGAGGTATAACACAAGGTTACAACGCGTGGGGCCGGTGATCGGTTTCCCGAAGCCCTTGGTCGAAAAGGGTAAAGTGTTGACCGCACTCGACGAACGGCATGGGATCGCGGTGGGATCGCGGTGGGATCGGTTGAGGTTGAGGGGTGCAATTCGCCAGCGCACTGCAAAGGGGCCAGAACGCGGTGTGCGTCCCGGCCCCTTTTGGGTTTGGCTAAGCCTGGGAGCCAGCGCCTATTTGGGAGCCAGCACCATCAGCATCTGGCGCCCTTCAAGGCGCGGGAAGGCTTCGACCTTGGCGATTTCCTCGACGTCGGTCTGCACGCGCTTGAGCAAGTCCATGCCCAGATGCTGGTGCGCCATTTCGCGCCCGCGAAAGCGCAAGGTAACCTTCACCTTGTCGCCCTGGTCGATGAACTTGTTCACGTTCTTCATCTTCACGTCATAGTCATGCGTGTCGATGTTGGGACGCATCTTCACTTCCTTGATGTCCTGCGTCTTTTGCGTCTTGCGCGCCGCGTTGGCCTTTTTCTGGGCCTCATAGCGGTACTTGCCGACATCGAGGAACTTGCACACGGGCGGGTCCGCATTGGGGGACACTTCAACCAGATTGAGACCCTTTTCCTGGGCCTGCTCTACCGCTTCGCGCGTGTACATCACGCCCAGGTTCTCGCCTTCATCGTCAATAACGCGGACCTTGGGCACTTGGATAAACTGATCGTAACGAGGGCCGCTTTTAGTAGGCGGGGCCATCTGACGCCGGGGTGGACGGGCTATGTGTGATCTCCTGTGGTAGCCATATTGCGAGTCTTCAATATAGGCGCGATTGTGGCTGAGCGCTAGCTGTGTCTTTTCGATTGGCTCGCTGTCGCTGGCTGGCCCCAAATTGCTCCGGGCCACCCGCGCCCTCCACCCTTCCACCCGGATTGTATCCCGGTAGGCTCCGGGTGGAAGGGTGGAGGGCGCGGGTGGCTATGGTCCCCTACAGACTACGCCGCGCGGTAGAGCGGAAAGCTCACCAATTTCCCCTTGGCCGGCAGCACAGCGTCGATCGAGCGTGCGGGGCTGAGCGCCTTGATGATCTCGGGCGAGCTCGCGTCCATGCCGCCCGTATACGCGCCAAAGGCGGGGGCAATCATCCGGTCGCCTGCGCCCGCCGATCGGCTCACCACCGCGCAAGGCCTCGCGATATGGCGGTTCCTGACACGAACGCGCATCTTGGGGTGGTAATGGCCCGATAATTCTGGGCGTGTCTCGCCTTCCCTGGCTTCGTGCCGCAAGACGATCCCGCCGACCTCCATCTCATCGCGCACCAAGGCGCCGAATGTGCGTCCTGATTCTTGGGGCATTGTCTCATCATGATTGCCGGTGATCCACACCCAGTCGAGCGCGCGGGTAAGCGTCTCCAACATGCCCGCCGCGTAAGGATCCAGCCGGTGGGTGCCCGCATCATCGTGGAAATTGTCGCCCAGAGTGATCACCCGGCGCGCGCCCGTCAGCTTCACCGCATCCGCAATCCGCTCTAGCGTTTCGCGGCTATCATAGGGTGGAAGCATCTGGCCGTGCGCCGCGTACCAGCTCCCTTTCTCCAGATGCAGGTCTGCGACCAGCAGGGCCGCCTCGCTCGGCCAGTAGAGCGCGTTGTTCTTGAGCAGCACCAGTTCGTGCCCCGCAAAGCCAAGCGGCGCGCCAAGAGAGGTTGGGAACGAAACAGGAACCATGCCCTTCCAATGCCGTGCGCTCAACGCTTTGGCAAGAGCGCGTCTTTCCCAAAACCCCGTTGACTTGCCGCCTGTCAAAGCGGATGGACATGGCGGCTGTCCAACGGAAGGACAGTGAACAGAATTGGGACGGGATCGACATCATGAGCGAATGGCAACCACACACTTTGCGCGCAAAGGAATGGTTCGAAAGCCTGCGTGACCAGATCTGCGCCGCGTTTGAAGCGATTGAGCGCGAGGCGGGCTCGGACGCGGCCTTCACCTACACCCCGTGGGATCGCGAGGAAGAAGGCAACGATAACCCCGGCGGCGGCGTGCAGGGCCTGATGAAGGGCCGCGTGTTCGAAAAGGTCGGCGTCAACGTCTCCACCGTGGGCGGCAACTTCCCCAAGGAATTCGCCGCCAACATCAACGGAGCGGACGCGGACAATCCCGGCTTTACCGCCACCGGCATCAGCCTGGTGGCGCATATGGCCAACCCGCATGTGCCTGCCGTCCACATGAACACGCGCTTCCTGACGACGGGCAAGGCGTGGTTCGGCGGCGGCGCGGACTTGAACCCGCCGATCCCCTTCGAAGAGGACACAGAGGAATTCCACGCAAGCTTGCGGGCCGCCTGCATGGCCCACAACCCGACCTATTACGAGCGCTACAAAAAGTGGGCGGACGAGTATTTCTTCATCCCCCACCGCGGCATCCATCGCGGCGTGGGCGGCATCTTCTACGATCACCTGGAAAGCGATGATCCGGACGCGTGGGAGCGCAATTTCGCCTTCACGCAGGATGTCGGCAAAGCTTTCCTCGACATCTTCCCCAAGCTGGTGAGGAAGCGGATGAATTCCGAATTCACGCCCGAGGATGAGACCACCCAGCTCGAATATCGCGGCCGCTACGCCGAGTTCAACCTCGTCTATGACCGCGGCACGATCTTCGGGCTGAAAACCGGCGGAAACATCGACGCCATCCTGATGAGCCTGCCGCCAAGGGCGGAGTGGAGCTAGAAAACAACTGATTGCTTGCCCCGGCTCGCTTACCCCCGCATATTCCCGCCATGCTGCGCCAGTATGAGCTTGTTGAGAAGGTCAAGGATTACGACCCATCCGCCGATGAGGCGATGCTCAACCGCGCTTATGTTTACACGGTGCAGAAACACGGCACCCAGAAGCGCGCCAGCGGCGATCCCTATTTCTCGCACCCGGTTGAAGTGGCCGGGCTGATGACCGATCTGCAGCTTGATCAGGAAACGATCATGACCGCGCTGCTCCACGACACGGTTGAGGACACGCTGGCAACGATCGAGGATATCGAGGCCAATTTCGGGTCCGAGGTGGCGCGGCTGGTCGATGGGGTGACCAAGCTCTCCAAGATCGAGCAGATGCCCGAGAACGAGCGCGCGGCGGAAAACCTGCGCAAGTTCCTTCTGGCGATGAGCGAGGATATCCGCGTCCTGCTCGTCAAGCTGGCGGACCGGCTGCACAATATGCGCACGCTCCACTTCATCAAGAAGCCGGAGAAACGCCAGCGCATCGCGCGCGAGACTATGGAAATCTACGCCCCGCTCGCTGAGCGTGTGGGCATGTACGAATATATGCGCGAGATGCAGGCGCTGGCCTTCCGTGAGCTGGAGCCCGAAGCCTTCGCCACGATCACCAAGCGTCTGGAGGAATTGCGCGGCGGAGACAGCGGCGAGGTGGAGCGGATCGCGCTCACCATCAAGCAGGCTCTCGCCGAAGCGGGTCTTCAGGTCGAGGTTTGGGGGCGCGAAAAGCACCCCTTCTCGATCTGGCAGAAGATGTCCGAGCGCCATGTCAGCTTTGAGCAGGTGACCGACATTATGGCCTTCCGCGTGCTCGCGGAGAACGAAGCGGATTGCTACCGCGCTTTGGGCGTCCTGCACACGACGTGGCAATTCCTGCCGGGCAAGTTCAAGGACTATATCTCAACGCCCAAGACCAACGGCTATCGCTCGCTTCACACATCGTTGATGTACGAAAATTCGATGCGGGTCGAAGTGCAGATCCGGACCCGCGAGATGCACCAGAGGAACGAATTCGGCCTCGCCGCCCACTGGGCCTACAAGCAGGGCGACAAGCCCGATGGCGCGGTGGGCTGGCTGCGCGACCTCATCGAGATTGTCGACACCAGCCAGGACGCCGAAGAGCTGCTCGAACACACGCGTATGGCGATCTACCAGGATCGCATATTCGCCTTCACCCCCAAGGGCGCGCTGTTCCAGCTGCCCAAGGGCGCGACCAGCGTCGACTTCGCTTTTGCCGTCCATACCGATCTGGGGCTGGCTTGCGTGGGCGCCAAGATCAATGGGCGGCACATGCCGCTGCGCACGCCGCTCGATAATGGGGACGTTGTCGAGATCATCAAGGGGCCGATGGGTGATCCGCAATTGTCCTGGCTCGGCTTTGTCGTCACTGGCAAGGCGCGCGCCGCGATCCGCCGCGCAGTGCGGCTCAAGGAGCGGGCCGAGGTCGCGACAATCGGCTCCAAGCTGTTCGACGAGATCGCTGCGCGCGTGCCGGCCAATATCGGCAAGAAGGCGATCAGGTCTGCGATTGAGCGACTGGGCATGGAGGGGCCGGAAGACTTCATGTTCGCCATCGGCTCAGCCAAGCTTACCGATCGCGAGGTGATGGAAGCGCTGGTGCCGGGATGCACAGCCGACTTTGACGATGAAGACGAGTGGGCCCGGCGCGATCACGTCATTTCGATCAAGGGGCTGACACCGGGTGTCGCCTTCGAACTTGCCAAGTGCTGCCACCCGGTGCCCGGCGACCGCATCGTGGGGCTGAGGCGCAAGGGTGAGCCGGTTCTGGTCCACGCGATCACCTGTCTGGAGCTCGCGAACGGGGTGGACAGCGACTGGCTCGACCTGTCGTGGGGAAAGCGCAGCCACGGCGCGGTCGGGATGCTGCGCGTGACGCTTTATGATCGCCTGGGCACGCTGGCGGAAATGGCGGGCATCTTTGCCAAGGCCAAGTGCAACGTCATCAGCCTTGATCAGACGCAGCTTGAACACCCCTTCACCACCTATGAGATCACCGCCGATGTGCAGGATCTGGCGCACCTCAACCGCATCTTGAGCGCGCTGCGCGCCAGCGATGCGGTGGCGCAGGCGGAACGCATCTAGGCACTCGCCGTAAGACTATCCCTGCCGCCTTGTTAAGGTTTACCGCTCGTTAAACGCGTTTGCGCTAAGCCCCTCCGGTTTCCAGCCATCCCAAGGCGCCAGGGGTCTTTGTGAGTTCGATTGACCATCAGTTTGAAACAACCCGCTCAAGACCGGGCGAAGAGAAGGACGCACGAGCGGCTTCTTCGGGCTGGCTGCGGCGTTCCTCGCTGACGCGCAAGCTCAACATTGCGGTGCTGGGCAACACGATCGTGCTGGCTTTGGTGGCCGCGGCGCTTTTGATCGGAACCTTCTATTTGGGGCAGGGCGGGCACGCTCAGGCCGTTATCGCTTCGATTGAAGTGCGCACCAACAACGCCGCGATTGCGCTTGTCGATGTGATCGAAGCGCTGGAAGAGGATGACGCGCAGACCGCTCAAGAAGGCCTTGACCTCGCTTATGAAACGCTGAGCGATCCGATTGCGTTTGCTGGCGACCGGATGCCGGACAATGTGGGCCCGCGTCTTGTGGGCTATCGCGACACGGTTGACGCTCTGCGCGGCGATCTTGCGGTCTATCGGGGATCAGACCTCACGCGCTTTGCGACGCGCGCTGAAGCGCTGTACCGCGACATGAGCGTCTTTGCGGTCGACTATCACGACGAGGCCGCTGCCAGCGCGGATCGATTGTTCGGCTCGATCAGCACCTTCCTTATCGGCTTTGTCATCCTGTTTGCGAGCGGCGTCGCCGTCTCGCTTTTCTGGGCGCGAGCGATCATTCTGAACGTCGTGGGTTCGGTGCGCTCAATCACCGCTTCGATGCAGGGGCTCGCCGATGGCGATACCAAGGTCGCGATACCCGGCCAGGCTCGAAACGATGAGCTGGGCGATATGGCCCGCGCTCTTACCGTGTTCCAATCCGCGACGCTGTCCTTGCGCGATCTCACCGCCGAGCGCGCCCGCGATGCCGAAACGCGGCTGGAAGATGAGAAAGCGGCCAACGCGCAGGCCCAGGCCCTGCGCAGCGAACAAAGCGCGGTGTTGAGCGATCTGGCGCAAGGTTTTGAAGTGAGCGTTGGCGAAGTGATCGCCTCGGTTCAAAGTGCGGCGGACACGCTGCGCAGCACGTCAGCGGGCATGGTTGACCTTGCAACCGATTCGGTCGGGCAATCGAGTGAGGCCACCGGCGCAATGGAATCCGCCACGCGCAACGTGACAGCCGCTGCCGCAGCGACGGATGAATTCGCCCTGTCGATCACCGAGATCAGCCACCAGGCAACCGCGTCGGCCAGTCTGGCGCGCGAGGCCAACGAACTGGTCGGCTCGGCCAACGCCAAGATGAGCGATCTGAGCCAGGCGGCCAAGGAAATCGGCGAGATCGCAAACCTCATCCAGACCATCGCCCAGCGCACCAACCTGCTGGCCTTGAACGCTTCGATCGAAGCGGCGCGTGGGGGCGAGGCGGGCCGAGGCTTTGCGGTGGTCGCCAGCGAGGTCAAGGAACTGGCCACGCAAACCAGCCACGCAACCAGCAGTGTCGCGGAGAAGATCGCGGCGATGCAAAGCTCAACGCAGGCCTCGGCACACGATCTTGGCGCGATCGTGGAGCAGATCGGCAAACTCGAAGAAGCCTCGGTTGTGATCGCCACCGCGGTTGATCAGCAATCGCTCTCGGGCGAGGATTTGGCGCGCAACATCGATACGGTCGCCGCAGGCTCGGTTGAAATCGGCGAGCGGCTCCAGGTTTTGCGCAAGGCGAGCGAGGCCACCGGCAATGCGGCGGGCGACGTGCTAACCAACGCTGAGGCGCTGGGCACCCACGCCGATACGCTGCAAGCCAAGGCCAGCCAGTTCATCGCGCAAGTGCAGCGTTCCTCGCGCGAGATGGCATCGGGCCAGTAAGAGCGAGGGTCGGCGCGCGCGCTTAAGGCTAAACGCTCAGCTCAACGTCCACCGTGTCGCCTTGGGCCAGCCCTTCAGCGCGCATGACCTTTTTTGAAACGAGCAGCACCCATTGCGAGCGTTTGGCTTGCGGAAAGACGCTGGTGCGCCACTGGGTTGATCCAATGCGCGCGGTGACTTTGACCGATCCAAAGCCCCTCGCGCGTCCGTATTCCAGCCGTTCGATCACCGCGTGCGTCTCGAGCGCTTCGGCCTCAGCGCCGGTGAAGATCACCAGATGGTAGGTCCCCCGGTCCCCCTGCCAGCGCGCCAGCGCAAGCTTTGCGCGGATGGTCTCGCTCATTTGGCGCGCTTATTGGTCCTCACCGTCGACATACTCAAACGCGCGCACGGGTACAGGCACGTTGCACAGATCCGCCCCGCCCGAGGGCACAATGAAGAACGGATCGCGCCGGTTGGCGCGCGCATCGGCGTAGCGGGCAAAGCTGCCGCTGCTGGTGGAGAGATACTCAAACTGCGGTCGCTCGTCTTCGGGAAGGTCACTCGCGATGCGGATTGAGAGGATGGGGGTGCGCTTGTTGGCCTCCTCCTCGGAGTAGAAGCCTAGCGCTCCCGTGCCGCGCGGGAGAGAGGAGAGGTGCTCCATCCCCCCAATAATACGCCCTACCAGCGCGATGTTGCGATCAAGGTGACGCGGCGCGTGGCCGATGACGGTGTAGAGCTCGGCGCCGCTTCCGGTGTCGGGAGAGTAGTTGCGGCCAACGCCGACCATGCCATAGCAGTGGACCGGCCAGACTGCCGTGAGCGCAGATGACGCAATGCGCTGCGCCGCTTTGGCATCGTCTTCGTTCAGCTGGCCAAAGATGGGCAGGTTTGCTGCAGTTTCCATATCGTCGAACATGCGCTCGGCGACTTCTTTGGGAATGATGATCTCACGAGCGGCGGTGGTGTAGGCGCTGCCAAAACCCACCGGCCAGCCTTGGATGAAGCCTGCATATTCGGCATAGGCGTCAAGCGAGCTTGCTTCTGTCTCATCCCCTGGCGATGGAGCCTGCGCCGACTGCGAACTCAGGATCGCGCCGCGTTCGCGCGCTTCGCCCAGTTCGGTAATGTCACCCCATCCGTTCTGGATCGCGACATATTCGCCCTCGCGCATGGTGCGAAGCGTATCGGGCAGCGCCTTGGCCTCGCCCCCGCTCTCAGGGTTGTCGTAATTGGGATCACCCCATTGGACGACGTAATTGTCCTGCACGCGGTTGATGCTTGTCCCATCATACCACTTCGCACGCGCCAAGGTGCGGATGTTCTCGACCCAGCCTTGCGAGAAGGGTTTGGGCATCAGCTGGATCACCACCCGGCGCGGCGTGCCGTCGGCCGCGTTGGCGAGCGTCATCACCAGCATATCTTCAGGAGCAATCACAACCCAATCGTTCTGACCCGCTGCGTTGACATGATCGGACGGGCTGGGCGCCGGCGCGGGTTGGGGCGCTGGTGCGGGTTCGGGCGCTGCCTCGTCCTGGGCCAAGGCGGGTGGGGCGAGCGCAAGCGCGGCGAGCGGAAGGAGAATGTTCTTCATAAGATACGTGTGTGCCACCGCCTTGCGACTTGCGAAAGAGGTTATCCGCGTCTATTCGCGCGCTTCCTGTCAGGCCGGGGCCAACGGCCCCAAGCGCTGAGCGTCTCGCTTTTGTGGGACCAACGCGCAGACCGGAACGCGGAGCAGTGGCCGAGTGGTCGAAGGCGCACGCCTGGAAAGTGTGTATACGGCAACCCCGTATCGAGGGTTCGAATCCCTCCTGCTCCGCCACCGACCCGGCCAACTTGTCTCTCAATTCAGGTGCCCTGCGCTAGCCCGCAAAACAGGCGGCTTTGCGCGGCTGAAGCCGTAACGTGCGCATTACTTTGCAGGTCTCTTAGGCCTAAATGGGGCCCCAATTTGCGGCCCGTCTCTTGGGGCAGGCAGATCGGTTCGGTTTGGGCGTTTTGGGCTATAACAGGGAAAAATGATGCGATT
>JBCBYM010000006.1:0-45847 GCA_039815865.1 Pseudomonadota bacterium
TAACGCTTTGCCCCCAGACAATATCGAGGGGCTGGAGACCATCATCGACCCGCTGACCATTGTGGAGGTGCCGGATTGTGGGCATTTCGTACCCTGGGAGGCTCCGCAGGCAGTTAATTCAGCAATGGAAAAATTCCTGCAATCTTGAGGGTGTAGGCAGCAGACTCACATTGAGCGAGGAGCCCCTACATGACCGAGAGCAGCCGCGACGTTACCAAGACCTATTCGACCGATCAGAACATCGCCAAGCTTGAGCGGCTTGTCGAAGCATTGCGCGAAGGAAAGGCGTTCGAGATCCAGGTCGACAATGAGCGGCTGTACATTCCGGCGGGCACGGAATTCTCAATCGAGCACGAGCAGGAAGGCCCGATGCACGAGCTTGAGTTTCAATTTCGCTGGCGCACCGATGAGGAATGATGTAAGACTCTGAAAGAAAAGGAGTTTTACGATGGTATATCATGACACGCCGAGCGAGTGCGAATGCGGCTGCACAAAGTGCGTATCGGGCAGCGGTTGCTGCGATTGCGGATGCAGCGGCTGTTCGTAAGCCCTTTAGCGTAGGGCGGCGTCGATCCCGAATTCCTTGCGGATCGCGCTGACCCGCTGGCTGCGATAAAATTCGTTATCGGACCACGGCCACCGCTTGTTTAGGCGCCGGGCACGCCACAGCATGCTCGCGTAATCGGGCAATGCCTGCCAGATGGCCGACACCACACCGCGCCAGCCAATCTCGCTGACGATTTCCTGCTCTTCGGGCAGTTTTGTGAATTCGCGGATTTCGCGCCACGAGACATCGCTGCCGAGCAAAGTCCAGCCATCGGCCTTGGCTTCATCGCGCAGGTTGGTGGTCAGGCCAAACAGCACGTGGATGATGTCATGGCGCTCAAATTGGGCCTGCGCCTCTTCGCTCATCCCCGCGTACTTGGCATCAAGCCCGTTCTCGCGCCGGAACGCGATCAGAGCCTCGCTCAACGTGCTGCTCGCATAAGGTAGCGTGTGTCCGTCCATCGTTAAGACATACACCAAAACGCCGCGAAATGCACGAGGAAGCAGCCGCCTTAAGCGCCTTCCCATTCAACCCACGCGCCGTGGGGATGGGCATGAGCGAGCAAAATGGGCGCTCCATCGCCTTCCCCGCCGTCCCAGTACCGCACACGCAGTTCGTGGCGGAAGGTCGCGGGATTGGTTTCGAGGCTCACCCAAGCGAGCGGACGCTCACGCGAGGCGCGCGCGGCGTGCTGCTCAAACAAGGCCGTGATCGCGTCTTGCGTTTTTGCGGGCATATATTGCCACATGATTGAGTGAAACATGGCGCGCGTCGTACCCTCGGCCTGAGGCTGCGCGAGCCTATCGGCTACAAAAGCGCCTGCGTCTTGTTCGATCAGATCAGGCGCGCGCTCGCTCGCTAGCTGGATCGCGGCGTCTATTCGCTCCATGCGCACCGCAGCGTCGGGCCAGACATAAGCTTTGAGCCGCAAGGCCGCCTCAGGATCGGACAGATCTATCGGCGCGACATCGCATCCCCGCACGCTCAAAACCGCAAAGTCCTCTGGCGGCGCGGGCGGTGTCCCCTGCCCTTGCCATTCGGGCGCGATCTGCATGGGAGAGCTCTTTGGCCCCACCTCAGTCCCACCCAGATCATAGGCGTAGCGCTCGATCATGGTGTTGACCCCCGCGCTTGCGCCCAGCTCAAATAGCTCAAAGCGCGGCACCACACGCTGCGCCAACCACAACAGGCCGGCCATAATGCTGGCCGAGCGCCCGGCCTCGTTGGTTTGCGGCGGGCCATCCAGCCATGGGGCTAGCGCCGCATCGTGCTGCGCCGCCATCTCGAGCACGATCGCGTCAACCGCGTCCTGATCGGTTATCTCGCCAGTGTAGACAGGCACGAGCCTTTCGTCCGCACCGGTAAGCGCAAGGTGATGCAATCCGCCCGTTACGCGCAGCGGCATCGCGTCCTTCAGCGTCAGACCCTGCCATGCGCGCATGCGGCGGCCAAGCTCCGTGTCGCTCTCGCGCACCTTTGGCAGCGAGCGGATGACACGCGCGGTACAGGGCGCGCCCGCTTCCTCGGCGTGATCCGCCTGCCAGGTGATCGCCGCGTCGAATTCTTCGATTGCCATCACGCCCGTCTCATGCATCGATCCCGCTCCCCAATTTGTCGCATTTGTTGCCCTTTGGGGCCTCAGCCCTTAAAGGCGCTGGCGCAATGACCTCCGCATCCACCGATCTTTTACCCCCGCAGCTGACCTTTGCTGTGCCCAAGGGCCGCATCCTTGATGAGGCGCTTCCCGTCATGGCGCGCGCAGGTGTGGTGCCCGAGGATGGCTTTTTCGACAAGGCCAACCGGGCGCTTTCCTTTGATACGACGCGCGCCGACATGCGGCTTATCCGGGTGCGCGCGTTTGATGTTGCTACCTTCGTGGCGCACGGAGCTGCGCAGTTGGGCATCGTTGGCTCGGACGTGATCGAGGAGTTTGACTACGCCGACCTCTACGCGCCGGTGGATCTGGATATTGGCCATTGCCGGCTTTCGGTCGCGCGCATGGCGGGCGACGAAGCGGCAGAAACGGGCGCAAGCCACCTTCGCGTGGCGACCAAATACCCCAACCTCACCGCCAAACACTTTGAGCGGCAGGGCATTCAAGCGGAATGCGTGAAGCTCAATGGCGCGATGGAGCTCGCACCCTCGCTTGGCCTTGCGCGTCAGATTGTCGATCTTGTTTCAACGGGGCGCACGCTTGAACAAAATGGCCTGGTGGAAACGAGCCGCATCCTCGACATTTCGGCGCGGCTGATCGTCAACCGCGCCGCGCTCAAAACCGATCCGCGTATCGCCGCGCTTGTTGCCGCGTTTCGCGCGGACGCCGATAAGCGCGCCGCTGGCCTCGATGACAGGAACGCCGCGTAATGCAGACACTCTCTACCCTCGATCCCGATTTCGAGACCCGCTTCACCCGCCTCGTCAACGCGCGGCGCGAGGCGGATACGAACGTCACTGGGCAGGTGTCATCGATCCTCGCCGACGTTAAGGCATCGGGCGACAAGGCTCTGGTGGAACTGACCCAGCGCTTTGACGGCTATTCGCTGATCGACGAAGCGGACTGGATCGTTACGCGAGAGCGCATGGAAGAGGCCTATGGCCAGATCGAGCCGGACCTGCGCGAAGCGCTTGAGCTCGCAGCGGCGCGGGTGCGGTCCTATCACGAAGCGCAATTGCCCGCCGGGCGCGACTACAAAGACGAAGCCGGCGTGCGTCTGGGCGCAATCTGGCGCCCGGTGGATGCCGCGGGTCTCTATGTGCCCGGTGGCCGCGCGGCCTATCCTTCCTCGCTGCTGATGAACGCGATCCCCGCGCGCGTCGCCGGAGTGGAGCGCGTGGTGGTGGTCACCCCAACGCCCAAAGGCAATTCCAACCCGCTCGTCCTTGCCGCAGCGCATGTCGCGGGGATTGATGAGATGTGGCGCGTGGGCGGCGCTCAGGCGATCGGCGCGCTCGCTTATGGAACGGAGCGGATCAAGCCGGTTGATGTCGTGACCGGTCCCGGTAACGCCTATGTCGCCGAAGCCAAGCGTCAGCTTTACGGCGTCGTCGGGATCGACATGGTGGCCGGCCCATCCGAAATCCTCGTTATCGCTGATGGCGAGAACGACCCCGATTGGACCGCCGCTGATCTCCTCAGCCAGGCCGAGCATGACCCGACCTCGCAGAGCATCCTCATCACCGATGATGAAGGCTTTGCGCGCCAAGTGCAGGACAGCATCGATGTGATGCTGGCCACGCTCGACACCGGCAAGACCGCGCGCGCCTCATGGGATACGCATGGTGCGCTGATCGTAGTCAATGACCTTGCCTCCGAAGCGCCCCCGCTTGCCAATCGCCTGGCGTCCGAACACGTCGAACTGGCAATTGAGCTGGATTTGGCCGAAGCGATGCTGCAATCGATCCGCCACGCGGGCAGCGTCTTTATTGGCCGTATGACACCCGAAGCGGTGGGCGATTATGTCGCAGGGCCCAATCACGTCCTGCCCACCGGGCGCCGGGCGCGATTTTCGAGTGGGCTCTCCGTGCTCGACTTCATGAAGCGCACCAGTTTCATTGAATTGGATCAGGACGCGCTCAACGCGATCGGCCCCGCCGCTGCGGCTCTGGCGCACGCTGAAGGCCTGCCGGCGCACGCGAAATCGGTGGAGGTTCGCCTCAAATGACGACCCCGCCCCGCTCAGCCCCCCGCTCAGCCCCCCGCTCAGCCCCCCGCTCTCAGGCGCGTTCCACTGCGCGCCTCGCCGCTGTCCAGGCGCTTTATCAGATGCAGATGGAGGGCACCGCGCTCGCCAAGTTGCTCGATGAATTCCACCAGCATCGCCTCGGCCGTGAGATCGACGATGAAGACCATGGCGAGGCAACCTACGCCGAGGCTGAGGTGGAATTCTTCGATGATCTGGTGCGCGGCGTGGACGCCCGGCGCGATGAGATTGACGCGCTTATTACCGCGCGATTGACCGATGGCTGGACACTGGCCCGGCTCGACAAGACGATGCTCCAGGTCCTGCGCGCGGGCGCCTATGAGCTTCTTGCGCGCGCCGATGTGCCCCCAAAGGCGGCGATCAATGAATATGTCGATGTCGCAAAGGCCTTTTTCGATGACCGCGAAGCCAAGTTCGTGAACGGCATACTCGACGCGGTCGCCACGCAGACACGCCCATAGGCGTCTAAGGTCCGGCCTCAGCGCCTGATCCTTTTGTCTGAGTTGCAAATTCCTGTGTCTTTTTTTCTGCTGCGGACCGCTCTAGTCTGATGGGTGGGATCACAGGGATGACTGAAAGACATGAACGAGCTTGAGTTTGTCGCAGGATTGCGAGACCTGCCGCTGCACCCGGCTGCGCGCGGCCTGATGGATGATTGCGCCGTCATGGAAATGGGGGGGCAAACCTTGATCCTCACGCATGACATGATGGCCGAAGGAACACACTTCCAGTCCGAGGCGAACATGGCCGATGTCGCCTGGAAGCTGGTGGTGATGAACCTGTCGGACCTGGCCTCGAAGGGCGCGGACCCGGTGGGGGCGCTGGTCGGTGTATCTCTGGGCCGCGATGATGCGGGTTTTTTGAACGGGCTGCGCGACGCTCTGGTTGTGTACGATATGCCGCTTTTGGGGGGAGACACGATTGCCGCCACGGGGGCGAGCACGTACGGCATCACCGCGCTTGGCCGCGCCACGCACACGCCCGTTCCCTCGCGCAAAGGCGCCAAGCCGGGCGATGCGCTCTACGTTACCGGTGTGATCGGCGAAGCGATGCTCGGCTTTGAAGGCCACGCGCAGCATCTGGGCGCGTTTAACCGACCCCAGCCGCGTCTGGCCGAAGGCCGCGCGCTTGCTCCGGTGGTGAGCGCGATGATGGATATCTCGGATGGCCTGCTGCTCGACGCCTGGCGCATGGCGCGCGCGAGCGAGGTGACCTTCCGCTTCAATCCCGAACTCATCCCGGTGGCGGACAGCGCGCGGATGGATGAGTGCGTGCGCTGGGGCGATGACTACGAATTGCTCTTCAGCGTGGACCCGGACCGCGATTCGCCGGTTCCCGCAACGCGGATCGGCACGGTGGAGCCGCTGGCAGAGGCGCCTCTGTACCTTGGCGGGACCGCGCTCACCGAACCCAAGTCGCTGGGCTACAACCACGGGTGATGCCTATCGCGGTGGCTTGCAGCCCAACGCTCCCAGCGCGCTTCGCTGACGAAAAGCGCGTGCAAAAGGCGACGCGGCGACCGGATTGGCTATTGCCAGCCTCACGCAAGGCCGTAAGGTCCCGCCCCAAGCGCTCCGGGGGATCGACACGCGCGGGACAACGGGGCGACTTCAAAACAAGAAAAGATATGTGAGAGAGGGGATCAATTCGTGAATCTTATTCTGATTTCGATCGGACTGGGACTGCTGGCCATCGTGTATGGCATCATCACCAGCCGACAGGTTCTGGGCGCTGACCCGGGCAATGCCAAGATGCAGGAAATTGCCGGCGCCATTCAGGAAGGCGCTCAGGCTTACCTCAACCGTCAGTACACAACGATCGGCATGGTCGGCGTGGTCGCCGCGATCATCGTGGGCGTGGCGCTGGGCCTCATTCCGGCTGTGGGCTTCGTGATCGGCGCGGTGCTTTCCGGCGTGGCGGGCTATATCGGGATGAACATCTCGGTCCGCTCGAACGTGCGGACCGCGGCGGCGGCTGAAAAGGGTCTCCAGGAAGGCCTCACCATCGCGTTTCGCGCGGGCGCTATCACCGGCATGCTGGTGGCGGGCCTTGCTCTGCTTGCAATCGCGGTGTTCTTCTACGTCCTTATTGGCCCCATGGATCTTGCGCCCAACGATCGGACGGTCATCGACGGTCTTATTGGCCTTGCCTTTGGCGCTTCGTTGATCTCGATCTTTGCGCGTCTGGGCGGCGGTATTTTCACCAAGGCGGCTGACGTGGGCGCGGACCTTGTCGGCAAGGTCGAAGCCTCGATCCCGGAAGACGATCCCCGCAACCCGGCGACCATCGCCGACAATGTGGGCGACAATGTCGGCGACTGCGCTGGCATGGCCGCGGACCTGTTCGAGACCTATGTCGTCACCGTGGGCGCAACCATGGTTTTGACCGCGCTGCTCTTCAGCGAAGTCTTGGGCGATCTGCTTTTGCCAATGATGGCGCTTCCGCTGCTGATCGGCGGGGCGTGCATCGTGACCTCGATCATCGGCACCTACTTTGTGCGTCTGGGCAATAGCACCAACGTGATGGGCGCAATGTACAAGGGCTTCATCGTCACCGCCGTGCTGGCCTGGCCGTTGATCTATGTCGTCACTCAATACGCGCTCGGCAGTATGACCGCTGTGATCGGCACTGGACCGAGCGGGATCGAGTTTACCGGGACGGATCTGTTCCTGTGCTCGACCATCGGCCTGGTGCTGACCGGCATCATCATCTGGATCACCGAGTACTACACCGGCACGAATTTCCGCCCGGTGCGCTCGATCGCCAAGGCTTCGGAGACGGGCCACGGCACCAACGTGATCCAGGGTCTCGCGATCAGCTTGGAATCGACCGCTTTGCCGACCCTCGTCATCATTGCAGCGATCATTGGTGCGTATCAGCTCGCTGGTCTCATCGGTCTGGCCTACGGCGCGACCGCGATGCTGGCTCTGGCAGGCATGGTCGTGGCGCTCGATGCGTATGGTCCGGTGACGGACAATGCTGGCGGCATCGCCGAGATGGCGGAGCTTGACGAGAGCGTGCGTGAGAAGACCGACCTGCTCGATGCGGTTGGCAACACGACCAAGGCCGTGACCAAGGGCTATGCAATCGGTTCGGCGGGGCTTGCCGCGCTGGTGCTGTTTGCCGCCTACACCGCTGACCTTCGCGAGTTCTTCCCCGAAGCCGACGTCGATTTCGGGCTTGAGAACCCGTATGTGATCGTCGGCCTGCTGCTTGGCGCGCTGCTGCCGTACCTGTTCGGCGCGATGGGCATGACGGCTGTGGGCCGGGCCGCGGGCGACGTGGTTCTCGATGTCCGCGAGCAGTTCAAGGAGAAGCCGGGCATCATGGATTACTCCGAGAAGCCCGATTACGCGCGCACAGTGGACCTAGTGACGAAGGCCGCGATCAAGGAGATGATCGTGCCCTCGCTCCTGCCCGTGCTCGCGCCGATCGTGACCTACTTCGTGATCTACCTCATCGCAGGCCAGGACAACGCCTTTGCCGCGCTTGGCGCGCTGCTTCTGGGTGTGATCGTGGGCGGTCTGTTCGTCGCGCTTTCCATGACCGCCGGAGGCGGCGCTTGGGACAACGCGAAGAAGTACATCGAAGACGGCAATCACGGAGGCAAGGGCTCGGAGGCTCACAAGGCCGCGGTGACGGGCGATACGGTGGGTGATCCGTACAAGGACACCGCTGGCCCGGCTGTGAACCCGATGATCAAGATCACCAACATCGTCGCACTGCTCCTGCTCGCCGCTTTGGCGGGCACGCACTAAGCGCCCGGCGCGTCGGCGCCAAGCGTCTATCAGACCCCGCCAAGCCTTTGGGTTTGGCGGGGTTTGTTGTCTCCGCCCCCCAAGGCCGCCTCCCAAGTCCGCCCCGCAAGTCCGCTCACACATCACGCCTGCGGGCTTCCTTAGCGCGGTGTCCATTTCTTAAACCCTTGATGCTACGCAAGCCTCGACCCCCGCGCTCCCCGCGCGCTGAAGGCAGGTATGAGCGAGCATGAACGCCCCGTTTCAGCATGGGCCTAAGGACACCGGCGCGCTCAGCGAAGCGGTGATCCTTGACGCGCTGGCCAGCCTTGAGCGGCCTGAGCGCGCCTTCCTGCGCGCCGCGTGGTTCCTTGCTGGCCCTACGCCCGCCAGCCGCATCGCCATCGCCCGCAGCCAGGCTGGCAAACCGCTGGCGGCCTTCCCGCTTAGTGACAAGAGCGTGGGCCCTTCCGAGCTGGGGATCACGGTCAACCAGATCGCGGGTCCCTATTGGCCGATGCGCGCGGTGCCGGTGAACGCCGACGCTTCGATCGAGGCGCTCGCCGGCGCGCTCAGAGACAAGGCCTTGCGCAAGGCGCTGGGTCCGGCGTTCCGTCTTGGCCCCGCGCTTGAAGGCGATCCCTCGCTCCAGCTTTTGCGCAAGGCCGCCGATGAAGCGGGCTGGCGGGTTCTTTCCAAGCCAGTGAGCGAGCTCTTCGCGCTTGACTTGGCGGCCCTCACCGCCAGCGGCACCTGGCCGTCGACCAAGGGTCAGCAGAAGGACCGGTGGCGCGTCCGCCAGCTTGAGAAGACCGGCCCTGTTTCGATCGAGCGCTTCACCGCCGCCAGCTGGACGCTCTCCACCCGCGATAGCATCGCCGCAATCGAAGCGCACAGCTGGGTCGGCCAGCTCGAAGAGGGCGGCGACACCAAGTTCATGGACCCCGATTTGCGCGCCACCTGGGAAGGCATCGCCCGTGATCCGGTCCTTGCCGAAATGGTCAGCGGCAGCATCCTGCGTGTGGGCGACACGCCGACCGCTTTCACCTTCGGTCTCGACAGCGGGACAACGCGCTATTGCATCGCCAACAATTTCGACCAGCGCTTTGCCCAGTATTCGCCGGGCCGCATCCTCCTTTATGACGACTTCACCAGCGCAGCCGAACGCGGGATTGTCTGGCTCGACTGGGGCCTGGGCGATGCGGGCTACAAGCAGCAGATGGGCGCCAAGCCCGCGGGCGCCTTTGTCGATCTGCTGTTCGTGCAGAGCCCGCTTCTGGCCCGCGCTCTGCGCCCGCTTTGGGAACGCTAGAGCGCTTCTTGCAGCGCCTCTTTGTAACCTCCGTCGTTCCGACCCGGCTTGGGGCCTGTGGCTTGACGCGCCGCGACAGCGCTCGCAAAGGCCGTGCCTGATGACTGAGACGCCCCTTCCTGATCACTCCCCCCAGCGCCTCGTTGCTGGCCTTGTCCGCCTGCTCACCGTCGAGCCGCGCGCCAGCGATGTCTTCCTCGGCGCGCCGCAGAAGGGCGGGCTTGGCCGCGTTTTTGGCGGGCAGGTGCTTGCCCAGGCGCTTCAGGCCGCGCAAGCCAGCGCACCGCAAGGCAAGGTCGCCCACTCGCTCCACGCCTATTTCCTGCGCGGCGGCACCGAAGGCAAAGCCATCGAATACCGCATCGAGCGCGACTTTGACGGCAACAGCTTTGCCAATCGCCGCGTCGTGGCCTCGCAAGAGAGCGAGGATGGAACCTTCCAGCCGATCCTCAACCTCACCGCCAGCTTCCAGACCCCGGAAGAGGGCCTTGAGCATTGCGAATCGCCCATGCCCGATGTCGCCCCGCCCGAAGAGCTCAAGACCGACGCCGAGATCCGCCGCGAGGTCGTCGACCAGGTCGGCGCACTGATGAGCGAGAGCCAGCGCAAGCTCATGCAGCGCCCTCGCCCGATCGAAATGCGCAGCGTTGACCGGCTCCACTGGATGAACACCGAGCCCCAGCCGCCGCATTCGCACACCTGGTTTCGCACCACCGCTCCGATCATTGGCGAGGCGGACACGCCGGCTTTGCACCGCGCGCTGATCACCTACGCCAGCGACTTCACGCTGCTGGGCACCGCCGCGTTGCCCCATGGCCTGTCCTGGATGCGCGGCGAACTGGTGGGCGCCAGCCTTGATCACGCGCTGTGGTTCCATGGCGAGGCGCGCGCGGATGAGTGGCTGCTTTATGTGACCGACAGCCCATGGTCGGGCGCCGGGCGCGGGTTCAACCGTGGACGCATCTTCACCCGCGATGGCCGCCTGGTGGCTAGCGTCGCGCAGGAAGGCGTGCTGCGAAAACGCAAGCCCAAGACCAAAGGCTGAGTCCAACCGGTCTCCCGCTCATCTTGCGTGAGCCGTGTAGGAGACACAGGTTACACAGTCCAAAACCCGAAAACGCACCCCTCCCGTTCGCGCGTTCGCACGCGAAAAAAGCCAGAGGATGCGTCCCCAACAGAACGCGTGAGAAAGAGCCGGAGCCAACACCCTTAGCCGCTTGCTCTCATGTAGGAAAACGAAAGCGCCAAAGCGCGCATCGCCTGCCCGCTCCGGCGCTTTCTGAAGATGGCCTAATGCGCCATCAATATCGGGAGTTGCGGATCGGTCAGCATGCGCCGCGTCACGCCGCCCAGCAGCAATTCGGCCAGCCGCGAATGGCCATAGGCGCCCATCACCATCATCCCGCAATCGCGCATTTGCGCGGCGGAAAACAGCGTGTCGGACACCTTCGCCTCGCCGCGAGGAAGACGGATCAGCTCCGCTTCAATCCCGTGCCGGCTGAGATAGCGCGCGCCATCGGTCGGCGGGAAATCAAAGCGGCCCTTGTCCGATTTTTCCTCGACACTGGCGAGGTAGACCGCGTCCGACAGAGCCAGCAATGGCGCCGACTGGCGCAGCGCCACGCAAGCCTCGATCGAACCGTTCCACGCAACCAGAACCGGCGCGCTTACGTCAAAGCTGCTCACATGGCCCGGCACAACCATAACCGGGACCGGCGCCTTGATCGCCAGATCGCCCGCCATGCTGGAGGGAAGCTGCGTGCCATCGGCGCCAATATCGTTGGGGCCGACCAGGATAATGTCATGCAGCGCGGATTGTTCGAGCAGATGGGTCTCGGCCATGCCGCTGAAGAACTGCCACTCCCAAGAGACATCCTCGTTCGCAAGGTCGCGCTCGATCTTTTCGCGCAGCGCTTCGGCCGCTTCGCGAATGCGCGGCATCGCCGCCGCCATCGCCGAGCCGTAAAAGTCGCCCGGCGCGAAGACCTCGTAGCTCACCGCCTGAAGGCAGGTGATGTGGCCGTTTGTGGCGCGCGCAATGTCCAGAGCGACCTGCATGCGGGCGTCCAGGCAGCTGTCGCCACCGATATGCAGTAGAATCGATTTCATCGCTCTGGCCCTCCTTTGGCCTTCCCCGGTATGGGAAGAGACTGTGGGCCGGGGTCGCGGCTTCGTCTTTGACCAAAGTCAAATTTCGCCAAGGGCTTTCCTTGTGCGGGCGAAACGGTAGTCTGACACGCGGAGAGAGAGGCAAAACCCATGCAAATCACACGTCAGCCGCCGGTCAAGACCAGCCTGAAGCCCAGCAACCACCCCTATCTGTCCGGCGCTTGGACGCCGTGCCACGAAGAGGTGGATGTCGAAGAGCTGGAGGTGATCGAAGGCGAAATCCCGGCGGATATTGACGGGGTCTATCTGCGCAACACCGAAAACCCGGTGCACCAGCCGCTTGGCCGGCATCACCCGTTTGATGGCGATGCGATGATCCACCAGGTCAGCCTGTCCGGCGGCAAGGCGAGCTACCGCAACCGCTTCGTGCGCACGGCCTGTTTTGAAGCCGAGCAAATCGCGGGCGAAGGGCTTTGGGGCGGGCTGATGGACCCTCACGGCACTTCGAGGCGCCCGGGCTTTGGTGCGCATGGCGGGCTGAAGGACACCGGGTCCACGGACATCATCGTCCACGCCGGCGTGGCCTACGCCACGCTCTACCAATGCGGCGAGGCGTGGATGATCGACCCGTTGACGCTGGAGACGCTTGGCAAGGCGCCGTGGGGGCCGCTTGATGGCGTCTCAGCGCATCCCAAGGTGGATGAAGCGACGGGCGAATGCATGTTCTTCAACTATTCCAAGCACGCGCCCTTCATGCATTACGGCGTGGTCGATCGCGCGGGGCGCCTTGTGCACTACGTGCCGATCCCGCTGCCCGGCCCGCGCCTGCCGCATGATATGGCGATCACGAAGAATTTCTCGATCCTCAACGATATGCCGCTGTTCTGGGATGCAAAGCTGCTGGAGCGCAACATCCACGCAGCTCGCATTCATGAAGGCGTGCCCACGCGGTTTGCGCTAATCCCTCGCCATGGGGCACGAGAGGATATTCGCTGGTTCGAAGCCTCACCGACCTATGTGCTGCACTGGACCAACGCCTATGAGACCACCGGTCCTGATGGCGATGAGGTGGTGCTGGAGGGCTATTACCAGGACAAGCCCATGCCTGACCCGATCGAGGAAGCGGGCGAATACAGCCACATGATGGCCTATGTGGACGAGCATTCGTTCCAGTGCCGCTTCCACCGCTGGCGCTTCAATCTTGCAACCGGCGAGACCCGCGAAGAGCGGCTCTCGGATCGGGTTGTCGAATTTGGGATGATCAACCCCAGCTATATGATGCGCCCCAACCGCTACACCTGGCACACGACGAGCAAGCCGGGCTGGTTTCTGTTCAACGGCTATGTCCGCCACGACAGCGAGACAGGCGAGGAACAGGTCTACACCTTGCCCGAAGGCGTGTTTGCCAGCGAAAGCCCGATGGTGCCCCGCAGGTCCTCAAGTAGCGAAGCGGTAGGACAGACAAAAACGTCCTCAAGCAGCGCAGCGGCAGGACAGACAGGACGCGAAGACGATGGCTACCTTGTCACCTTCCTGATCGATGAGAACACGGGCACCTCGCAACTGGCGATCCTTGACGCAAGCGACGTGACCAAAGGCCCGATCTGCCGCGCCGCACTGCCGCACAAGATTTCAAGCGGGGTCCACTCCACATGGGTCGAGCACGATCAGCTGCGCGCGGACGCCGCCTTTGCGCGCGCGACAGGGTGAGGCGGGGCGCGTCGCCGCGTTGCTCTGAACCTCAGATCAGGGGCGAACACGCCGCCTCAGGAAGAGCGCGCCGGGTCCGAAGCTGGCGCGGGCGTATCGTCTGGCTGCGCGCTCTCGGGCGTGGGTTCAACCGGCAGTTCAACCGGCAGGGGCGGCCCGAAATAGGGGAGGAAGCGCGCCCATTTGATCGTTAGCGCAAGCTTGCCGCGCACCCGATCGGGATCGACATTGGCAAGCCGCTGGCTTGGGCTCGCGGACTTTCGGCTCCCACGCAGGCCCACGCCGCCATTTTTGCCAACCGCCGAGACGCGCCGCACAAGCAATCCGCGCTCTGGATAGTCGACCAGCAGGATGTCTCCACGCTGCACGCGCCGCACCTTCCGAAAAAGAGCCAGGCTCTTAAACGGAATACGCGGACCCATAGTATCGTCCGGTAACCGAAAGAAACGAAAGCCAAACACGACATATCGTTACAACGTGTTGGCCAACAAATACAATATACCAAAGTAAAATGCGTCCATACCTGATACAATTTCTTGCGAGCGCCGCGAATGTCCTCTTTGTCCACCCCGAGGGGCGGGCAACGCCGCGCAATAGGCCCGCATCGCATCGTGGCGGGGGCCCGTGCCAGCGCCATCCGGGCCCAAGGTCCAGCGGCGAGAGGAAAAATGCAACTTTTGTTTGGGTCACGCATTGCTATGGGGATACCGGAATTTCCCAAGCAAAAAGGCACAACCCATGGCTTTCAACCTTATCGACCTTCCCTATGGCGACCTGGCTCCGGCGATCTCGGCCGAGACGCTCTCGTTTCACCACGGCAAGCACCACCAGACCTATATCGACAAGATGAACGCCGCGATTGACGGCACCCCCCACGCCGAGGCCGCGCTCGAAGCGATCGTGGCGGACGCGCGTGGAAGCAATCAGGGCCTCTTCAACAACGCCGCGCAAACCTACAACCACGGCTTCTACTGGCTCTCAATGAGCAACGAGGACACCGCTCCTTCCGCCGAACTCGCCGCCAAGATCGACGAAGCCTTTGGCTCGATGGATGAGTTGAAGGCGCAGTTGAAGGCGCGCGGCGCGGGCCACTTTGCGAGCGGCTGGGTGTGGCTGGCGGAAAAGGGCGGCGCGCTTTCCATCGAAGAAACGCATGACGGCGACACGCTGGCGGACAGCGGCTTCAACCCGCTGCTGGTCATCGATGTGTGGGAGCACGCCTATTACATCGATCACCAGAACAAGCGCCCGGCCTATCTTGATGCGGTTGTCGACGGAAAGCTGAACTGGGCCTTCGCGAGCGAGAACCTGGCGCGCGGCACGGCCTGGATCTACCCGAACTAAGCTTTTTCCCAACCCGCCCCTCTAGGGGCCTGCGGACCAAGCACCCCGCCATGCGCAAAAGCCTGCGTGGCGGGGTTATTCGTGCGCGCTGCAAGCGGGGCGGGCTGGCTTCGCGCCGGGCCTAATCCCAACACCAACACCCAGGCCCGGGCGTGGGCCCGGGCGTGGATGCGCGCTTCAATCCTTAATATGTAAACCGATTCGGCCATTTTGGGGGCGGTTTCGGACCGTTCGTGTTCCGGGTTTGATCCGGCGCAGCAAGAGCGCTCACCCCCTCACTCTGCGGGCCCACACACGCGCGCGCGGCCCATCCAAAGACCGCTAAAACTCATTGAAAAACAAGGCAAAAACGAAAAAGGGCCCCGCAATGCGAGGCCCTTTTCAACTCGTTTTTGTACGGGTCGGCTCAGCCGAATACCCAGTCCCAGATCGAACGCATAGCGAAGCTCCTTAGGTTTTGAACACCCGTTAGGACTATCTTAAGCATTCGAGTTTGTAAAGTATTAACCCTTAAGTCGCCCTCCTCAGCTGGCTCGTTGCCTGGAGCTTTAGGGTTTCACACAAGAGCGGAAGGGTCTGAGGCCGGGCAATGCAAAAGCCCTGCGCAAGGTCGCCGCCCATATCGCGCAGCGCCTCGAATGTGTTGAGGTGATCGATCCCTTCAACCACGCTGCGAATGCCAAAGGCGCGCGACAGATCAAGCAACGAGGCCACCACTGCGCGCGCGCGATCGCACCGCGCCACTTCGTTGGCGAACATGCGGTCGATCTTCATCTCGTCAAACGGCAGGCCGTAGAGCGCGTCGAGATTGCCGCTGCCCACGCCAAAATCGTCGATCGAAAAGTCGATGCCCAACGCCTTGATCTCTTCCATGATCGCGCGCGCACGCACCAGGTTTTCGACGCGCGCGGTCTCGGTGACCTCGATCATGATGTTCCGGGGGTCCGCGTCGGTCGCGCTCAGCGCCATTTCCACAAGGTCGACAATCCGGCTGTCGACAAACTGGATCGCGGAGACGTTGACCGAAACCTTGGACGGCAGCTTGCGTTGCTCTAGCTCGATCGAGGCGCGCATGCTCTTTTCCATCACGCGCTTGGTGAGATCATCGAGCCGCCCGGCCCTCTCGCACTGGATGATGAAGCGCACAGGAGGGATCTCGCCGCGCTGCTGATCGGTCCAGCGCGCCAGCGCCTCGGCGCCAACGAACAGGCCCGATTGCATGTCAACCTTGGGCTGAAGCTTCACCGAAATGCGGTTTTCTGACAACGCGTTCTCAAGCCGCGACTGGAGCGAGTGGTCCCATTCCTCGCTGTCGGCCTGGAAGTCGGAGATGATGAAGACGGGGCGATAAGCCTCGCGCGCCTGGTCAGCCGCGGCGATGGCGGAACTGATGCGGTTCGAGACATCGCCCTCATCCGACTGGTCCACCCCGATGGTGATCGCCACATCGATTGGCGTGTCGCCCACCATCACGGCCTGAGAGGCAATCGCGCGCAGGCCTTCGAGGTGGCTTTGCAAGTCGGGATAGTCGGAACGCGCAAACACCATGCCCAGATATTTGCCGCCATCGTGGAAGACATTCGCCCCCGCCTCGCCCAGCGACAAACGGCTCGCCACCTGGCGCAGATATTCGCCCTGCTCGCTGTCTTTCAGGGTGGCGAAGATCGCGTCAAGCCGAGCGACCTTGACGATCACGACCACGTGATCGGCCAGCGCGCCTTGCGCCTCGAGGTGGCGGCGGAATGCGGTGAAATTGGGCAAGCGGCTTTGCGCGTCAATATAGAGATAGCGCTGGCGGTAATTCGCGCTCCCCCGCATCAGCGCAAAGGCCAGCGCCAGGAGCATCGGATCGGCCAGCATCACCCGGTGACCAAGCGAGGCCGCCACCACGAACACGCCCACAAAGCCCGCGCTCCACAAGCCGTAGGCGATGCGCCGCTCACGCCGGCTAAGCGGCGAGCAGACCAGAACAAGCAGAACAAGGCCGCACAGCGGCACCGTCCACCACACAGCCAGGAACGATCCGCCCCCGCGCAACGCGGTCTCCGCGGCGACCGCATGGACGTGCGCTGAGGAGATGTTGCGCTGCTGGCTGTCGGGCGACTGCAGGACGCGCTCATCGCCGTTGAGGCTCGAGATCACCACCTGCTTGGCGCGCACGCGGGCCATCGCGGTGGGATCCCCGCTGGCGAGATCGGATATCGAAACCGATGGCAGAGCGTCAGGCTTGAGGCCGTAATCGGGATAAATCCAACCCTGGCTCTCGTCCGCGGAGGCGAGCACCCGCCAAAGGGCCGGATAAGTCTCGGCGCCCGACGAATAGTTCGGCTCAATCGCCCAGACAAAGTCGAGGAAGTCGACGAGCAAGTCGCTGCTTGCTTGCGGCGCCAGGTCATCAAAAGCGGTCGCGTTGGGATCGCGCACCCCGTTCTCGAGAATGGCGGGATCGACCGGCTTGGCGATCACCACGCGGTCGTTCATCGCGCGAATTTTCGCTTTCAGCTGCGCATCGGTATCGGGACTGCCGCTGGTGCGCAGGGGCGTGTCGATCACGATCCGGCTGGCGCCGGCTTCCTCGAGGTTTTCGAGCGTGGCAAGCAGCAGCGTGTTCGCGGTTGTCAGCGAATTGTTGGCCGCACCCTCCTCATCAATGACGAGCACGATCGTGCCGCTTGGACGCTGGGCAAAGAGCTTGGACTGAAGCGACCAGACCGTGATGTCGACCGGGCGCAGCAAGGTAAGCAACGCGGTCAGCGTCGCCAGCGCGATCGCGATCACGCAGTGGCGCACGCGCGGCGTCGCCCAAAGCTTTCTTGCAGCATCCAACACTATGCGTTCCTCAACACACACATGGGATAGGCGAGTAAGGTAAACATCGGGTGTGGAAGCAGGTGCTTCAAAACACACGATTTTCCCAAAAATGGCGGATTCTCAGGCGTTTTGGCTAACTTGACGCGTGGTAGAAATCGTACACCTGCCGGGCGACCTTGGCACTTACGCCGGGCGCGCGCTGGAGGTCTTCGAGCGCGGCGGCGCGGACCTTGCTCGCGGTGCCGAAATGCAAAAGCAACGCGCGCTTGCGGGCCGGGCCAATGCCGGGGATCTCGTCAAGCGGGCTGGCTGTGATCGCCTTGGAGCGCTTGGCCCGGTGCGCACCGATGACATAGCGATGCACTTCATCACGCAACCGCTGGGCGTAAAACAGGACCGGGGAGTTGGTCGGCAGCGTCTTTTCGCGCCCGTCGGGGAAGTGGAACACCTCGCGCCCTTCGCGCCCGTGATGCGGGCCCTTGGCGATGCCGACCACCGCAAATTCGTCCGCCAGACCATATTCCTCAAGCACGCTCATGACGCTTGAGACCTGGCCCTTGCCGCCGTCGATCAAGAGCAGATCGGGGAGCACGGTTTCATGACCCCGCTTGCCGGCGGGCGGCTCGGCAGGCCCTGATCCGTCGTCCCCTTCGCCCCTTTCGGCAAATTTGCGAAAGCGGCGCTCCATCACCTCGCGCATCATGCCGAAATCGTCATTGGTTTGCGCTTCGCGGATGTTGAACTTGCGATATTGCGACTTTTCAAAGCCTTCCGGGCTGGCGACCACCATCGCGCCCACCGCCTTGGCGCCCTGAATATGGCTGTTGTCGTAGATCTCGATGCGCTCGGGCGCCTCGCTCAGTTCAAGGAATTCCGCCAGCTCGCGGTGGACCTTCGCCTTGGTGCCCCGTTCCGCCAGCCGCCGCTCGAGCGCTTCGACAGCGTTGCGCTGCGCCTGACCAAGCAGTTTGCGCCGATCGCCGCGCTGGGGGATCGAGATGCTCACCTTCTTGCCCGCCACTGCGCCAAGCGCGGCCTCGATCAATTCGCGCTCGGGCAGGTCGCGGTCCACCAATATCGCAGGCGGCGGCGGCACTTCCTCGTAGAATTGCAGCATGACATTGGCGAGGATCTGGTCCTCGTCCACGTCCTTGGTGTGGCTGGGAAAGAAGGCGCGGTGGCCCCAGTTCTGCCCGCCGCGAATGAAAAAGGCCTGCACGCCGACATGCCCGCCTTTGCTCGCCAGCGCGAAGACATCGGCATCACCCAAAGCGCTCGCATTGATCGCCTGTGAGCCCTGAATAAATGTCGCTGCACGCAGGCGATCGCGCAGGATCGCGGCGGTCTCAAAGTCGAGCTCTTCGGCGGCCTTGGCCATCTGCTTTTCAAGGTCGGCCTGCACCTGTGACGAGCGCCCGGCGAGAAAATCCTTCGCTTGGCGGACCAGCGCGTCATACCCCTCTTCATCGATCCGCCCGACGCACGGGGCTGAGCAGCGCTTGATCTGGTAGAGCAGGCAGGGCCGGTCGCGATTGTTGAAGAAACTGTCGGTGCAGCTTCGCAAGAGGAACAGCTTTTGCAACGCGTTCAGGGTCGTGTTGACGCTGCCCGCGCTGGCGAAGGGACCATAGTAATTGCCCTTCGCCCGGCGCGCACCGCGATGTTTGTGGATGCGCGGAAATTCATGGTCGGCGCGCAGCAGGATGAAAGGAAAGCTCTTATCATCCCTCAACAAGACATTGAAAGGTGGGCGAAAACGCTTGATCAGCTGCGCTTCCAGAAGCAGCGCTTCGGCCTCGGAATTTGTGGTGACGATCTCCATGCTGCGGCATTGCGAGACCATGCGCTGCAAACGGTTCGTCAGCCCGTTGACCTGTGTGTAGTTCGCCACCCGCGCCTTCAGGCTGCGCGCCTTGCCCACATAGAGCACATCGCCGCGCGCGTCACACATGCGGTAGACACCGGGCACCGGCTTTAAGGTCGCGACGGTGTCTCGGATCGCCTGCACGCCCACTTCAAGATTGGGCTGAGCGGACGCGACCGTTTGCGCCGCGCCGGCTTCGTTGAACCGCTCAGCGCCGCGAGGATCATGGGGAGTGCCGGCCTTGGTCTTCGACATGCTGTTTCAATAGGGATTGCAAGGGCGCGTTGGCAATGCGCGCGCGGGCCTCTATCGCCGCCTTCGTGAAAAGCTATGATGTCATCATTCTGGGTGCCGGCGCAGCGGGCCTGATGTGCGCCGCGGTCGCCGGGCAGCGGGGCCTCAAGGTCGCGGTGCTCGAAAGGGCCGAGAAACCGGGCAAGAAAATCCTGATCTCGGGCGGCGGACGCTGCAACTTCACCAATCTGGGCGCTGGGCCAGCCAATTTCCTCTCCGCCAATCCGCATTTCGCCAAGTCCGCGCTCGCCCGCTACACGCCCGCCGATTTCATCGCGCTGGTCGAGAAACACGGCATTGCCTGGCACGAAAAGACGCTGGGTCAGCTGTTCTGCGATGGCTCGGCCAAGCAGATCGTGGCGATGCTCCTCGAAGAATGCGGGCCGGGCGTGGATGTGGTCTGCGATGCCGATGTCAGCGCGGTGGTGAAGGAGGGCGCGGATTTCGCGGTTTCAGCCAGCGGCGAAAGCTACACCGCGCCCGCTCTGGTGATCGCCACCGGCGGGCCTTCGATACCCAAAATGGGCGCGAGCGATTTTGCCTACACCCTCGCGCGGCAGTTTGGGCTTAAGGTGGTGGAGCCGCGCCCGGCGCTTGTCCCGCTTACCTTGGGCGGCGAGGATGTGCTGTTTCGCGAGCTTTCCGGCGTTTCGGCTCCCGTTCGCGCGTGGGCTGGCAAAACCAGCTTTGAGGAAGCCGCTTTGTTCACGCACAAGGGGCTTTCGGGCCCTGCAATCCTGCAAGTTTCCTCCTACTGGAAGCCGGGTGAGGAGATCGCGATCGCCTTTCTCCCCGCCGCGACGAGCGACTGGCTGCTCGCCGCCAAGCGTGACCGGCCGCGCGCCAGCGTGCGATCCGCGCTGCGTGAGCACTTACCCGACCGGCTGGCCGATGCGCTTTCGGACAAGCTCGGGATCGAGAGCGAGCTTGGCAACACTTCGGATAAGGCGCTGCGCGCAGCGATGGAGCGTCTTGCCAAATGGCGCTTTACCCCCAACGGCACGGAAGGCTTTGCCAAAGCCGAAGTTACGATAGGCGGCATTTCCACCGCCGAGCTTTCCTCGCAGACGCTGCAGGCCAAGCGCGTGCCGGGCCTCTACGCCATCGGAGAAGCGGTGGACGTCACCGGCTGGCTTGGCGGCTACAACTTCCAATGGGCCTGGGCGAGCGGGGTGGCTTGCGGTCAGGCGCTCAATGCCTCACCAAGCGCCATGAGTTGAGGGGAAGATCATGTCGAATATCAGTGTTACGATCGGTCGCATCCTGCTGGGTCTCTATTTTCTGCTGCCCGGCCTGATGAAGGTCGCCGCACCCGAGCCAACCATTACCTATATGGAAAGCCACAATATCGCCTTTGCCGCGCCGCTTATGTGGATAGCCGCGATCACCAATATCATCGGCGGGCTGCTGCTTATCAGCGGGCGCCACGTGAAGCTCGTGGCTTTTGGTTTTGTCATTTACGTCCTGCTGGTGAACGGACTTCTCCACGATTTCTGGAACGTGGGTGAGGCGATGGTCGAGCGTGAGACGCAGAATTTCATCAAGAATCTCGGGATCTTGGCAGGACTTCTGGTGCTCGCCGGCTTCGCGCCGACGCGCAGCCTTGCGGCCGGTGATCTGTGGCGCAGCGACAAGGCGGCGGCGTAACGATCGTGCGCGCGCGGGTGTGGGCGCTTTTCGACCTGCCCCTTGCGTCAACTTGTTTCGTAACGAAAACGCCCCTACCTCTTGCTGGCCAAAGCTCAAAAGAAGCGCGTGGGCCGGGATAGGAGAGCATTTTGCAGCAATTGCAAGGCATGGATTCCTCGTTTGTCGCGATGGAATCGCCGAATTCGCCGATGCATATCGGCAGTGTCCTGATCTATAATCCGGAGACTGCGCCCGGCGGCTTTGTCCGGTTCAAAGACATCCTCGACTTTTTCCGCTCGCGTATGCAGCTATCCAAGACCATGCGCCAACGTCTGGTGCGGGTGCCGTTTGATCTCGACTATCCCTATTGGATCGAAGACCCGGATTTCGATCTGGAATACCATGTGCGCCACGTCGCTTTGCCAAAGCCCGGCGACTGGCGGCAATTGTGCATCCAGGCCGCGCGCGTTCACGCGCGCCCGCTCGATCTCAACCGCCCGCCTTGGGAGTTTACCGTGGTCGAGGGTCTCGACGCGGTTGAGGGCTATCCGCCCGGATGCTTTGCCTTCGTCACCAAGGTCCACCACGCCGCGATTGACGGGATGAGCGGGATTGACCTGATGGAAGCGCTGCACACGCTAGCGCCCAACACCCCGCCCCCTAACAAGCCCGACACCTGGAAGCCGGAGAAGATCCCCGGCCCGGTCGAGCTTTTGGGCAAGTCGTATATCAATTCCCTGCTCAACCCGCTGCGCCAGGCGCAGGTCGCCGCGCAGAGCATTCCGGGCGTCGCCAGCGCGATCAAGGGCCTCATCGCGCGCGAATTCAAGATCACCAGCGACATGGTCCCGCCCCGCACGCGCTTTAACCGCACCATTTCGCCGCACCGTGTGGTGGAAGGGCGCACGTTTGACTTGAAGGAATTCAAGTCGATCCGAGCGCTTGTTCCCGAGGCCAAGGTGAACGATGTTGCGATTGCCGTGATCGGCGGAGCGCTCAACAAGTACCTGACCGCCAAGGACGACCTGCCCAAATCGACCATGACCGCGATGGCGCCCATCTCGGTGCGCGCGGATGGCGAGAAGGGCAATATGGGCAATCAGGTCTCTGCCATGGTCGCCCCGCTGGGCACGCATCTCGCCGACCCGGCGGAGCGGCTTGCCTATGTTTACAACCAAACCAGCAATTCCAAGGCGATGACCAACGCCATCGGCGCGCGCACCATGACCGAGGTGAGCAAGGTCAACCCGCTGCTTTACATGGCGCTGGGAGCCCAATTGTTCAGCCGCGTGAGCCTGGCGCACCGGGCGATGCCGTTCAACACGGTGGTGACCAATGTGCCCGGCCCGCCCGTGCACATCTATTCATCCAGCGCGCGGCTTGAGAGTATGGCGCTTTCGCTGATCTGCCTCACCGATGGATTGGGCCTGGCGCATGTCGTCCAGTCCTATGTTGATGAGGCCTATATCAGTTTCACCGCTTGCCGCGACATCATGCCCGATCCGCAGTTCTATTCCGAATGCCTGCAGGAAAGCTTCGAGGATCTGCTGGCGGCGGCCAAGGCTGTTGCCAGCCAAGCGCCCGCTGCAGCCGCTGCGAAACCCGCCGCTATGCCCGCTGCTAAGCCCCCCGTTAAACCCGCTGCAAAGCCGGCGACCAAGGCACCGGCCAAGAAACCCGCCGCCAAGAAGGCAGGCGCGGCTAAGACCACCGCAACCAAACCGGCCAGGAAGGGATCCACGGCCTCCACCCAAGCGCGCCCGGCTAAAATGGCCTCGGCTAAAACGGCCCCGGCCAAGACAGCCAAGCGCAGACCCGCTAAAGCTTCGGCGGCGCGTATCACCGAGGAGAGCAAGTAATGGCGAGCATGGCTCCCAAAGTCCCCCTTCAGCCCCGTTTGCATCCAATGCCCGGCAGCATCATCGTCGATGATGGCAAGCTGGACCGGGAGATGCCGACGCAGCTTCCCAAGCCGCCCAACCGTATCTGGACCCTGTCCGAGGGCCGCGCGATGTTCGAGCTCGCCTCGTTCTACGCCGCGCGCCCCTTCATGACGGGCCTGCCGCAAGGCGATGGCCACTCGGTGATGACGCTGCCCGGCTTTATGGCGACCAACAGCTCCACGATCCCGATGCGCGGCCTGTTGCGCAGCCTTGGCTATGACGCGCATGGGTGGGATTCAGGCCGCAATGTGCGCGTCAACGAAGAGCTGATCGCCAAACTGGAGGACCAGCTTGATCGCCTGTTCGAAGAGAGCGGGCGCAAGGTTTCGCTCATCGGCTGGAGCCTTGGCGGTGTGCTCGCGCGCGAACTGGCGAAATTGCAGCCCGAAAAGGTGCGCCTGGTGATAAGCCTTGGCAGCCCGATCACCGATGACCGCGCGCATACCAACGCAGCGCGGCTGTTCAAGTTCTTCAACGGCGATGAGCCCGACCGCGTGCGCAACGGCCAGTTCCGCGGCCTCGACATCGCGCCGCCTGTGCCCACGACCTCGGTCCTGACCAAGACGGATGGCGTGGTCCATTGGCGCGGCAGCGTGCAGGACCCGGCAAAGACAAACGGTACCCCAAGCGAAAACATCCGCGTCTTCGCCAGCCATTGCGGGCTTGGCGTCAACCCATCCGTGATGATCGCCATTGCAGACCGTCTGGCGCAGGCCGAAGGCGAATGGACCCCGTTCGCCCCCTCGCCCGCGCAAAGCTGGATGTACCCCAAGCTCAGCGGGTAACGCGCCGAGCTGGTACAGCGCGCCAAGGCTCAGGGATGACTTAGAACAGCTTGCGGATGTCGATCCCGACAAACCGGCCGATCGGATCGATCACGAAGGGCTGGTAATTGATCGGGGTCTCGCCGTTTGCGTCGCGCACGGCGCGTTGGCCGTCGAAGATGTTGTCCATCCTCAAAGAGACGCGCAGGTTCTTGAGCGCCGGGCTTGTGCCGCCGGTGATCTGGTCAATATTGCCGAAGATGCGGATGTCGAAGGTCGCCAGATCGTCAAAGAACAGATCGCCGCTGCCGCCGGTATCCGATCCGTCGAGCCGCGTTTCCCCGGTGTAGCTCCCGGAAAGACGGAAGCCGATGCCGTTGCCGAACAGCCCCGCTTCCAGCCTTGAGGAATGGCGCGGGAAGCCGAAAGCGCTGGTCGCGTCGCCGTCGAGCTGGTCGAGGACATCGACGCCCTGCGCGATCAGGATCTCGTTCTGCAGCTCGATCGTGTGGGTGAGATTGGCAAAATAGCGCCAGCCGCCGCCGCCCCCACGCGCCAGCGGGTTGAAGGCCGGGCCGCCGCCTGGTCGACCACCGGGCTGACCACCGGCCGAAGGGGCTCCCGATCCGCCACTGGCTCCTGCAGTGTTTGCTCTGGCGTTCCCGCCCGCTGCACAGATGCGACCACGGATCGATTCAAGCGCCTGATCTGGGATCGTCCCGTTGTTCTCAGCCCGCATCCGCTCAAGGCCAAACTTTAGGAAGGAGGGATCCATGCCGGGCACAATCGCGGAAACATCTTCGCCTCGCTCAATCATGGCGACAAGCTTTCGCATTTCGGCCAGTCCGCCCTCGCCGCACAGCCGCGCCTGCATCGCCGCCATTTGCTCTGAGTTAGGCCGAGGTCCAGCCGGACGGCCAGCACCGCCTTGGCTTGCTGCTGGCGGTCTTCCCGCAGCCATTTGCCCCGGCGCAGGCGGAGCTCCGCCCGGCCGGCGCATCTGGCCCGGCTCCATTGAACACAGACGCGTGCGGACCATGGCAAGCTGCTCATCGGTGATCTCGCCATCCGCACTGCCTGCGCGCGCAATAATCCGATCAATCGCCTGAGGCGGCAGACCGGGTGCAAGCGAGGACACATCCTCGCCGTTTTGCGCAGCGGTGATCAGGCGTTTCAGGAAATCGAGCCCGTCATCGGCGCACACGCGCTCTCGCAAGGCCATGAAGCCCGCGCGCCGCTCACCCGAAGGCGGCCCGCCTGCGCCCGCCGCTGGACGCGCGCTGGCTGCTGCCGCTTGCGGTGCGCTCGAAGCTTCGCTTGCACTGGGCGCTGAGGCCGGAGGACCGCTGGGACGCCCACTTGCGCCCGGAGGTCCACCACGGCCACTGGAGCGACCACCGGGCGGACCACCACGCCCGCCGCTTGCGCTCTGGCCAAAACCGCCGCGCGCCGAGAGGCGAAATTGCAGGCGATCCGCGCGCGTCTCCGCAAAGTTCACCGGTCGGCTGTCAACCGCGACAAGAGTGCCGAACTCATCGCGCGTGATCCGGTCGGGGAAAGCGGCCTCGATTTGCTCGGTCACCTGCGGGAAGGCGTTGGTCACATCATCGGAGCGGTTGCGGATGTATTCGACCGTAAAGCGCAAGCCGCTGGCAAAAGGCAGTTCCCAATTGGCCGCGAACTTCCAGTCCTTCTGTGTCTGCGCGAGCAGGTCGGGATTGCCGCCGCTCGTCACCTCGGCCAGCACCGTTTCCCCATTGACGAAGTCGAACACCGGTACGTTAGGCTGGACGACTTGCGGATCACCCAATTGCCTCAGGCCCGGAGCCACCTCGCGAAAGACATAGGTCGCCGACAGGTCCAGACTGTCGAACGGGGACCAGTTCAGCGACGCGTTATAGTCACCCAATGTCCCGAAATCCGAAAGCTCCTGCAAGCCCACTTGCGCATTGAGCGTGAAGCTGCCCAGCGCGTCGGCAAAGCCGTTGCGGCGGCTGGTGATCGGGATCACGATATTCGCGCCCGTCGTCAAATCGCCGCGCGTCAAATCCACCGGAAGGCTGCCGCGCGTGTCGCTCGCCTCGACGTTGGACCATTCATAACCGATGTCGAAGGTCGCCAGCACTTCGCCGCCCGGAAGCTGCGCCACGGGCCCGCGCAAGGTGTTGAGATTGGTCGCGCTGATGGCGCGCGTATTGGCCGTGTCAAACCCACCATCGACAGCGCTCGGCAAGTCCCCATCAATCGCGAGCGTTCCGTCAAGCGCGGCCTGCTCCAAATCGCTTGTGTCGAATTGCCGATCAATGATCTGCTCAAGCTCGGAATAACTGCCGTTGAACGTGCTGGTGAGGCGGAAGGCGTTAACGCTTTTGCTCAGCGATCCGGAAACTTGCGCAAAATCCTCCGCGCGCGTCGAAGTAAGCGGGGTCTCCTCGCCAAAGGTGCGCGTCAGGCTCTCGCCCGAGGCATCGGTGAGCGTGACCGTGTTGAGCCCGTTGATCGAACGGCTGTCGCTGCGCTGGTAATTGGCGTTGGCCGAGACCGACAGACCGCTGTCGAGATAAGCCTTGGCCCAGCTCAGATTGGCTTCGAGCGAGCGCGTGTCGGAACGAAGGCTGCGAAACTCGGCCTGCGAGGGATCGGTTGCGAGATCCGAGGTTGATCCCTCGGTCTGGATGATATCGCGCTCATCTTCGGTCAGAAGCGAGGCGTCTTGCGCGGTAAAGTTGAAATTGATCCGTCCGCCATTGGCGATCTGGAGATAGCCGAACTCCTGCTCGTTCACGAATTGGCCGCCGCGCGCGGGGCCTTCAAATTCGAGCTCCACCTCGCGGCTGGCGTAGTTTTCCTTGAGGATCAGGTTCACCACCCGGCGATCGGGCGGAAAGCCAAAGCGCTGAGCGACTTCTTCGGGAAACACTTCGACCTTGGCGAGCGCTTCGGGCGGGTATTGAAACAGCTCACGAAAGCTGCCGGGGCGTATGCCGTTCACCAGAATGACGGGGCGCCCGCCCCCGCCGCGACCGCGCGCCGAGCCGGTCTGGTTCTGAATTTGCGTCACCAGATCGGCGATCGAGGCCACGCCTTCCGCGGCAATATCCGCTTCGCTCAGTTCAAGGATAGGCGCCTGTTCGACATCAAGCTGGCCGCGCAGGCGCGTGCCCTGGACCACGATCTGACTGCCATCTTCGCCTTGCGCAAAGTCGCTGCCCGGTCCTCCACCGCTATCCGCACCAAATTCGGTGTCCGTTTCATCCTGAGCTCGAGGAGAGACCGCGGCGTTCTCGTCGGGGACACTCTGAGCCTCTGGCGCTTTGGCCCCAGCGCCGCGCGCGTGCAGTGGCTCGGCTTTGGCCACAAAACCCAGTGCGCACAGCCCCACACCCGCAAGCAGCGAAAGGCGCATGGTGGAGAAGGTGTTCATCAAGAGGCCTTTTCAGCAGTCCGCCCGCTCAGGCAAGCGGTGAGCGTGTATCGGTTTGCACCAGGATGGCACGCCGCATGTGGGAAGAGGTCGGGCGCTTTTGCGAGAGGTGGTTTCATGACCCTAACGCACGAGGCTTCCATTTTGTTCTCTTCATCGCTAAACGGCGCGCCCAGACCGATGGAACGTTTCTGTGAGCAACTGAATTAAGGAATTACATGGCCAAAGAAGAACTTCTCGAAATGCGCGGGCGCGTCGTCGAGCTGCTGCCCAATGCGATGTTCCGGGTAGAGCTTGAAAACGGCCACGAAGTGCTGGGACACACCGCTGGCAAGATGCGCAAGAACCGCATTCGCGTGCTGGTGGGTGACGAAGTGCTGTGCGAGCTGACCCCGTACGATCTCACCAAGGCGCGCATCACCTACCGCTTTATGCCGGGGCGCGGCGGTCCCGGCCCGCAATAGGCCCGAGGGGCCGACTTCTTGAGCGCCCTCCACCTCACATTGGCATCTGCCTCGCCCCGCCGGCGCGACCTCTTGGCGCGCCTTGGGGTGACGCCGGACGCGGTCCAGCCGGCTGATATTGACGAAACGCCACAGAAGGCTGAGCGCCCGCGCGATTACGCGCTGCGCATGGGCGAAGAGAAAGCGCGCGCTGCCAGCGCGACCGGTTTCGTTCTGGCGGGCGATACGGTGGTCGCCGCCGGACGCCGCATCCTGCCCAAGACCGAGACGCCTGAGGAAGCGCGAGAATGCCTCGAGCGGCTATCCGGGCGGCGGCACACCGTGCTCTCCAGCGTGGCTCTGCGCGCGCCTGACGGGACAATAAAGACGCGGCTTTCGGAGAACACCGTGCGGTTCAAACCGCTCTCGCGCGAAGAGATCGACGCCTATCTGGCGGGCGCGGAATGGCGCGGCAAAGCCGGCGGCTATGCGATACAGGGCGCGGCCGAGGGGCTGATCCAATGGATCCGCGGGAGCCATTCCTCGATCATGGGCCTGCCGCTTTACGAAACGCGCGCGCTGCTCAAATCGGCAGGGTTTGAAATTGGCTGAGTGGCTGATCGAGGACGGCATTGGAGAGCGGCGCGCGCTGCTGATCGACGGTGGCGAAGCTGTGGCCGCGAAGCTGGAATGGCCGGGCGAGTTGACCGCTGGCACGAAGGCAATGGCGCAGCTGATTGCAAAGCCGGCGGGCGCAAGGCGCGGCCTTGCACAACTTGAAAACGGAGCGCAGGCGCTCGTCGACCACCTCCCGCGCGAGCTTACCGAAGGCGCTTCTTTTGCGCTGCACATTTCGCGGGCAGCGATCGCTGAGCGGGGCCGCTTCAAGCGCGCGCATGGACGCTATCATGGGCCCAGTCTGACGGATGCACTGCCCGAGGTTGAGACGGCCGCGCCCCCCCCTCTTTCCACCGCTAAAGTGGTGCCCGCTTTTGAGGCAGGCCTGTGGGAAGAGGTGTGGCACGCGGCTTCTTCGGGCAGCATCGCTTTTGCTGGTGGCGAAATTGTGTGCAGCGTCACCCCGGCCATGACCGTGATCGATATTGACGGCGAGGATGACCCCAAGGCGCTCGCCCTCGCGGCAGTCCCGGCGATCACCCAATCGCTGCGCCTGTTTGATCTGGGAGGCAATATCGGCATCGACTTTCCCACGATCGAAGCCAAAGCGGATCGGCGCGCGGTCGATGAAGCTTTGGCGCAGGCGCTGGGCGATTGGCCGCATGAGCGCACCGCGATGAACGGCTTTGGCTTTGTGCAAATGGTGGCGCGGCTCGAAGGGCCCTCGCTACTGCACCGCTTTGCAACCTCGCGTACTGCGATGTGCGCGCGCTACGCTCTGCGCGTGGGCGAACGCGCGCAAGGGTCCGGTCCCGTCCTGCTCTTGCGCGTCCACCCCGCGCTCAAGGCCAAGCTCAAACCGCAATGGATTGAAGAGCTGAACCGGCGAACCGGCAAACAGGTGCGGATTGAGACCGATCCCGCCCTTGCGCTCGAAGCGCCGCACGCGCAAATTCTGAGCCAATGACCAGCGCCTCTGCCAAACCCTGCCCGATCTGCGGCAAACCCCGCACCCCCACCTTTGCGCCCTTCTGTTCGCAGCGCTGCAAGGATCGCGACCTGGCGCAATGGTTCGGCGATGGCTATGCGGTGCCGGGCGAGGCGGCGAGCCCGGACGAGATCGCGCGCGAAAACTGGTCTGAGCAAGAATAGGTCTGGCGCGCGGATTTACCTCTTGCCAATCGAGCCCAGCTTCGCCATAGGCCCGCTCTCATTTGCTCGCCGGTGGCGTTTTTCAGACCACCGTCGCCGCAGCGAATGCCCGGGTAGCTCAGGGGTAGAGCAGCGGATTGAAAATCCGCGTGTCGGTGGTTCGATTCCGCCCCCGGGCACCATTCGCTGATGAAAGGGTCTTCACGCATGTCCCGTCGAACCAAGCTTTACGAAGGCAAGGCCAAGATCCTTTATGAGGGTCCCGAGCCCGGCACGCTGATCCAGTACTTCAAGGATGACGCGACCGCCTTCAACGCCGAAAAGCAAGGCACGATCAACGGCAAGGGCGTGATCAACAATCGCATCAGCGAGCATGTGTTCACCCGCCTGTCGCATATCGGCATCCCAACCCACTTCATCCGCCGCCTCAACATGCGCGAGCAGTTGGTGCGCCAGGTCGAGATCATCCCGATTGAAGTGGTGTTGCGCAACGTGGCGGCCGGATCGCTTTCCAAACGGCTGGGCATCGAAGAGGGCGAACCGCTGCCGCACACGCTGATCGAGTACTACTACAAGGACGATTCGCTGGGCGATCCGCTTATCGCTGAGGAACACATCGCCTGCTTCAACTGGGCCAGTCAGGAAGAGATGCACGACATTTCCTCCATGGCGATCCGGATCAACGATTTCCTGTGCGGCCTGTTCGCCGCGATTGACATCCGCCTGGTGGACTTCAAGCTGGAGTTTGGCCGGCTCTACGATGGCGACTTCAGCCGCGTGATCCTGGCCGATGAGATCAGCCCCGATGGTTGTCGGCTGTGGGACATGGCGACCGGAGAAAAGCTCGACAAGGACCGCTTCCGCCGCGACCTGGGCGGCGAGGAAGAGGCCTATCGCGAAGTCGCGCGGCGCCTCGGCCTGCTGCACGGCGAAGACAGCCAGCCGGGCGAAGTGCTGGACCTCTCCACCCACCGGTCGCGCCTGCGCGGGACGCCTCCAAAAAAATAAGCCACCCGCGCGCTTGTCGCAGCGGTTTTTTCATCGGTGAAACTTGCGGGTTGTACCGGCGGGCGCGGAGCTGTCTTGCGCATGGCCCTTTTCAGCTTGCGTAAATCGGCTAAGCTCCAAGGTGACAAAGACACGACACCTCGAAGAGCCCCCGTCCCCTCATGATTATTCGCCCCACTCGCAGTTCTCGCCTTCTGACCGCAAGCCTCTTGCTGGTCCTTCCCAACACCGCTCTGGTTCAGTCTCTCGCCGCCCAGGAGCCGGCGGCTGAGGCTGAGGCCGCCCCGACAAACGAGACGCCCAAGAGCGTGTGGGCCTTTGAAGACAGCGATGTCGAAGTCGATCCCGGCTATGTCTTTGGTCAGCTCGATAACGGCATGCGCTATATCCTGCGCCAGAACGCCACGCCTGAAGGCACCGCCATGGTGCGCATGCGGATTGACAGCGGCTCGCTGGATGAGACCGACAGCGAGAGGGGACTTTCGCACTATCTTGAGCACATGGCCTTCAACGGCTCCACCGGCATTCCCGAAGGCGAGATGGTCAAGCTGCTTGAGCGTGAGGGGCTGGCCTTTGGCGCGGACACCAACGCCTCGACCGGCTATGATGCGATCACTTATATGCTCAACCTGCCGCGCAATGATGAGGACCTGCTCGACACCGCGCTGATGCTGATGCGCGAGACGGCGAGCGAGCTTACGATTGCGCAAGACGCGGTGGACCGTGAGCGCGGCGTCATCCTTGCGGAAAAGCGTGACAGAGCCGGGTTCCAGCTGCGCAATTACGAGGACCGGGTCGATTTTCTCGCTCCCGGTGCGCGTTTCATCGATCGCCTGCCGATCGGCACCGAAGAGGTCCTGACCACCGCCACCGCCGAGGACCTGCGCGCTGTCTACGAACGCACCTATGTTCCTGAGAATACGGTGCTTATCATTGTCGGCGATTATCCGGTCGACCTCATGGAAGCGAGGCTGCGCTCCTATTTCGCCGACTGGAGTGGCGATGCGGCTCCGGATGAACCGATAATCGGTCCGGTTGATGTCACCCGCAAGGGACAAACAGATATCTTCATCGATCCGGCGCTGTCTGAAGGGGTCTCGATAACGGCGCTGGGCGAGTGGGTCGATGAACCCGATACGCGCAGCTTGCGGCGCAAGAACCTGATCCGACAGATCGGCTACAACATTGTTGCCCGACGCCTCACTCGTCTTGCCCGCAGCGCCGATGCGCCGTTTCGCGGAGCAAGCTTCGGCACCACAAACCTGTTCGAGGAAGCGCGCACAACCGGGATTGCCATCTCAACCGTGGATGGCGAGTGGCGCAAGGGCCTGAGCGCGGCCGTGCGTGAGGTGAACCAGGCGCTGACCTACGGCTTCACTCAAGCCGAGCTTGACGAACAGATCGCCCGCGGACGCACCGCGCTGGAAAATGCGGTGTCCGGCAAGGCAACGCGCAGCAATGCGACCTTTGTCAGCGCGGCGCTGAGGCTCGTCTCGGATGATGCGATCCCCACCACGCCGGAGGCAAACCTTGCGATCTTCGAACGCGACGTAGCCGGTCTGACGCCTCAGATCGTGTTCGAAACGCTCAAGGCCGATAGCATCGCGCTTGATGAGCCGTTCATCCGGTTCCGGGGGCGCACACCGCCCGAAGGCGGAGAGGACGCGCTGCGTACAGCTTTTGCCGAGGCGATGGCGCTTCCCATTGCCGCGCCCACCGACACCGGCGCAATCCAGTTCGCCTACACCGATTTCGGCGAGCCGAGCCCGATTGTCTATGACGAGGTCGAAACCCAGCTGGGCGTGCGCCAGATCCAGTTCGGCAACGGCGCGCGGCTCAACATCAAACAGACGGATGTTCGCGAGGATCGCGTCAATGTGCGCGTCGCCATCGATGGCGGCAATTTGATGATCACGCGCGAGGATCCGCTGGCGGTATACCTCGCGGGCTCGCTCGCCTCGGGCGGCTTGGGTGAGCACAGCCAGGACGAGCTGTCGACCATTCTGGCCGGGCGCAGCGTGGGTTTACGGTTTGGAGCGAGTACAGACAGTTTCAGCCTCGGCTCAACGACCACGCCGCGCGATCTGGAGTTGCAATTGCAGGTGATGACCGCGCTTATCACCGACCCCGGCTATCGTCCCGAAGGCGTCGAACGGTTCCGCCAAGGGATCGACAATTTCTTCGAGACGCTCACCTCCACCCCCTCACGCGCTTTGGGCGCGGTGCTGGGCAAAGAGCTGTCTGACGAAGACCCGCGCTTCACCTTGCAAGCGAAAGACGCGTACGAAACGCTTGATTACGCCGGGCTCGAAGCGGTTATCGGGGATCGCTTGACCCGCGGGGCCATCGAAATCGCGATTGTCGGCGATGTCGACGAAGAGGCCGCGATCAAGGCGGTCGCCAGCACCTTTGGCGCCCTCTCCGAACGCGAAGACAGCTTCCGCCCGCGCGAGCCGGCGCGCATCCGCAGCTTTACGCAGGACCGGTCAACCCGCGTGATCGAGCATGACGGTGAGCCTGACCAGGCGCTCTTGCAAATGATCTGGCCCGCGCGCGATGATCGCGATTATGACGAAGCGGTGAAGCTGCAAATGCTTGGCCGTGTGATGCAGCTTGAGCTGACCGATACGATCCGCGAGGAACTGGGCCAGGCCTATTCTCCGGGCGCGAGGGTTAGCCTTAGCCGACATTACCGCGACTATGGCACGATCACGATCAACGTCTCGCTTGATGACAGCCAGGTTGATACAGCTCGCGCGGCGATAACGGCGATGCTGGAGGAGCTTGTCGCCGATGGGATCACGGACGATCTGATCGAACGCGCGCGCAAGCCCTTGCTGGAGCGGCACGAAAACGCGCTCAAAGGGCTTGGCGGGTACACCTCGCTGGCTCAGCGCGCGCAAAGCGATCCTGAGAGGATTGATCGCTACTTCGCTTATCCCGATGTGCTGGGCGCTGTGACGGTCGAGGATTTGAAGACGTTGGCCGTGGCCTATGTCCAGCCCGATGAGGCGGCGACCTTTGTGGTGCTGCCCAGCGCCATCGCCAAGGCAAAGGCCAAAACCGCCAGCGAAGAGATCGACGCGGACTAGACGACAAACGAAAAGGGCTGGCAGGTCACCTCCTGCCAGCCCTTAGCTTTTTTTCTGACGCTGTCCCCGCCCCCTTTTTCAGGCGGCGGGAGCCAGCGCAGGCCCGTTAGCCCGGCTTAGTAGCTGAAGCCAAGCGAAACACCGATCACGCGCGGGTCGTTGACGAACGCGGTGTTGTTGTTGAAATCAACGACGCCCTGGACGTTGTCTTCATTGGTGATGTTGCGAGCAAAGACCGCGATTTCGTACTGGCCGTCATTCCCGCGATAGCCCGCACGCAGGCCGCCTTCGATGCGGCTGTCGGCGTTGTTCTCGAGGCTTTCGTAAAGCAGGAAGTTGGTTTCTCCCAGATACACCCAGTCGGTGAAGATGAAGAACTCATCGCTCTCACCCACCGGCACGGTGTAGCTTGCGGTGAAGTCCCCGCTCCATTCCGGCGCGTTGGGGAACGGGTTGCCATCCACCAGCGCAAAGCCGTCGGCGTTGATCGGATCGGTCACGGTGCACTGTGCGCAAACGCCCACTGCAAGATCGCTGTCGTTGATCTGCGTGTCGTTATAGGCAACCCCCAGAGTGAAGAGCAGCCCTGGCGTTGGCTGGAACGCGGTGTCGAGTTCGAAGCCGTAAGCTTCGCCTTCGTTGGCGTTGATCAGCTGGACCAGGTTGCCCGTGCCGCCCACCGCGGTGAACTGCGGGTCTTGCACGTTGTAGTAGAACACCGCGCCGTTGAGGCGCACCGTGTTGTCAGCCAGCTCGCTCTTGAAGCCCACTTCGTAGCTCGTGATGTTCTCCGAATCCGCAACGCTGGGCGCTGCGAAGAAGGCGACATCGCGGCCCTGGATCGTCGGCGCGCGGAAGGCGTTGGCGATGCGGGCGTACACGCTGGTGTCAGTCGACACATCGGCGAACAGGCTTACATCCCAGTCGATGTTGTCATCCTGCACCGAAACCGGCTGCGGCGCGGCGCCTTCAAGGACGACAAAGTCCTTTTCGTCATCCGTGTAGCGCAGGCCACCGGTCACGCGGAACATCTCGTTGAGCTGATAGGACAGCTGCCCAAACACGGCCCAGGCGTCGTTGGTGTGGTTGACCGTGACGGGTGGCGGGAAGGTAAAGCCCACCGTGCTCACGTCAAAATCGCTTGTGAAGATGAAGGTGCCCACCTGCCAGCTGAGTGGGCCATCGCCGTTCGAGGCAAGACGCGTCTCGCTGGTGAACTGCTGAAGATCAATCGAATCCTGCGTGTCCGAGGGGAAGGGAATGAAGCCCGGCCCGGTGACAAGGTTACCGCCATCGACGTCCCCGCGCGAGAAGCCTTCGCTTTCCCAGTAGCTCGAGATCTGTGTCAGCGTGGCGAAGTCGAACTCGTAATCCATCTTCAACGTAGCGCCGAATTGCTGATATTCCGACGGGTTGCCGCCACCGGCATCGAAGAACACGGTGTCGCGGTCGTAATTCTCGTTGAGGTTGTTATCGCCCGGCCCAAGCACGTTGGCGCGGAAGATGGTGGACGTGCCGTCAAGATCGCGGAAATTGACCGAAGCCAGCATCGAGAAACGCTTGTCCTCATCCGGCGTCAACAGCAGCTGACCGCGAACGGCGAAATCGGTGTAGCCACCAAGAACGTTCTCTTCGCCAGTGAAGCCGTTGTCGATCCAGTCGCCGCGACTCTGGAACTGGGTCGAGACGCGGAAGGCCAGCTTGTCTTCGACAATTCCACCTCCCAGCGCGGCGTTGGCCGAGATGGTGTCGAGCGAGCCAAAGCTAAGGCCGACCTGAACGTCGTCTTCAAAGCCGGGCTTGACCGTGTCGATCTTAACGATGCCCGCCGGCGTGTTGCGGCCGAACAGCGTGCCCTGCGGACCGCGCAGAACTTCAACGCGCTCGACATCGAAGATCGGGAAGGACTTGAGCGTGACGTTTTCAAGCACGACGTCATCAAGCAGAACCGAAACGGGCTGCGATGCCGCAAGGTCAAAGTCGGTGTTGCCAAGGCCGCGAATATAAAAGCGCGGCGCGACGCGCCCGTTCGAGCTTTCAACGTTCAGACCCGGAACAGAGCCCGCAAGCGCGGTGGTGTCAGCCGCGGCGGAAAAGATCGCGCCAACGCGGTCCTGATCGAGAATTTCGGCCGAGACCGGAACGTCCTGCAGGTTTTCTTCGCGGCGGTTCGCGGTGACGATGATCGAGGGCAGCTTGCCCTCTTCGGCTTCCGCGGTTTCGGTGTCCTGCGCTGCGGCAGGCGCGGCAAAGGCGAAAACGGCGGCGGTAATGGCTGTGGTGCTGGCCCACAAAGCGCGTGCAGCGGGTATACGATGTGACATGAGAGGCCCCTCATTATTGAATGCAACGATGAATGGTACGCGTTAGCCGCTGGCAGATTTGGGCGATTCGAGCGAGGCGTGCAGGAGGAAATGCTGCGAGAAAATGGCGTTGTCGTGTCGTTCTTGAGGCCATTGTTGCGAATTGGTTACATTTTCGCCCCGCGAAACGCGCGCGATGGGCGACATGCCCGCGGGGCCTGCGCAAAACTGGGGTCTTGCGGGGTGCGCGTCGGAGCAAATGGAGCTAGAGCGCCGGGGCCAGACCACCTTCAATTGGAAAGTCGCTCTCATGAAAGTCCGCATCCTTGTCCGCCTCAAACCTGGTGTTCTCGATCCGCAGGGGCGCGCGGTGCACCATTCGCTGGAAGCGATGGGCTTTGACGGCGTCGATGATGTGCGCATCGGGCGGCTGATCGAAATGGATGTCGCCGACGGCACGACAAGCGAGACTCTGGAGGCGATGTGCACCAAGCTGCTTGCCAACACCGTGATCGAGGATTTTGAGATCGCAGCGCTTGAGGCGGAGACCGCCTGATGGGGTTCGTATCCGCGGTCATCACCTTCCCCGGCTCAAACTGTGACCGTGACATGGCGGTGGCGCTTGAGGCGGTGACGGGCGCGGCGCCCCAGCGCATCTGGCATGGCGATGCGGACTTGCCAGCCGGGCTTGACTTCATCGCGCTTCCGGGTGGCTTTTCTTACGGCGATTATCTGCGCGCTGGAGCGATGGCCGCGAAAAGCCCGATCATGCGCGCTGTGATCGAGGCTGCCGAGCGCGGCGTGCCAGTGCTGGGCGTGTGCAATGGCTTTCAGGTCCTGTGCGAAAGCGGGTTGCTGCCCGGCGCCTTGATGCGCAACGCGGGCCAGACCTTCCTTTGCCGCACGGTCTCACTCGAAGTGGCAAGCACCGCCTCGCCCTTCACCAGCGCGTTCTCCAAGGGCGAGGTGATCCGTGTGCCGATCGCGCACCATGACGGCAATTACTACGCCGATGGGGCGATGCTCGATGCGCTGGAAGCCGAAGAGCGCGTGGCCTTCCGCTACACCGAAAGCTGCAACGGATCGCAGCGCGACATTGCCGGGGTCCTCAGCGACAACGGCCGGGTGCTGGGTATGATGCCGCACCCCGAACGCGCGATAGAGCCCGCCGCGCATCCTGATCTGGGCGGCGCGGATGGTCGTCGCCTGTTTGAAAGCGTGGTGGAAAGCCTCGTCAGCGCCTAAGCGCGGCGCGCGCGGTTGCTCTTGAACAGCCGGCGCGCCTCTTCGTTCGACATCGGACGCCCGAAATAGAAGCCCTGTATCTTGTCGCAGCCCAGATTGCGGATGAGTTCGGCTTCTTCCACGCTCTCAACCCCTTCCGCCGTCGTTGTCATGTCCAGGCTTTTCGCCATCGCGACCACGGCGTTGATGATAGCAAGGCTCTCATTGCTGCCCTGCGAGGCCCCTTGCACAAAGGTGCGGTCGACCTTGATCGTTGAGAAGCGCAGCTTGCGCAGATAGCCAAGCGAGGAATAGCCCGTCCCAAAATCGTCAAGCGCCACTGAGCAGCCCAGCGCCATGGCCTGTTCCAACGCGTTGCGCGCGACAGAGGCGTCGCGAAGGAAAATGCTTTCTGTCACCTCGATCTCAAGGCGTTCGGGCCGCAGCCCGCTCGCCGCCAGAGCGTCGATCACTTCCTGGTGGAAACCCGGTTCAAGCAGCTGTTCGGGAGAGACGTTGACGTTGACCTTGATATCCTCAGGCCAGGAACGCGCTTCCATACAAGCCTGGCGCAGCACCCACTTGCCGATCGGCACAATCAGCCGGGTCTCTTCGGCGAGCGGGATAAATTTGCCCGGGCTAACAAAGCCATGATCGGCGCTGTTCCAGCGCACCAGGGCCTCAAAGCTCACGATCTTTTCGCTGCGAGCGTCCACCACAGGTTGGTAATGCAGCACCATTTCGTCGCGATCCAGCGCCTTGCGCAGCGACACTTCAAGCTTGCGACGCTCTTCGGCTGAGGCGTGCAGCATGGGCTCGAAACGGCAGTGCTCGCCCCCGCCCACATCCTTCGCGCGGTAGAGCGCAAGGTCGGCGTTGCGCATGAGCTTCTCAACGCTCTCCCCGTCGCGCGGACCAAAGGCAGAGCCGATACTGGCGCCGACGTAAAGCGTGTGCTGCTCCACCTGATAGGGTTCGGTGAGCGTGTCGATCACGCGGCGCGCCATGTCGCGCACGCGGCCCGCATCGCTGGCATCGCGGATCACGATCGCGAACTCATCACCGCCAAGCCGCCCGCAAATCGTGTTGTCGTCCATCAGCGTCTGCAGCCGCGACGACACCTGAGCGAGCAGCTTGTCCCCGGTCATATGGCCGAGCGAATCGTTGACCGCCTTGAACCGGTCGAGATCCACCATCAGCAAAGCGCAGCGTGTGCGCCACTGCGCCGCATAGCGCAGCGCCTCGCCCAGCGCCTCGGTCAGCTGGAGCCGGTTGGGAAGCGACGTCAGCGTGTCAAAACGCGCAAGATACGCGATTTTCTGATCGGATTCACGCTGTTCGGTGACATCCGATCCCACCCCGCGAAAACCGACAAACTTGCTGCGCTCATCGCGCATTGGTGTGCCCGAAAGCTCCCACCAGCGCGGTTCGCCCCGGATCGAGACCTGGACCAGAAGGTTGGAGAAATTCTCGCGATTCTTGAGCCGGTCTGCCAGTTCGTGAAGGCTTTCGGGGAACTGGCCTTCGTTCCATGTGCGGCCTGAAATGCACTCAAGCAGCGGTTTGCCTTCAACCTCAGCCTGGCCGCGGCCAAGCGCAAAGGCGAAGCGCGGGCTTACGCCGCGAATGCGCCGGGTCGTGTCCACTTCCCATAACCAGTCCGCCTCGTTCTCCTCAAATTCGCGCAGGAGAAGCGAAACCACCTCCTCCTTCTCGGCAATCGCGTCCTGGGAAAGCCCGGCTTCGAGATAGGTCTTGCCTGTCTGGATCGCGCCAAGAACAGTGGTGATGATGAAAACCGCGCAGGCTGCCAAAGCGAACCACAGCCCGCTCATCGCCAGATGTGTCAGGATCAAAGCGCCCGATATCGTTGTGTAGAGGACAGCGCCCAGCGGCGGCGCAGTGCGAAAGTAGATCGCGCCCGACGCGATGATCGCAATCACGATCAGCAGCGCTGCGAGCTGACCGATCGATCCAAGCGGGCCGAACGCCAGAGCCGCTCCGCCCCACAAGAGGCCCGAGACAATTGAGGTCATCGATTGCCGTTGAAATTCGCTTCGCGTTATCTTGCGCCGATCCACATCCGCCAGCGTCTTGTCGAATCGCGCGCCCAAGGTGTGAACCACGGCCAGCGCCCCGATCCAGCCCGCCAGCCACTCGGTCGGTATAACCCGAAGGTAGATCTGCGCGACGAACACAGCGAGGATCGCGTGCGCAAAGACGCGCAGGAACGTCACGTCCGAAAGCGCGGCGTATTGCATACCCCGCATCCGCGCCCAGTCCGGATCATTGGTTCCCGTCAAGCCAAGAACGACAGAGTAGGACAGGCGCGTTGGCGCTTCCTGCAAAGGGGCGGACGGCTGATTCACAGCTAAGTTTAGTAGGTAAAAAAGGTTAGAACCCGGTAAAGCAAAGCGGGTTTTGATGCGTCAAATGAGCCGAATTCTGAAAAGCGCGGAAAGTTGACAAAAGATAGCACAAGTAAGGACTTATCGAAGCCCCTTTGCCAGGGCTGCCTTGTCCCAGTTGCGGCCATCGAACGGGGTGAAGGTCGGCTGAAGATCGTGGGCGTTATCAAGGCATGCCAGATGCACGCTCCAACAGTCGGGATGCGACTTTGGCTGGTAAAAGCTCTTCACCCCGCACACGCGGCAGAACAGATGCTCCGCTTCCGCACTGCCAAACCGGTAGGAGGTGAGGTGATCCTGACCGGACACCAGTGTGAAGCGCTCATGAAGGATGAACAGGTGGAGATAGCCGCTCGCAGCGCAGATCGAGCAATTGCAATCGAGTAGGTTGGGTCTGGGATCGCTCAACGCCTCGAAGCGCACCGCGCCGCAATGGCACCCGCCCGTGACGCGAACGTGCCCGCTCATTCGACCGTAACCGATTTCGCAAGGTTGCGAGGCTGGTCGACATCGGTGCCCTTCACAACGGCAACGTGATAAGCCAGCAATTGCACAGGGACCGCGTAGACCAGCGGCGCGATCAGCGGATGGACAACCGGCATTTCAATCGTCGCAAGGCACCCCTCACCCGCGAGCGCAAGGCCATTGGCGTCCGAGATCAGCACCACCTGACCGCCGCGCGCGCGCACTTCTTCCATGTTGGAAACGGTCTTTTCAAAGAGCGGGCCCGACGGCGCGATCACCACCACAGGCACATCGTCGTCGATCAGAGCGATGGGCCCGTGCTTCATCTCGCCGCTGGCGTAACCTTCGGCGTGGATGTAGCTGATTTCCTTGAGCTTTAGCGCGCCTTCGAGCGCCAACGGATAGTCCTGCCCACGCCCCAGATACAGCACATCGCGCGCCGGCGCGATCAGCGGCGCCATCGCGGCGATGTCATCGTCGTGATCAAGCGCGGCGTTGAGAGCGGCGGGCGCTTCAAGCAGGTGCGAGACGATCTCGGCCTCCGCCGTGCGATCAAGCAGACCTTTCTTTACCGCCATATGCGCCGCCAGCGCCGCCAGCACAGCCAGCTGGCAGGTGAACGCCTTGGTCGAGGCGACGCCTATCTCAGGGCCGGCATGGGTTGGCAGAAGAAGATCGGCCTCGCGCGCCATGGTGCTGGTGGGCACGTTGACGACAACGCCGATGGTCTGGCCTTCTGCTTTGCAGTGGCGCAAGGCCGCCAAAGTGTCCGCCGTCTCCCCGCTTTGCGAGATAAAGAGCGCGAGGCCTGCGTCTTCCAGCACCGGTTCGCGGTAGCGAAACTCGCTCGCCACATCGATATCGACGGGCACGCGGGCGAATTGCTCGAACCAATACTTGGCCACCATGCCTGCGTAAAACGAAGTGCCACAGGCCACGATGGTCAGGCGCTTGATACCCGAGATATCGAAATCGAGCTGCGGGAGAGCGACCGAATTGTCCTCACGCCGAAGGTAGGATGAAAGCGTTTGCGCAACCACGGTGGGCTGTTCAAAGATCTCTTTCTGCATGAAGTGGCGGTAATTGCCCTTTTCGACCGCTGCGGCCGACGCGCCCGAAGGCTGGACCGGGCGGAAAACCTCGCGCCCTTCGCCGTCAAAGACCTGCGCGCTGTCGCGGCGGACAATCGCCCAGTCGCCTTCTTCGAGATAGGTGATCCGCTGGGTCAGCGCGGCCAGCGCCAGCGCGTCGGAGCCCAGGAACATCTCACCATCGCCATGCCCCAGCACGAGCGGAGAGCCGAGCCTTGCTCCGATCAAGAGGTCGGGATGCTGGCGAAAGGTGATCGCCAGGCCAAAGGCGCCGCGCAGGCGTGGCAGAACCGCGCGCGCGGCCTCTTCTGGGCTGTCGCCCGCCTCAATCCGCATCGAAATCAGGTGGGCGACAACTTCGCTGTCGGTCTCGCTCTGGAAAGTGCGGCCCGCGGCGGCGGCTTCGGCGCGCAATTCCTTGAAATTCTCGATAATGCCATTGTGGACGATCGCCACTTCTTCAGTCGCGTGCGGGTGGGCGTTCGCCTCGGTCGGGGCGCCGTGGGTAGCCCAGCGGGTGTGGGCAATCCCGGTGAGACCATCGGCCGGTTCGCGCGTCAAAGTGTCGATCAGATTGGCCAGCTTGCCCTCCGCCCGGCGGCGCGTCAGCTGGCCATCCTCAATCACACACAGACCGGCGGAATCGTAGCCGCGATACTCCATCCGCCGAAGGCTATCGACCAGCCGGCTGGCAACCTTGTCCCCGCTCACAATCCCGATAATGCCGCACATAGTCCCAGCAAGCACCCCTTATAGTGTTAACCGCGTGGCCTTTACCCGCGCAGCGATGAACATAGGCTTGAAATTCCCGCGTTTCACGGCCCTTCAGATCCGTTTTGGCTGGGGCACCGCAGCGCCCTCTTTCGCCCGCCGAAGCCCGTCACGCCAGACTGCAAGGCCCGAGACGATAATGACGGCCGCTCCCTGCAAGGTCCAGCCATCGGGCGCCTCGTCAAACACCAACCAGCCCAGCGTCACCGCCACCAGCATCTGCACATAGATGGCCGGAGCAACCGCCGCTGCGCCGGCCTTGGCTGTGCCAATGTAAGCAAGCCAGTGGGCGGTGCTCGCGGTGACGGCGACGATCGCGCAGCGCAGGATGATGTCCCAGCTGGGCCAGCCAAAATCGAGCGAGCCCACGCCCGAAAGCTTGGCCCCAAGGCTGGCGAGGATCAGGATCGGCGCGCAGGCGGCGGCGACAAACACCTGCGCGGCCAGCGCGCTGCTTTGCCCCGCGCTCATCCTGTTGAGCACCATCAACAGCGCAAAGAACACCGCCGACACCAGCGGCAAAAGCGCTCCCCAACCCAGCAGCGCCAGATTGGGCCGCAATATGATCGCCACTCCGACAAGCGCCACCAGCGAGAGGGCGTAGACGCGCGCTGGCACCCGCTCGCCCAGGAAAACGCCCGCAAACAGCTGCAGCAGGATGGGCGCAAGAAACCCAATGGCCATGGCTTCGGCCAGAGGCATAATGAAGATCGCAGAGAAGAAGCACATCGAGGCCATGGCCAGGCACAGGCCGCGTCCAAATTGCAGCAGCGGTTTGGCCGGGACAAACGCCCCTGCCCCTTCCGATCGCCAAAGAAGCGCGGAAAGGCCCAAAGCTCCGATCGAAAACCGCAAGGCCGCCACGGCGTAGGGTGGCCAGTCGCCCGCCATGCTCTTGACCACGGCATCCCCGCACGAAAGCAGGGCAAACCCTGCGACCGCGTAGGCGAAGCCTAGCGGTACCGAGTGTTCAGCGGGTGCGGCGGTGTGAGATGCGCTGGCCATGGCTCATTTACGATCAGGGCGCGTGTGCCCTTTCCCGCCGCTGTGTGAGCGTGGCCTGCAAAGATCAACTTCTAACGCGAGCGCGTCGGTTACGCAGCGGAACGCGAGCGAGGCTCGGCTGTGTCCTCTTCACGTGCGGCGCTTGGGGTGCTTGGGGCGCTCGGCGCGCTCTTGGCCTTCAAGCGCGCTTTGGGCGACCCCGGGCGCACATGGCTAAGCAGGATCGCGCGGGCCTCAGCGTGGAGCGCTTCTATGTCGGCTTCGTACGACGCGTCGTAAGTGCGCATCACCTCTTGCCAGCCTTCAATCTGGTAGAAGGACTTAAGCCGGTCGTAGATGTCATCGCTCCACCACGGCATGGCGTAGACCAACCGGCTCGCGACAAAGCCGTTCGCGTCGTAATTGATGCCATCCAGGCTCGAGACGTAGGCGACCGGTCGACCCCCGCTCAGCACGTTCATGGCAACCCCGCTATTGCCGCAGACCACTATATCGCACGCCGCAATCTCGACATCGAGCGGATTGCCGAGCGTGAGTTCAACCTTGTCATCGACGATGTCGAGCTCGGAAAAGTCCGTCTTGAGCAGGGTCACCGGGTGCTGGCGGATGATGATGCGCGCTTGCGGAAGGCTCACGCGGATTGTGGCGACAAGGCTGGAGAGAACATCGACGCGCGTGCCTGAGGTAAGGAAGATGCCCACCGTCTCTATACGCTCGCGCCACTGCATTGCGCGCGCTGCGCCCGGCTGGCCGATCAGCGCCACCTCAGCCGTGCAGGCGCTGCGAGCCTTGTAGGCGCTGGTGGTGCGCGTCCCATAGAACAAGCCGCAATCGGCGTAGACCGGGGGAACGACCGCACCGTTTGCCGGGATCGGCGCGTGGTTGGCGTAGGCTACGCGGCGGCCTTGGCTGTGCGCGGCGGCGGCAAGGCCAACGGCCTCGGGGCTGTAATTGCTCGAAATGATCGCGGCCTTGAGCTGCGGTTGATCGGCGAAGAGCTGGCTAAAGCGGATGTAGAAGGCGAGCGCGCTGGCCATACGGGCGGCCGGCATGAAGGTGTGCGCGCGCGCAAGCGTTTGCAGGAACGGCCAGACCCGGCCAATGGCGGCGATCATGCGCACGGCGCTGATCCAATGGAGCGGATTGACAAGGTGGCTGCGTCCAACGCTGAGCCGCATCAGCGCGACATCCGGGATCAGCCCGGCAACACGATCAATCGTCTTTTCCTCGTTGGCGAAGTTCGACAAAGCCGCCGCTTCAGCGCCTTGCGTGCCAAACGGGCCAACCGAAAGCGCGCATTTTATCATGTAGACGAACAAAGCGAGCGGCTGGAGAACGCGTTTACCAGCCCGTTCGTAAAGCCCATCAACCAGCGCGTAGAGCGTGTTCTTGGACTTGATCTCTTCAAAGACAGCGGTGCGACCGGGAGCGGTTTCCACCGTGCGCACAATGGATAGCGCGGCGGAAAGATCGTAGCTCTGGCGGCTCGTCTTGGGAAAGGGCTCGGCAACCCCTTGACCCTCAGACGGCGTGTTCAATTCGATTTGTTTTACCGCTGTAAACGCCACGCTGACATACCCCGAACTTTGCGCGTTACCCCTCGTCCGAGGGGCCACGCCCATCAGACCGTGAGAGCCTTATGTCAGGCAATCGTTAACAATTAGAGTTTACGACTTCTCAAGCACTGGCGCCGGGATGCGGGCCCGAAGCGCGGCGAGTTTCCAAGCCGGGCACCGCCATCAAGGGGGACGCAATGAATTCGTACAATGAGGCCGAGCTGACGATTGGCACGCAGATGCATGGGTGGGCGCACGATCTTTGGCCCATCTGCCGTAGTCTGACGGGGCCCGGCGTGCGCGAAACGCTTGCCTATCTGGCGGATTTGATGCCCGGCCTCACCGTTCACTCCGTCCCAAGCGGCACGCCCGCTTTTGACTGGACCGTGCCCGAGGAATGGACCTTCCGCCATGCCTATATTGAGGATCGCGAAGGCAACCGGGTGGTCGACACCAATGTCACCAACCTGCACGTCGTTGGCTATAGCGAGCCGATCGACAAATGGGTCACGCGCGAGGAATTGGACGAGCACCTCTATTCGCTTCCCGATCAACCCAACGCGATCCCCTATGTCACCTCTTACTATAAGCGGCGCTGGGGCTTTTGCGTCTCGCAAGAGCACCGCGAAACGCTGACCGATGCCGAATACCGGGTTGTGATCGACGCCGATCTTGGCCCTGGCGTTCTCAATTACGGCGAGCTCGTGATCCCCGGCGAGACGACCCGCGAGATCATGCTTTCAACCTATGTCTGCCACCCTTCCATGGCGAACAACGAGCTATCCGGCCCGGTGGTAACCGCAGCGCTTGCGCGCTGGGTGGCCAAGGCGCCGAGGCGTTACACCTATCGCTTTGTCTTCCTGCCCGAGACGATTGGCTCGATCATCTACCTCAGCCGCCATCTCGATCACCTCAAGGCGAAACTCGACGCGGGCTTTGTCGTGAGCTGCGTGGGTGATGAGCGGACCTATTCCTACATGCCCTCGCGCACCGGAGACACGCTGGCTGACCGTGTCGCGCTGCACACGCTGAGCGGGATTGAGAGCGGCTACAACCACTACACCTTCCTCGATCGCGGAAGCGATGAGCGGCAATATTGCAGCCCGCTGGTCGATCTGCCCTTCGCCTCGGTGATGCGCTCAAAATACGGCAAGTATCCTGAGTATCACACGTCGCTTGACGATCTCGATCTGGTGACGCCAAGCGGCCTGGCTGGCGGATATGGGGCGCTTAAAGAATGCCTCGAAATCCTCGAGGCGAACCACACGTATCAGGCAACCGTCGCGTGCGAGCCGCAATTGGGCAAGCGTGGCCTGTACCCCACGCTGAGCGCCAAGGGGTCAGCCGATAAGGTTCGCACGATGATGAACGTGCTGGCGTACGCCGATGGCAAGCTTGACCTCATCGCGATGGCTGAAACGATCAAGGCGCGCGCGCTCGATTGCGCGGCGATCCTGCGCACTCTGGAAGCCGAAGGGCTGGTCAGAAAGGTCGGCTAAGCTACCCGGCGGCCGGCTCGAAG
>JBCBYM010000070.1:0-10285 GCA_039815865.1 Pseudomonadota bacterium
GTGAGCGGCTCTGCGCTGTTCAGGTCAAAACCAGAGCGAGCCATGGCGCAGATGGAGGCTGGCACATGGGGGTGAAGCATGAAAAACTGGACTCCCCCTCACTCTTTTACTGCTTTGTCGATTTTACGGGGCCTAACGAGCACAATTCGGCCGTCTTCATTCTTGCAGCGCCCGTTGTCGCTCATGTCTTGACGGTTTCACACCAAACTTGGCTTTCGCAACCTGGACGTGGTGGCAAAGCGCGCAACGATACCACTATGCGCCGCCTGCTCCCGAGCTATGAACACTTGGGGATGGCCGACTACCAGAGGGGCTGGCTGGAACCCTATCGGGAGAACTGGAACCAGCTCAGTTCGGACTAGCTGGCACTAAGAAACCTTACCAGCGGATCAGAGGCGGCACAGCAAAGCGGCCGATCAGCGCCCAGATCAGCACGGGTACGGTGTGCCAGAACCCGACATGCGCGACCGTATCAAGCGGACAGGCGATGTTATAGGCCAGCGCGCCCAGCGATCCGGCGGCCAGCCCTGTCAGCCAGCCCGAACGCTCAATTGAAACGGGGGCGCCGCGCCGCAGATACAGCACGGCGGCCAGCGCCACCAATGTGCCAGCCATCGAACCGTAGAGGCCGCATTCCCAATACCAGGTTGCCGGATCACTCATCACGTTGGCCGCGTGGTGGGCGTGGGTCTCGTTCAATCCCCAAGACAGAACCGTGATGAAGGCGGTAACCGGGGCGAGCGCCAGCATGCCAGCGCTCCAGAACGGGGCGTTCCCGCGCGCGCCAATACGCGGCAAAGCGCTGGCCACAAGCCCGGAGACGCTCGAGGCGCCAAGCAGCAAGAGCAGCCCGTTGGTGACCCAGAAGAACGGCGAGGCATCGCCCGTTAATTGCCCTCTCCAAAACTCGAAAATCACGATGCAGCACACGCTCGCCACCACAGCGGCAAACGCGATGAGCGCGGCGCCATGCGCCGGCTTCACGCGCTCAACCGGCGTCATGTCCTGCGCGAGAGCCGCGATCAGATCTTCTCTGGAGGCTTGCTTGTCCATGTCTATTCTACTTCTTCAACGAGGGTGGCGAGCTTCTTGAGCCCACGGTGGATGTTCACTTTGACAAGGCTTTCGCTTTGCCCGGTCTTTTCGGCGGCTTCGCGGATCGACAGCCCGCTGATCTTGACCATTTCGATAACTTTGGCCTGCTTGTCCGGCAGTTTCTTGAACAACCGATCAAGGCTGACCCGCGCCATGACAACTTCTTCTTCGCTGTCTTCTACGGCGTCGTCTTCCATCAGTTCCTTGCCATCGTGCTTGTACACTTTGCGCAAGTGATCAACCCAGCGATAGCGCGCAATCGCGGCAAGCCAGGGCAGGAAGGGCCGCGCCGGGTCCCAGGTCGCGCGCTTGGTGTAGAACGCGATGAGCACCTCCTGCACCAGATCATCGATCTGATGCGGAGGCACCCGGCGGCGGAAATACCGCTCCAACCAGACGCCCACCTCGGTCAGCAGCACATTGCCGGCGGCTTTGTCGCCGTCCTGTGCCGCTGCCATGAGGCGGGCGAGGGTGGGTTCGTCGGCGACCATGTCAGGCGGCTTTCAACTCGCCTGCGGGGGCCGCGCTGGTGCCGGTGACTTTGCCCAGCACCCAGTCGAGGCTGAAGACGCCGGGGCCGCGCGTGATGATAAATGCGGCGAGCGCAATGACCGTGATGGCCCAGCCAAGGAAGTGATCCATGGTTGGGAAGACGAAGATCTGAATGACCAGCGCCATGCCCATCAGCGCCAGCGCCGAGAAGCGCGAGGCAAGACCGATGACCAGCAGGATCGGGAAAGCGAACTCAGCGTAGGTTGCCATCGGCACCGCGATCTGCGGGTCGAGCGGCAGGCCGGAAAATTCGTTCTCGAAGATGAAGTACTGGACATCGCTGATGGTCAGCCACGTGCCTTCCCCCACCTTGGTTTGGTAAGAGCGCCAGAAAATCCCGGCGAGCGCAATACGGGTGAACAGCAGAGCGATGCTCTCTACAAAGGTGCCCGAAAGCGCCTCGGTGACCTGTCGGTACAAAGACATGATAGCGTTCATTGTGGTGTCCTCCTGAGGAGCGCGCTGGCCCGGCCGTGATCTGCCTGATTGGCCGGGCCAGCGCTGCTTCGGGGTTAGCGCTTGATCGGCTTCAGTGAGCCGTTGCCCTTGGGCGTCTTGATCGAGGTGCAGGTGCCCTTGTCGACATAGGTCCAGGCGTTGCCCTGATAATCACGCGTCGAAGTGCCCGCGCAGCTGGTGCCGGGGCCTGCGGCGCAGTCATTCTTGCCAGCAAGGCTGACACCGTAGCACTTTTCCTTGGCGCCAGCGGCGGCGACGGGGGTGGTGGCGATGCCGGCGGTGACGGCGGCGGTAAGAGCGATGGCGCCGAGGCCGGCGATTGAAGTGGCTTTCATGGTGTGTCTCCTAAAATCTGTTGTTTAAATCAGGCGCGGCTTCATGACCGCGCTGACTGGCAATTCGCCGGTGGGTGCAGATCGGTTACAGATTTTTTGCATGCCCGATTTTTACGGCCCTGATCGGCGCGCTGAATACATCCGCTGGCACCCCCATCCCCGTGTCCCGGATTGGCGCGCTTTCCCGAAGCGCTCGCCGTAGCTGGTGTAACGCAAGCGCTGCTCCAAGCGAAGTCATCAATATGATAGCCTGTCTGCGGCGGGCTGCATTCGATCTCAATTCACGATAAGGTTCTGTCCATGAGTAATGCGCTTCCCCCAATCACCCCGTTTGGCGGCTTTGGCCTTGGCCTTCGCGCGGTGCATTACGATGACTTTCTGGGGGAGGACGGCGCAGGCGTGCCGGTTGATTTCGTTGAGGTGATCAGCGAGAATTACATGATCGAAGGCGGGCGCCCCTTGCGCATCCTCGAAGAGGTGCGCGCGCGCCATCCGGTGATCCTGCACGGCGTGTCGATGTCGATCGGTTCAGCGGGCGGGCTGGACGCAGACTACCTCGCCCGGCTGGCTGCGCTCGCTCAGCGGATCGAGCCCTTGTGGGTCTCCGATCACCTGTGCTGGACCCGCACCAGCGCGCATAACAGCCATGATCTTCTGCCGCTCCCGCTCACCAGCGGCGCGCTTGATGCGGTCTGCGCCAATATAACCAAAGCGCAGGAGACGCTGGGCCGCGCGATGCTGTTCGAGAACCCGTCAAGCTATCTCACCTTCCCCGAAGATGAGATGAGCGAGTGGGAGTTCCTGTCCGCAATGGCGCGGCGCACGGGCTGCTATCTGCTGCTCGATGTGAACAACATCTATGTCGCCAGCCAGAACCACGGGTTTGACCCGCTCGAATATCTAAGCGGCCTGCCGCTTGACCGGGTGCGCCAGATCCACCTTGCCGGACATGATCCCGCAACTGAGGAGCGCCCGGTGATCATCGACACGCATGATCGCGAAGTGAGTGACCCCGTGTGGGCCCTCTACGCCGAGGCGATGGCGATGATTGAGCAGCCGGTCGCCACCATGATTGAGCGTGATGACAATATCCCGCCGCTGAGCCACCTACTGGCCGAGCTTGACCGGGCGCGCGGCGCTGCCGGACACGGTGCAAGGACGCTCGAACCCGCATGACCGGCGCGCCCACCCTCGCCGAGCGGCAGGCCGCTTTCATGCGCGCGATCCTCGATGAAGGCGCCCCGTTGCCCGATGGCTGGGGCAATTCCCACGCGCTCGGCCTGTCGGTTTATCGCGGCAATTATCGCAGCGCTTTGATGGACGCGCTTGCCGAGAGTTTTGAGCGCACCGCGCGCTATGTCGGTGAAAGCGCGTTTCGCACCGCTCGGATCAATCACGTGATTGCCAACCCGCCCTCGCATTGGACGATTGACGCAGTGGGCGCAGGGTTCGACGAAACCTGCGCTGAGCTTTTTTCCGACAATCCCGAAGTCGCAGAGCTTGCCTGGCTTGAATGGGCGATGCTCGATCTGGTCGGCGCGCCGGACACCCAGCCGCTCACCCCCCAGGACTTCGCGGAAGCGAGCGCGGGCTTTGGCGATGCTGAGTGGCTTGGCCTCGGCCTCACCTTCCAGCCCCGCGCGCAAGCCCGCCTTGTGCGCCACGATATGACCGCCCTGTGGAAGTCCTTGAGTACGGAGGACCAGCCAGCCAATCTGCGCGCCTTTGAGGAAGCGCAAGGCTGCCTTGTCTGGCGCGAGGGGGAGCGGCCCACTTTCCTCATGACTGCGCCTGGCGCCGCACGCGCGTTCACCGCCATGCAGATGGGCGCGCGCTATGGCGATCTCATCACGCTTCTGGCGGGTGATGCGCCGGATGAGGCCGCAATCCAGGCCGCCGCTGGAGCCGCCGGGGGCTTTCTTGGCCAATGGCTTTCAGAAGGGCTGGTTGTCGCGATCCACACTTGACTCGGCGGCCCGCGCCGTCACTCTCGCCCGCGCAAAGGAGATCGCCCGACATGCTTACCGACGCCTCGATTGAACTGCGCAGCGCCAAGCCCAGCCTAGCTATGCGCGCGATCCTGTGGCTGATGAGCAAGCGCAAGCCGGTCTTCCCCGATGATCCCGGCGGCTTTGAAGAGACCCTCAAGACGCGCAAAAAGCCCCGCGACGCCCGCATGCCGGAAAAGTTCAACAGCCGCTTCATCGTTGAGGAGCGAACGGTCAATGGCTGCAAGGTTGTGACGCTCCACCCCAAGTCGGGCCCGGCCGAATGGCACATGCTGTACTTCCACGGCGGGGGCTTCGTGCTGCCGATGTTCAGTGTGCACTGGCCGCTCGCCGCTGCAATGGTAGAAAAAACGGGGCTCAGCATCACGCTGCCGCTCTACGATTGCGTTCCCGAAGTGCCCGCTAGCGAGCAGGATGCGCTGGCTGATGCGACCTATGCCGAGCTTGCCGCAAGCCATGATCCTTCGCGCATCATCCTCAACGGAGATAGCGCGGGCGGGCATATGGCACTCAGCCTTGCGGTCCGGCTGGCGGCGGCTGGCGGTCCGCAACCCGGGCGCCTCGCGCTGTTTGCGCCGTGGCTCGATGTGACGCTGTCCGATCCCGCGATCGCGGCGGTGGCCCCGCATGACAAAATGCTCAAGGTCGATGGCGCGCGTATGTGCGGACGCCTGTTTGCAGGCGACCGCGATCCGGCATCGCCCGAATGCAGCCCGCTCTATTTGCCCATTGAGACGCTCAAGACCCTCCCGCCTACCCGCATATGGATCGGCCGCCACGACATCTTCGTCATCGACGCGCGAAACTTCACCGGCCGCCTCCGCGAAGCGGGGGTGGACGCGAAGCTCTACGAATATGAGGGCTCCCCACATGTCTTCATGGCGATCACGCCCACGCGCGAGGCGAAGGACGTTTTCGCCCTGATGAAGGATTTTCTCGAGAAAGGCTGAGCGGATTTGCGCCCGCGAAGGCTGGCGCGGCGCACGCGGATACGTTAGCCTTGGCGCCCATGAGAACGCACTTCCTGCGCGCTGGCCTTGCCGCGCTTGTCGCCCTTATCGCTCAACCTGTTCTGGCCGATGGCCACATTGAGGAAAAGCCGCGCTGGTCCATCGCGATCCATGGCGGAGCGGGCACGATGGCGCGCGACAAGATGACGCCCGAAATGGAAGCGGAGTACGAAGCGGCCTTGCAAAAGGCGCTCGATGCCGGGGCCAAGATCCTGGCCGACGGCGGCAGCGCGATGGACGCGGTGAAGGCGGCGATCATCCCGATGGAGGATTCGCCGCTGTTCAACGCCGGGCGCGGCGCGGTGTTCACTTGGGAGGGCCGGAACGAGCTCGACGCCTCGATCATGGACGGCCGCGATCGCAGCGCCGGGGCGGTGACGGGCGTGACAACCATCAAGAACCCGATCCTGCTGGCTGACACCGTGCGCACGGACAGCCCGCATGTGTTCCTGATGGGTGAGGGCGCGGAGCAGTTTGCGGGTGAGAACGGCCTTGAGACCGCCGGGCCGGAGTGGTTTGAGACCGAGGCGCGCAAGAAATCGCTGGAACGGATGAAGGCGAGCCAGATGTCCGCGCTCGACGTCGATCTGAAGTTCGGGACGGTGGGCGCGGTGGCGCTTGATCAAGACGGCAACCTCGCGGCGGGCACTTCGACCGGCGGCATGACGGGCAAACGCTGGGGGCGCATCGGCGATGCTCCGGTGATCGGCGCGGGGACCTATGCGGATAATCGCAGCTGCGCCGTTTCGGCGACAGGATGGGGTGAATACTTCATCCGCGTCGGCGTTGCGCAGGAGATTTGCACGCGTTTGCGCATGATCTGGCAGAAGGAAGTGTTCAAGGCAGGTGGTGCGGTGGCAGCTCAGCATCGCGAATGGTTGGCCAAGCAAGGCGTCAATCAAAAGGCAGCCGACGCGGTCATGGACGAAGTCAAAGAACTCGGCGGCGATGGCGGTGTGATCCTGGTGACCCCGGACGGCGAAGCGCTCTTCAGCTTCAACACCAGCGGCATGTATCGCGGGCGCGCGACCAGCGATGGATTGAACGAAGTGGCGATCTTTGGTGGCGACGATACCGGGACCGGCGAAACGCCCGACCACTAATGCGCCCCTAAAGCCCCAATCGGCACCCGCGCGCTTCGAGGATCGGCTTCATCTCCCAATAGGCCGCCGGCGTTAGGTGCAGCGGGATATAGGGATGCAGGTGGTGGACGATGTGAAATTGCATCCCCATCGATCCGATATTGCCCACTTTTGAGCGCCAGCTGCGCGTGTTGCGATAGCGCCCGGTTTGTGTGCCCGGATGATGCGGCGCCCAGCTCAGGAAAAAGACGATATACGTGATCGCGATCTGGTAGGGCAGCCACCACAGAAAGAATGCCTCAAGCGCATAGCCATTCCACGCCAGCGCGCCGAGGATGGCAACAAAGCCGAGCTTATAGGCCAGCGATACCAGCATGAGTTCGGGCCGACCGGCGCGCATAATCGCGGCGGCGTAATCCTGATTGCGCCGATTGCCGGGCTGGCGACCTTGAATCGCGTTCCAGATCGCGGCCAAGGGCCCCGGTGCTTTGGTGCCGATATCGACGTCGCGTTCGGGATCATTGGTGTGGCGATGGTGATCAAGATGCGTGATCCGCAGCACTTCGAAGGGTAACAGGATCATCCACGAGGTCGCATGGCCCACCAGTTCGTTGAGCCAGCGCAGCTTTGTGCCGGGGCGCGCGATGATGTCGTGCTGGGCCTCGTGCGTGGGCAGATAAACCAGCGCCATGTTGACGGTAGCAATCGGAAACGCCGCCCAGAGCGGCAGAATATCCATGAATACGAGCGGCCACAGGCTCAGCCAGACGGCCAGATTGCCAAACGCCCAGACCACCGCGATCCACGGCACGCGGCCCGAATATTTGCGCGCGATCTGAAGCTCCAGCTTTCTGAGCTGCGCGTCGGTCAATTGCGAGAGATCGTCGGGCACGATTTTGGAATGCGCGTTCACAGCCACCTCCCCGTCATTTGTGCGATCATGCCCCAAGCGCCGCCGACAACCAGCGCGAAAGTCAGCGTTGATAGGCCAAAGGGCGCAGGCAAGCCCACCGCCTGCATGCCCTGATCGATAACGGGCACCAGAAAGGCGCAGGCGAAAATCAGCGGCAGCCCCGCGGCTACAAGTTTGAGCGCGCGTTCCATATCAGGCGGCATCCTTAAGTGTTTTGTCAGCTGTGATCCGGGCCACCCGGTCCAGCAGAATTCCGCGAAAATCATCCGATGCATCGGCGGCCATCACCAGATAGAACCCGCGGCGCTGGCGCCGCAGCATCTCGGCATCGCCAATCACGTCTTCGAGCCAATCGCGCATCGGCCCGCGATAGGTGATGAACATTTGCTGCCCTAGCTCTTCAGGGCTCACAGTGCCACGCAGCAGACCCTGATCGAGCGCGGCCTTGCAGGCCTGCTGCGCCATCAGGGCACAGCGATTGGCGGCTTGCGCGCCGACATCAGCGCTGTCAGGATTGGCGGCAAAGACAATGCCCAGATCAATCATCAGCGGCAGGATTGCGCGGTGAAAGGACTTTTCCGCGCGCACGACTTCATAGGCCTCGTCGATGATTGCGTCGGCCATGTCGAGCGGGGTGGCGCGGCGATCAAACTCAAGCCGATCCCACAAGGCCTCAACGTTTTGCGTCACCATCTGAGCGAGGATCTCATCCTTGCCCCCCACAAGATTGTAGAGCGTGGGCACGGTCAACCCGGCGGCCCGCGCAAGGCCGCGCGTGGTCAGGCTGTCAAGCCCGCCTTGCGCAATGATCGCGCGCGCAGCGTCAAAAATGCGCCGACGCCTGTCCGATACAGCCTGTTCGCGTTTGCCTGACATAGGCCTCCCTCGCGCAGGGCTATACGTTGAAGCAATTGTTTGATCAACGATAAAAGTTTATCGATGATCAAACTTTTTTAGAACGGGATCCAGTCCTGTTTCTCGCCCATCGTGGCCAGCACCCCACCCACTTTGGCCAAAGCGGCCGCGGCCACGGGGTCCATCCCGTCCTTGGGGGAGCGCGTGCGGAAGTAGGTTGCAAAGGTCAGCGGCGGCGTATCGACGGGCTCGACAAAGCCGATATCGACATAGAGGCTTCCCATACCCGGCCAGATCGAGGTGCCCGTCTTGTCCCCGCTCGCCCATTTCTCCGGCAGACCCGCGCGCACGCGGCGGCGTCCGGTGGTCGTATCGGTCATCCATTGCTTGAGCGTGGCGCGCTGCGCTGCGGGCAAAGCCTCGCCATAAAGCAAGGTGGCGACCGTGCGGGCCATGGCCGCGGGCGTTGTGGTGTCGCGCACTTCGGTGACCGGCACGTTGTTGAGCGCAGGCTCGGTGCGATCGAGGCGGCTGATGTCATCGCCAATCGTGCGCCAGAAGCCGGTCAGCCCGGCGGGGCCACCCAGCTCGCGCAGCAGAACATTGGCTGCGGTGTTGTCGGAGTATTTCTGCGTGAATTCCGCCAGCTCGCGCAGGGTTGCCCCTTCCTCCAGCCGCTTCTCAGTGAAGGGCGAGACGAACATCAGGTCGTCCTTCATCCACGTCACCCGTCGATCCGCGTCAATCAGCCCGCGTGCGTCTTCGGCCAGAACCTTGGCGGCGAGCGAGAGCTTGAACGAGGAGCAATGGCCAAACCGCCGATCCGCGTTCAGGCCTACGGCCATCCCGGTCTCGGTGTTGAAAAGCTCCACCCCAAGCGTGCCGTCGGCCTGCGCTTCGATGATCCGCAGCTGCGCGACCAGCCGGCCCGACGGGCTCTGATCGGGCGGCACGCAACCACCAAGACCGGCCCCAGCGACCAGCGCGCCGCCGACAAATCCGCGCCGGGTGATGCTCACAGTGTTCGCTCCATGCAGATGCTGAATTCGTCCGATATATAGCCGTTAAAGGCGTTGCACTCGCGAAAGCCGTAGCCTTCATACAATCGGCGCGCGTCGGCGAAATTGGCTGTTCCCCCCGTTTCGAGGCCCAGCCAGCAAAGCCCGCGCGCGCGCGCTTCTTGGATCAGGTGTTCAAGCAAGGCTCGCCCGGCGCCCTTGCCGCGAAAGGCGGGTGTGGCGCGCATGCTCTTAAGCTCGCCCTGCTGCGCCCCAAGCTCCTTGAGAGCGCCCACAGCGGCCAGCGCCTCGCCTTTGCGCACGGCGAAAAAGGTTACGTCGTCTTCGCGCAGACGTTCGACGGGCATGGCGTGGACTTTGTCTGCGGGCGAGGTGGCGTGCATTTCCTCCAGGTGCAAGCGCAGGAGATCGATCACGTCTTCGCTTTCAACCGGGTCAGGGGTGATCGTGAATTCGCTCATGAATATTTGTCCGCCTTGCGTTTGCCAAAGCGCATGTCGTTTTCCAGCCGCGCGCGCAACTGCGCGTAGAACGCCTCGAGGAAAGCGCGTTCATCGCCTTCGCCCGGATCCCAGCCGATCTTGTAGCATATGGTCGCGTGCACAGCGTAGAGCGCCTCGCGATTGCCTTCGCGCAAAATCCGCTCAAGCGTCTGCAATTCGTGTTCGCCATAGATCGACAGTTCGGCTCCGCCGAATTCGTAGCGCGCGCCTGTTAGCTCACTGGACCGCTCAGCGCTGGCTGCGCCTTGGGTCGAGATGGCTTCAGCGAGCTTGGTGCGCGGGGCTTCAACCACCCAGGTGCCCGCGATAATGTCTCCGGCGCGCAGGGCGTCCTTGTTGAACAACGGAAACAGCGCGAACAGCAAGAACCAGCCGAGCGCGGCCCATAGAAAAGCGCTGCTGGTCTCGCCTGAGACGCTGAGGACGAAGGCGATGAAGATGAAGAGGATTGGG
>JBCBYM010000070.1:10295-13768 GCA_039815865.1 Pseudomonadota bacterium
GGATTGGGTAGAACACCTCGACATCGCGCAAGAGGTTGCGCGCGATCACCGCTTCTGGCGTCAGGCGCCCTCCATTTCGCGCAGCCACGCGCACGCCAAGCAAGCGTTTGCCGAATGTCGCGCCGCGTGGGCCCAGTTCCTGTACCAGGAAATAGCCATACCAGAGCAGAAATCCGAACAGGACGCTGAGGATAAAGAAGAGCTCGCGCACCGCCGATGTCTCACCGGTTGGCAAAGGCCCAAGGCCCGGGCTCAGACCGCTTGCCACAGCGTCGAACACCATATTGATGATGATAAGGGCGAGGATGATGAAGATGATGTCCAGCATCAGCGCGCCCATTCGCGCGCTGCGCGAGGCGACGAGGATCGGGACTTCGATTCCCTCAGGCGTCACCATGCTCCGCGCGCGCTTGCTCTGGCCCTTGGGATACCCTGCGTTGGCCCCGGCGCTGGCGATACTCGCGGCCCCGCTGCTCACGCCGCGGCCTCCGGCGCTTTGGCGTGGGTTTCCGGTTCGCTCGTGCGCAGCAGGAAGAAATAGCTCAGCCAGAAGACGAGGAAGAAACCGCCGATGAGATAGCGGTTGCTCGCATCCTCAACCAGCTGGCGGGGAAAGGCTTCGAGCATCCCGGCGACCACCATCATGATAACAACGCCCAGCATCACAACAGCCCCGCGCCGCCCAGCGGCTGAGGCGGCATCGAGCAGCCCCGCTGTGCCGGGAAACGCCATGGAGCGCCCGATATGCAAGCCTGCGGCTCCCGCCAGAAGGATGCCGAAAATCTCGGTCGTCCCGTGGACAAACAGCCAGCCGCCAAATTCGTATCCCAGCCCCTCTTGCGCAAAGACCCAGAACATGGCGCCCAAAGTCGCCATGTTGTGCACCAGCAACAGCAGCGAAGGGATGCCAAAGGCAAAACCCAGCGCAAAGGACAAGATGCACACGCCGGCATTGTGACTGAACAGATAGGCTGCAAAGGCCGAGAGCCCGCTTGCATCCTCTTTCACCGAAAGCGTTGCCTCAAGCGTTTCGCGACTGGCGCCGGGCACGCGTCCGCTGGCCATATTCTCCGAGATCAGGCGGAAGTACCACTCGGTGTCCTGATCCACCAGCAGCCAGCCCACGATGGCTCCTGCCACCATGACACCAAGAGCGATCAGGATGTCGAGCCACATCCCTTGGACAGCGCGGCTCCACCCGCCCATGAAGAACTCGCGCAGCCATGCAAACAGCCCTTTGCGCGGGCCATAGACCTGAAACCAGGCGCGCTGGACCAGGCTCTCCAGATAGCGCAACGTGGCCAGATCAAGCGAAGTCTCGCGCGCGACCGAAAGGCTGGAGGCCGCCGTGCGGTAGAGCGTGGGCAGCGCCAGAAGATCGTCATCGTGCACGCCCTTGAGGCCGCCGCGCTCCATCCGGGCAACGATGCCCTCAAGGCGCCGCCAGTCCTCTTCGCGTTCCAGCCGGAACCGGTCTGAACGCAGCGCCGCGCTTTCGATATCGGCGGGAGCCTCAATCCCCGATCGTCCGAAAAACCCTCCCAGAGAGCCGATGACCTTGGGCGCTTTCATCCGATCGCCTCCGCGTTTTTGATGAGGAAGTACCGATCGATCAGATCGTAGCTGATCTGCTGCCAGGGCGCCTCGATAACATCGACCCCCATACGCCGCAGACGCTGGAGCACCAGCTTGCGCTGATGGCTGAGCGTTTGCGCGGTCACGCTGCGGGCTAACGTAGCAATGTCGCCGGGTTCTTCGTCCATATAGGCTTCAAGTTCGGAATCGGCGATCGTTACAAACAGGACAAGGTGCTTGTCGACCAGCCGCCCGATGCTCTCAATCATGAGTTCAGCCGCGGTGGGATCGGTGAAGTCCGAGAACAGCACGATCAGCGAGCGGCGCTTGAGCTTGGCGGTGAGCGTGGCCAGAGCGAGGGTAAAATTGGGTTCAGCGGCGGTGTAATCGAGCCCGGCGGCCGCGCTTTGCAGGCGGTGGAAAGCGCGGCTGTCATTGATGAAGGGCGTCATCACCTGTGGGCGCTGGGCAAAGCCGAAGAGCGAGATCTTGTCTCCGCTCTTGAGCGCGACATAAGAGCACGCAAGCGCCGCTGAAACGGCCCTGTCGATCCTCGGCGTACCGTCAACCGGTTCGCACATGGCCTGCCCGCAATCGAAGGCGAAGACGATCTGGTTGTTGCGCTCGCTCTCGTTTTCGCGGGCGTAGAGGTGGTTGTGGCGCGCGCTTGCCTTCCAGTCGATCCGGCGGCGGTCCATGCCGGGTTCGTATTCCGACAGCGCTTCGAACTGCGTGCCTTCGCCGCGAATGCGTCGCGCGATGAGGCCGGTTTGCGCATCGCGCAGGAAGGTCTGCAATTCCTTGGACCGAACCGTCGACAGATCAGGCCAGATGCGCACCGCTTCCTCTAGGTCGCGGCTGACTTGCCGTCCGCCAAGACCAAGCGGCCCCGTCCAGCGCAGCCAGGCCTTTGAAACGCTGGCGGTGCCCCGGCGTGAAGGGTGGCAATTGGCCGACCCTTCATGCAAGCCCACTTCTGGAGAGCGCCGGACCGGCATCGAAATCCGTCCCGAGGGATAGAGCCTAGGATCGCATTCAAGCGCCGCCTCAGCCACATCGCGGATTGGCTTTTTGAAATGAGCGTGAACCTTAAGCTGTGTCGATTGGCCCACTTCGGTATCGCCGGGCAATTGCACATCCCAGCGCTCCAACCCGCCGGCCAGCCACGCATCAAGCAGGACCAGCACAATCAACGCGCCCGCAAGCAACGGAGCGATAACCCACAGGCCCGGCGCAAGGCTTGCGATGACCACGGCCACCGGGGCAAGCGCGGCGATGACCCAGGCGGCTCTTTCGGTGGGCACGAAAGGCAAAGGCGGAACCTTCGCCAGGATCGAACCCAGCAGTGCGTTCAGGAAGGCAAAGAGGCGGGTAAACACGCTAGGGCCGCTTTACCGCGGGGCCTCGGTGCTTTCGACAAGCTCGGCGACCAAATCCTCAATGTCGCGGCCTTCGATCTCAGCCGCCGGGGAAAGCGTCAGACGGTGGCGCAGAACCGGCACGGCGAGGGCTTTGACATCATCGGGAATAGCGTAGTCGCGGCCATCGAGCGCGGCCCGCGCGCGCGCAGCATTGGCGAGCAGCACCGCTGCGCGCGGACTTGCCCCAACAGAGAGTTCGGAATGCTCGCGCGTGGCGCGCACCAGCCGCACGACATAGCCCGTGATCTCCTCAGCGACGGTCACTTGATCGAGCGCCGCTGTCGCCGCGGCGAGCTTGGCGGCGTCCGCGACGGCGGTGACACCCAGTTCAGCCGGGCGCTGCGGTCCCTGACGCTTGCCGTAGGCGGTAACGATGCGCGTCTCCTCAGCCTCATCGGGATAGGGCACGAGCAGCTTGAACAGGAACCGGTCAAGCTGCGCTTCGGGAAGCGGATAGACGCCCTGGTTCTCGATCGG
>JBCBYM010000071.1:0-13763 GCA_039815865.1 Pseudomonadota bacterium
GACTTTTACCGCGAGCGGCTGGAGGAGCATCACGGCCTCGACGTTCTGATCCCCGAGGCGGAAGACCGCGCAGATATTCACCGCATCATCTATGACGAACTGATCGCGGGCGAGGTGCTCGACACATCGCGCGACACCTACCGCGAGGTTATCGCCCGTCTGGTCGAGGCTGGCGCGGGTGGCGTAATCCTTGGCTGCACCGAGATCGGCCTGCTTGTCAGCCAGGCAGACAGCGCGGTGCCGATCTTTGACACAACCCATCTGCACGCCATGGCGGCGGTGGATTTCGCGCTGAGCTCCTGAAGGATCATCGCCCCAAAAAAAGAAAAACTCCGCCCGGCGATGGAGGTTCGCCGGACGGAGCCTTTGGTAACGCGGCCTCGAGTGGGAGGATGGGAACGGTGAGCCCGCGCTAGCTTATGAAAGAGCTACGGATCAGCCCGGCAGAAAGACGCCATCGGTAAAGTGAATAACGCCATTCGCCGTCGTGACGTTGGCTTTGGTCACCGCCGTGGTGCGGCCCGCGGCGTCAGTGATGACGATATTGCTGCCCGAAAGACGCGCGCTGAGCGTGCCGCCGGCAACGGTCTTGATCGTGGCTTCGCCGCCGCCAGAGTTGATCAGGTTCACAAGGTCGGTGCTGCGCACGCGGCCCGCCACGACGTGATAGGTGAGGATGCCGGTCAGCGCGCCCTTGTTCTCCGGCTTCACCAGCGTTTCAACCGTGCCTTCGGGCAGCTTGGCAAACGCGGTGTCGGTGGGCGCGAAAACGGTGAAGGGGCCATCGCTCTTGAGCGTGTCGACCAGATCAGCGGCCTGAACAGCGGCAACGAGGGTTGTGTGCACCTTGCTGCTAGCGGCGGTGTCAACGATGTCAGCCGCCTGGCGTTTCTTGTGGCCATGAGCAAGGACAGCGCTGGTCGGGGCAACAGCGATGACGCTGGTGGAAGCGACGGCGAGCGCCATGATGGCGGCTTTTCCGAATTGCGAAAACTGGGTCGGGATCGAGGGCATTGCATTCTCCTTTGTTGCTGCAAGTCCTCCCGATCTTGCGCTGGAGTTACGCGATGCTTCTCAGCACGGATGCGTGGATGAAAAAAATTATTTGAAAGTTGCAAATCCCCACGTTTTGACCTTTTCGGCCAAGTGGCGATCAGGCGCCGGTATCAGACCGCGTCGAGCGCCCCTTGCGCGACCACAGGCCCCGCATCGACGCCCTCCGGCTTGCCGCCAATCGGCTCACGCGTGAGGACCAACTGGACCCCGTCACCGACATTGCTGGCGATCTCAGCGGGCAGCGTCATGCGGCGCTCTTCGCCCGGAACAACGACGCCCAAGGACTGCAAAGGACTGCCATCGGCTGGAACCAGCCACAGCTCGTGATCGTGCACGCCGTCCGCGCTGAGGCCCGAGGCCGAGACCAGCATTTCTTCGGACACTGGAATGTACGTGACACCCAGGCGAAGGGGGGTGTCGCCAATGGGGATTGAGGCCATCAAGGGCGCGTCCGTGGCCGCGATAAGCGGTGCGTCCCCAGTTACTGGATCCGTCACCGGAGCGGAGCCAGGCGCGGTCACAAACAGCGCCAGCGCGAGTGCGGCGGCGGCGGACGTGATGCCGGCGGTCCACTGCCAGCGGCGCAGCTTGCGTTCCATGTCCAGAAGGACAACGTTGGAGGCCGCTATTGGCGGGGTTTGCGCCTCGCCAGCCGAGACCCTGGCCGCGATGGCATCCCACACGTGGGCGCCCGGCTCAGCGGCCGGCATTTCGTCGGTCCACGGGGCAAACCAATTGTCCCACCACGCCTTGCGCTGTGCAAAGGCCGGGTCGCTTGCGGCTTTGCCACGCGCTTTGAGCAAGTCCTCGCCTTCGAGCAGGCCCAGCGCGTATTCGGCGGCGATCATCGGGTCGTCGCGTTTGATATCCGGTTCCTGGCTCATGCGGCTTCGCTCGCTTCGAGGCACGCGCGCAGCTTCATCAGGCCGCGGCGGATCCAGCTTTTCATGGTGCCCAGCGGCACATCCGCTGTCTCCGCCAGCTGCGCGTAGGTGCGTCCTTCGAAAAAGGCGGCACGGATGTAGGTTTGCGCGTTTTCATCGAGGCCCTTGAGGCATTCGTGGATCTGCGCGTCACGCTCAGCATCCACGAGCAGCGCGTCAGCCAGAGGGGTTTCATCGGGAAGCGGGGCGGCCTCTTCCACGGGCACAGCGCCGCCGCGCACCTTGCCCGTGCGCAGTCGGTCGATCGCGCGGTTGCGCGCGAACGTGGCGGGCCAGCGGATCGGGCGCGCGCGCTGCGGATCGTAACGGTCCGCGCGCTGCCAAAGATTCACATAGACGTCTTGCAAGGCGTCTTCCGCCTCCTTTCTATCCCCCAAGATACGAAAGCAGATGCCAAACAGCTTCACGCGGGTTGCGGAGTAAATGTCTTCGAGCGCGGCGCTGTCGCCTTCGGCCAGGCGCACCATGGCCGCGCGCAGCTCTTCGCGCGCCACGGTGGCGGCGTCGCTGGCGGCGTCGGTGGAGGGGGAGGGTTGGAGCGGCTCAGCCTTGGGAGCGCCGGGTTGAGGGGCGTTCATGCGCGCACCTCTTGGCAAAGGCGCGGCGACCCACGGTCGCATTCGGGCTGAACATAGGTCCCCATAGGCAAAGGCAAATGCCGATGGCTAGAGCGTTCGTCAATGGCGATCCGTCCAACGCCCCTTGCGTCCAACGCTCCCCCGAGCCGATCGCCATCGCGTCTTTAACGATAGACGCATTGATCAAGGCCCTCGGCCTGCACACGGGCCAGGCTGCGCTCAATCCGTTTGCCATGGGTGGCCAGCCAGCCGGTGGGGTTGCGTACGGAACGGGTCTTGGGGCTGGGCAGCGCCACGGCCATGCGCGCGGCCTCAGACGGCGTAAGGCGCGCCGCGGACTTGTCGAAATAGCGTTCGGCCCCGGCGGTCGCGCCGTAGGTGCCGATGCCGGTTTCCGCAACGTTGAGGTAGACCTCCATGATCCGCCGCTTGCCCCAGACATTCTCGATCCAGAACGCAAACCAGGCCTCTAGCGCTTTGCGCGTGTACCCGCCGTCCTGCCACAGGAAGACGTTCTTGGCGGTTTGCTGGGTTATTGTGGAGCCGCCGCGTATCCGCCCGCCTTCCCGGTTCTGCTCATAGGCTTGCTGGATCGCCTCGGTGTCAAAGCCGGAATGCGAGCAGAATTTGGCGTCTTCGGCCGCTATCACCGCCGCAACCAGATCGCGGTCAATCTCTTCCAAGGGCTCCCAATCGCGCGTGGCGCCGTTGGCGTCCATCCACATGGTGGCCGTGACCGGAACCGGTACGAAGGCAAACAGGATCACCAGCGCGAGGCTGAGGCCGATGAACCACAGGATCATCTGAGCAAGCAGGCGCAGCGCAAGATAGGCAAGGCGTTGCATCGTCTGGGATGTAAGCGGCGCGTGTGACAAGAGCAATCACACAGGGCAATCACACAGGGCTTGCGATAACCGACGGGCCGTGCTTCGTTACCGTTTGACGACTGAGTTCACGCATCCACCCGGAGATTTTCCATGCGCACCCTTCGCCCCATCGCTGTCAGCGCCGCCGCCTCGCTGGCTTTGGCCGCCGCTCTCGCCGCAGCGCCGGCTCAGGCCAACACGGCTGACATCGCGGCGCAGGTCGAAGCGGATTACGATGCGTATCTGGAGCCGCTCTTCGTCCACTTCCATCGCAACCCTGAGCTGTCCTTCCTCGAGAACAAGACCGCCGCGCGCATGGCCGAGGAATTGCGCGAGGCTGGCCTTGAAGTGACCGAGGGCGTCGGCGGCACGGGCGTTGTCGGCATGCTGAAGAACGGAGAGGGGCCGCTGATCCTGCTGCGCGCGGATATGGACGGGCTTCCCGTGCAGGAAAAGTCGGGGCTCGATTACGCCTCGGTCGCTATGCAAGTGGGCCAGGACGGCAAGGAATATCCGGTGATGCACGCCTGCGGGCATGATGTGCACATCACCTCAATGGTGGGCACCGCGCGCCGGTTGATGGCGATGAGGGACGAATGGTCGGGCACGATCATGTTCGTGGTTCAACCCGCCGAAGAGCGCGTGGGCGGGGCCAAGGCAATGCTGGCGGACGGCCTTTATGAGCGCTTCGGCAAGCCCGATTACGCGCTGGCCTTCCACGTGACCTCGGTGTTGCCAACGGGCCTCGTCTCAGCGGCGGAAGGCATCCAGTATTCGAGCGCGGATTCGGTCGACATCACCGTGCCCGGCATCGGCGCGCATGGCGCCAGCCCGCATATGGGCCGCGATCCGGTCTATATCGCGAGCCAGATCGTCACCGGTCTGCAAAGCGTCGTCAGCCGCGAGGTTGGCCCGCTTTCGCCCGCGGTCATCACGGTCGGCTCGTTCCAGGCCGGCTCCAAGCACAACATCATCTCGGACGAGGCGCGGTTGCAGCTCACCGTGCGCGCCAACGACGAGAAAGTGCGCGCGCAATTGCTCGCCGCGATCAAGCGGATTGCGCAAAACACCGGCCTTGCCCACGGCCTGCCAGAGGATTTGCCCGTCGAGGTGGTTGTCTCGGAAGGCACGCCGGTCACGTACAACGACATCCCGCTCGCCAAGCGTCTGAACGGCGTGATGAAGCGCGATTTGGGGGAAGCGATCTTTGTCGACTTTGAGCAGAAGGGAATGGGCGCGGAAGACTTTGCCTATTTCGTTGCGGATGAGCTGGGCGTGCCGGGCTACTACTTTGCGGTTGGCGGCACGCCTCCCGAGGCGTTTGAGGCGCAGGCCAATGGCGGCCCGCGTGTTCCCTCGCACCACTCGCCCCTGTTCAAGATCGCCCCGCGCGAGAGCGTGACGCTGGGCACGCGCGCGATGATCGCGGCCGTGCTCGACCTCGCGCCCGTGCAAAAAGGCGGCTAGGCCGCCAGCGGGGGCGCCAGGGGGGCCAAGCGGCGCATGTGATGGGAATAGATCGAGCGGGCTAGGCGGTTCAGCCCCATTCGAGCCGCGATCGCGCTCGGCAGAATGCCGGTGAAATAGAGCCGAGAAAGCCTCTTGGGATCCGCTCTCAGGCTTTGGGCAATGGCGGGCGCTTGAGCATAGTATTGAGCGATGTCTGTCGCACCGTCTGGCTGTGCTACAAGCCAGTTATCGCGGAACGCGCGTAGAGTGCGAAGCTCCCAGCAATCGTCAGCCAGACCAATGGTTTCGACCGCGGCAGTGGTCAGAAAGCAGCCCTCTCGGGGCGGCGGTTCATATCGTTGAGGCAGACAAGCGCCTTGCGCGTATGTCTGGCGTATTGAGGCCAGTTTGGCTTCGGCGGCCTGCCAGGCAGCGTTCAGGCGCTCTGGACGAAAGCGCAGGATAATCGTCGGGGCATTTGGATCCTCAATCGCCTGTGTGTAGACTTTTAACTCCAGCGTGCCTTTGGAATTGCCAAGAAAGCGTGCCTCATCTTCGAATTCCAATTGAAACCCCCTCCCCGACATGACGGCTTCAACTTCGTTCGGCGAGTCCGCATCATCAAACTTTGCAGCAATGCGCGGTGCCCTAGGAAGGACGTAAGCGGCCTGGTTGAGCTCTTCAATGCGTCCATCAATCCGGAAGTATCGTTTGTCGGTTGAATACTCAGTCACCGTTAGGCTGATCAGCGCGCTTACCGAGTTTTTTGGCAGGCAAGACGCGGTCAAGGTCTGGCTTGGCTTCAGTCCGATGCTGATCCGCTCGGACGTCCCATCTGCGAATGGGTGAAGGCCCACTTCGAACCCTTTGACTATGGGATCATCCGGTGCGGTCCGGACAAAGCACTGAACTTTCTGAGCCATAGCCGCCGGGCTCACCGCTCCCAGTGCGACCAGGCCCGCCAGAAAACGCCGACGCCGCACGAAAATTTGAGCCATAACGCTGCCTCCACTCAATTTTTTCAAATGTATCGCGGGCTGACGGGATTCGCCAGACCGTCCGGGCGCAATCAAACCACGCTCTGACTTGTCACAAAAGAGCGCTGTTCGAAGAATTCACGCATCAGGACGCGGTCCAGTTCGAATTTGCGCTCGGCCAATTGGTCAGGCGCTGTATGCTTATAGCACGGCTCAGTCGGAGGAATTCTTCGCCCTATTTGGCAAAGTGGATGCGATACGCTGACCCTTTTTAGAAGACGTAATATTTCAATGGCTTTAGATGACAGCGGCCGACTAAAGCCCATCGGCTTTTGGAGCTACGCGCGCCAGGACGATGACTGCAGCGGTGCTGGATCTGGCGCCAACCGAGAGCGGCGGCTAGGCCGCTTGCGGGGCCGCCAGCGGGGCCAAGCGGCGCATGTGATGGGAATAGATTGAGCGGGCTAGGCGGTTCAGCCCCATTCGAGCCGCGATCGCGCTGGGCAGAATGCCGGTGAAGTACATCCTCGTCAGCCGCCGCGGGTCCGCGCGCAGGCGCTCCGCAATCGCGGGCGCTTCGCGCTCATAAAGGGCGATGTCTTCGGCGCCGCCGCTCTGAGTGCTCAACCAATCATCGCGAAAGGCGCGCAGGGCTGTAAGTTCCCAGCAATCATCGGCCAGACCAATCGTCTCAACCGCCGCCGTGGTCAGAAAGCACGAGCCACCGGGCGGGGAGTAGCCGCGCACCGCGCAGCTTTTTGCGTTCACTCTGTCTCGTGCGATAAGGGACGCCTCGCGCGCCTTGGCCCAGGCCCGATTGAGCTCAGCGGCGCTGAAGCGGAAGATCATGTCCGGTTGATCGGGTGTGGTGTTGGTCTTGGTCGACACACGCAGCGTCAGCGGCCCGGTCAACCGTCCAAACAGCTGAATATCCGGGCGCAACTGCGCTCTGTTTTCATAGCGGGAAGAAGCGAGAGGAACCGGCGTCGCAAGGTCATTGGCGGCGAATTGCGCCTCCATCCGGAGCTCTGTTGGAACCCGGTACAGGCTTTCATCGACCGATTGCACCGTGGCCGACAGCGTGTCGACTACCCCGCCTTCGCGTATTTCCTGGACGAAGCGTATTGTGGATTCGACCGCTCGGCTATCGATGCACGAGGAGGTCTCCACTTCCGAGGAGTTCACGGCGATGGCTGAGCGCTGAAAGGCTTCTTTGCCCAAGCTATCCCAATAATACCCGGCCTCGGTGCCCAGGACCTTCCCATCCCGAACAAAGTCGCGGACTTCGCATGATGGTTTGGACTGGGCCAAAGCCGCTGGGCTGATCGCCCCCAGCGCTACGAACCCTGCCAGAAAACGCCGACGCCGCATGAGGAATTGTGCCATGGAATCGCCCTCCACCTGAGCGCTGAAGAGTATCGCGGGAAAGCGGGTTTCGGAAACCGTTCGGACGCAATAAAGCCACGCTCTGGCGTGTCGCAAAAAGCGCGCTGTCCGAAGAATTCACGCACCAGCGCGCGGTCCGGCCCCAAGTTGCGTTCGCCCAATTGGCAAGGTGCGGCAAGGTTATATTTCGGACAAGCCAGTGGAAGTTCTCACCCTGTTTGGTTAAGTGTGCGGGCGATGGCCTTTTCTTTACAAGAACCAACGCCTCAATGGCTTTAGACAGCACGGGACGGCTCAAGCCCATTGGGTTCTGGAGCTACGCGCGCCAGGATGATGAGCTGTCCGATGGTCAGCTCAGCGCGCTGCGCGTGGCGCTCTCGCGCGAGTTGCAGCAGCTTTATGGCCGGCAGAAAATTCAGATTTGGCAAGACGTCGCCGCTATCGCGCCGGGGGCGGAGTGGGAGCGCTCGATCGATGAGGCGATTGGCCAGTCAAGCTTCATGATCCCGATCGTCACGCCCAATTTTATCGAGAGCGAATGGTGCTGCAAGGAGGTCGAGAAATTCCTCGCGCGCGAGGCGGCGATCAACGCGCAGTATCCGGGGCTTGAGGGCAAACGGCGTATTTTCCCCATCGGCTATCTGCCAACAGACGGGAGCGTTCCGCACAAACCGGCGGTGGTCAAAGAACTGGAAAAGCTGCAATTCGCTGACTTCTCGGCGCTGCGTTATGAAGACCCTAAGTCGAGCGAGTTCCGCCGGGCGGTGGGGGCAGTGGCGGGGGCGGTTTGTGCGCTGCTGAAGACGCCGGCGGTCGCGCCCAAGCCGGCCTCAACGTCCGCCCCAAAGCCAACAACGTCGTCGTCAGAATCAGCCAGCGCCTCCAAGCCCGCCGAACCGGCCAAAAAAGACTTCGAACAATGGTTTGAAGATACCTGGAAAGCGAGCGGGTATATAAAACCCAAACCCAAACCCAAACGCAAACCGGCTACCGAGGGAACAAACAAAGGTAAGCCGCGATCGGGGGCGACGTCAGGGTCTTCCGATGTTTCATTTAATCAAGTGTACAAAGAGATAGATCGCAACTTGCGCGAAGCAACGAAGCGCAAGGCTGAATGGAAACGCGCTCGCGAAGAGCACACATTCTCGCTCGATCATTTGATCAAAGCGCTGGGCATGAACTTGGAGAGCGCGCTAAAGCATCTGAAACTAGAAGCTTGGCCGAGCAAGATTTCGCATAATGGTCGCGCTACGACCGTGGCGATCGATGGGGCGTGGACTTACTTGAGCCTCACGAACGGCAAGGTCACCCGCATATCAATGACAGTGATGTATGGCAGCCAAGCCGTGTGGGATCAGTTTCCGCTCCTCAGCGTGAAGGAGGTCCCGTTCTCGTGGGGTGAGGCGCAGGTGCGCAAGGCTTACGGCCGGCGTGTGTCGGTGGTGGAAGGCGAAGTAATCCAGTTAGGTGGGCCACCCAAAATCGACCAAATCACTCTAGGCATGCTCGAGGCGGTCTTGAACGTGTACTATGATAAAGACCGCAAACGCATCGAGCGCCTTGATGTAAAGCGGTTCGTGGCGTCGTAGCGCTGTGGTGCGGGCTTGGCGACGCGAAAGCCTATTGTAGATGCGCCCTAAGCCAGCCTTCGCCTCAATGAAAACCGCCGCAGGTCCCGAAGAACCCGCGGCGACTTTATCCTGAATGGCCCAATCAACGGATCAGGCGAGTTAAGCCTTACGCCACGCCCGGCAGCAGCCGTTCACCCGCGATGCGTTGCATCGCCTTCTGCAGCTTTTCAAACGCGCGCACTTCGATCTGGCGGATGCGTTCGCGCGACACGTCGTAGACCTGCGAGAGTTCTTCCAGCGTCTGCGGCTTTTCCGTCAGGCGGCGTTCGGTGAGGATGTGTTGTTCACGCTCATTGAGCGAGTCCATTGCCTCGACCAGCATTTCGTGCCGCACATTCGCCTCCTCGGCGTCGGCGACGGTTTCGTCTTGCAGCGGGCGATCATCGGTCAGCCAGTCCTGCCATTCGCCAGCGCCTTCTTCGCCGCCGCGCATCGGCGTGTTGAGCGAGCCGTCGCCGCCCATCATCATCCGGCGGTTCATGTTGACGACTTCCTGCTCGGGCACGCCCAGATCGGTGGCGATCTTGGTCACGTCTTCGGGCGACAGGTCGGTGTCTTCGTAAGCTTCGAGCTGCTTCTTCATCCGGCGAAGGTTGAAGAACAGCTTTTTCTGAGCCGCGGTGGTGCCCATTTTCACAAGGCTCCACGAACGCAGGATGTATTCCTGAATGGAGGCGCGAATCCACCACATGGCGTAGGTCGCGAGGCGGAAGCCGCGCTCAGGCTCGAATTTCTTGACGCCCTGCATCAGGCCGACATTGCCTTCGGAGATGAGATCGGAGACCGGCAGGCCGTAGCCGCGATAGCCCATGGCAATCTTGGCAACCAGACGCAGGTGGCTGGACACCAACTGAGCGGCCGCTTCGGGGTCTTCGTGCTCTTCGTAGCGTTTGGCGAGCATGTATTCCTGCTCCGCCGTCAGCACGGGGTATTTCTTGATTTCCGACAGGTAGCGGTTGAGGCTTTGCTCTCCGCTCAGCGCCGGGACTGTTGGCTTTGTCTTGCTCACGTTTTCCCTAACCTTTCTTGCGTCGACCGCGTTCTGTCAGACCCCTGCTGGGCATCGGACTTTTCGGGCCACGAGGCCTTATATAGACCATATCTGCGGATTTACCCGCTCGTTTCATCGATAAGAACGACCCAGTTCGTCGATCAGTTCCTGCATGTCATTCGGCAGACTTGCGGCAAAAGATACGAATTCCTTTGATAACGGATGCAGAAAACCCAATTCGGCGGCGTGCAGCGCCTGGCGTGCAAAGCCGAGCCGGTTCAGCAGCGGTTTCAAGGGTTTGGGCGTTCCGCCGTAGACTTGATCTCCTAATAGAGCATGGCCGATTGACGCGCAGTGAACGCGCACCTGGTGGGTCCGCCCCGTCTCCAGCCGGCACTCGATTAAAGCGGCGGGTCCGAGTCGGTCGATAACGGTGTAATGCGTAACGGCGCTTTTGCCGCGTGAGGAATTCTTGGGCAGCACAGCCATTTTCTTGCGGTTGGCGTCGGAACGGCCCAGCCGCGCGTCAATCGTGCCCTCATGCGGGGATGGTGTGCCCGACGTGACCGCGAGATAGCGCCGGTGGACGCTGTGCGCGGCAAACTGCGCGGCGAGGCCTTCATGCGCGGCGTCCGATTTGGCGACCACCAGCAGGCCCGACGTGTCCTTGTCGATCCGGTGGACGATGCCAGGCCGTGCGACCCCGCCAATCCCCGAAAGCTGGCCCCCACCGCTTTTGGCACAATAATGCAGCAGCGCGTTCACCAAGGTGCCGTCGGGATTGCCCGCCGCAGGGTGGACCACCATGCCTGCCCGCTTATTGACCACCACCAGGTGTTCATCCTCAAACGCGATGTCGAGCGGGATGTCCTGCGGGCGCGCTTGTGTCTCGATGGGGGCGGGCACTGTGACTGAAAATTGGGCACCGGCGGAAACCTTGGTGGAAGGGCCGGTCACTACGGCCCCGTCCACTTCGACCGCCTCTTGCGCGATCAGCGCCTGCACGCGCGCGCGGCTCAAATCGGTCGCCTCGGCCAAGGCCTTATCAAGGCGAGCGCTGGCGGCGATCACGCCGGTGATGATTTGCGGGTCGGACATGCTAGGGGTGCATGCGCGATGGACATCCGTGTGACAAGGCGAGTGATAGCGGCGATCGAGCAGGCCGCGCGCGCCGCGCATCCGCACGAGGCTTGCGGGATTCTGCTTGGGGCCGCTGGAGACATCACGCAGGCCGTGCCCGCGCGCAACGTCCACCCTGAGCCCGCCACCCGCTTTGAGATCGACCCGCAAGCCCTCATCGATGCCTACCGGGCGACCCGCGAAGGGGGCGCGGCGGTGCTGGGGTATTACCACTCTCACCCGCACGGCGCGCCCGCCCCTTCCGCCATCGATGCCGCTCTGGCGAGCGGCGACGGGCGCGTCTGGGCGATCCATGGCGAGGGGCGCACCGCGTTCTGGAAAGATGCGGCTAGCGGCTTCGAAGCGCTTTCCTACACCGTGATCGATCCCTAAGGTCGCGCGCTATGAAACGCTTGGTGAAACTCGAACCCAGCCCCTTGCAAAAACCGGGTTTGCAGCGCTTGGTGAGGGGAAGTGTTTTTGCGCTTTAACTGTGTAACATGTGTCTCCTACAAACGGGGTGAGCCGGGTACGCTATGACTTCTTCGACCGATCTTGCCGCGCTTTTGTGCTCACGCCTGTGCCACGACATGCTCTCGCCCGTGGGCGCGATGTCGAACGGGCTCGAATTGCTGGCGGATGAGACCGATCCCGACATGCGCGCCAAGGTGATCGAACTGCTCGAGCAATCGGCCCGGTCCAGCGCGGACAAACTCAAGTTCTTCCGGCTCGCTTTTGGCGCGGCGGGCGGCTTTGGCGAGGCGGTCCCGATTGAGGAGGCGAAGGATGTTGTCAGCGCGCTGGCGACGGATGCGAAGCGGGTGAAGCTTAATTGGGCAATCGCGCAAAACAGTCTGCCAAAACCGGCTGTAAAGGTGCTGCTCAATCTGACTCAGATCGCACTCGATACGCTGGTGCGCGGGGGCACGCTCGATATCGGCGCCGAAGCGCGCGACGGCAATATCGAGATCGTCGCGCGCGCCGCGGGTGACAAGATCGCCTTTGACGAGACGATTGGCCGCGCGCTGCAGGATGAGATCACGCCGGGCGAGATCACCAGCCGCACGGCGGCCGCACACATGATCGCGCTGCTGGCTGAGGAACTGGGCGGATCGCTGCAATACGCGCTCAGCGACGAAGCGCTGGTTCTGGGCGCGGTGCTGCCGCAGCCTGAAGGCATGATCGGCTGAGGGCGCTGATGGGGAGGGCGATGCAGACCAACGAACTCGTCCACGCAATCGCGCCGTCGCCCAATTTCAACGATCGCCAGCTGCCGATCACCATGGCGGTGGTCCACTACACCGAGATGAAGCCGGTTGAGACCGCGCTGGAGCGGCTGACCAGCGAGGAGGCGGGCGTCTCGGCGCATTACCTCATCAGCGAGGAGGGCCACGTCACGCAGCTGGTGCCCGAAGACAAGCGCGCCTGGCATGCAGGCAAAAGCTTCTGGCGCGGGGTGAAGGATGTGAACTCAGCGAGCGTCGGGATCGAGCTTGATCACCCCGGTCATGATGAGGCGAATGGCGGCTATCGCACCTTTGCCGACGCGCAGATCGAGGCGCTGGTGCCGCTGCTGGCGCGGATCGTGGAGGATTACGACATCCCGCGCGCCAATGTGGTGGGCCATTCCGACGTCGCGCCGATGCGCAAGACCGATCCCGGAGAGCTCTTCCCCTGGGATCGTCTCGCTGGGTACGGCCTGTGCCTGCCGAGCCCCGAGCGGCTGGATCTGGGCGATCCGTTCCACAATGAAGGCGCCTTCTACCTCGCGCTTGAGCGGTTCGGTTATGACATCACCGAAGGGCGCAAGGCGGTCGAGGCGTTTGAACGCCGCTGGCGGCCCGATCGCATCACCGGGCTGCCCGATGCGCAATTGGGCGCGATCCTGTTCCAGCTTCTGCTCGACCGTGATCAGGGGCGCACGCGTTAGCGGCCGATATACAATTGGACACACCAAGAGGACGACAAGCGGACTAAACTCGAAACGCCACGAAATCTGGGAGGGATCACCAATGATGAAAAAACTGACCGCCGAGTTCATCGGCACGTTCTGGCTGGTGTTTGGTGGCTGCGGCTCAGCCGTGCTTGCGGCGGGTTTCCCGGAATTGGGGATCGGCTTTGTCGGCGTCAGCCTGGCGTTCGGGCTCACCGTGATGACGATGGCTTACGCTGTGGGGCCTATCTCAGGCGGGCATTTCAACCCGGCGGTTTCGTTGGGGCTGGCGATTGGCGGACGCTTTGGCTGGGGCGAGATGATCCCTTACTGGATCGCGCAGGTCCTGGGCTCTTTCACCGCGGCGGGGGCGCTCTACGTGATTGCCAGCGGGGTTGCGGATTTCAGCGCCGGCGGTTTTGCGTCCAACGGGTATGGCGAATTGTCGCCGGGTGGGTATTCGGTTCTGGCGGCGCTGGTGGCGGAAGTTGTCCTCACCGCAATGTTTCTGATCGTGATCCTTGGCTCAACCTCGCCCAGGGCGCCCGCCGGGTTTGCGCCGATCGCCATCGGCATGGCGCTCACCCTCATTCACCTTATCTCGATCCCGGTCACCAACACCTCGGTCAACCCTGCGCGCTCGACCAGCGTGGCCTTCTACGCCGATACGGCGGCGGTCCCACAGCTGTGGCTGTTCTGGGTGGCCCCGCTTGTGGGGGCGGCTGTGGGCGCTGTGATCGGCAATTACCTGTTCGCCGAGGATGGCGAATGAGCGTCAAGCTTTCCTACAGCTTCGCCTTGGTATAAAGGCCATCGCGCATCAGGGGGCCGAG
>JBCBYM010000072.1:0-13663 GCA_039815865.1 Pseudomonadota bacterium
CGGCAAAGCCACCGATTGAAGTCAGGGGATTGCGAAATTCATAGGACATATTGGCCAGGAACCGGGTCTTGACGCTGTCCGCCTCCTCCAGCGCCTGCGCGCGCTCCCGCAGAGCTTTTTCGGCCTTTTCGGAATCGGTGATGTCCAGAACCGTCAGCAAACCGTTCCCATCAGGCAAAGGCACTCCGGCAAAGCGCAAGGTCCGGCCATCGGCAAGCTCCACCTGGCCAGTCTTTTCCCGCCGGTCGAGCGTCGCAGAGCGCACTACGGCGCCGATCTTACCCGCATCCTCCCCGCTTACCAGGTTTTCCGCGATCGAATCGAGCAGCCCTTGAGCCGATGGATGGGTATCGAGGAACTCGGGCGCCAGACCCCAGGTGGGTGCAAAGCTACGGTTCCACAGCTGGACTGATCCGTCAGGCGCAAAGATTGCAAGGGCCTCAAACAGACTGTCGAGCGTGGCCGTCCGGGTGCGCAGAAGCGTGTCGCGCGTGGCCGAAAGCGCGAGGCTTTCGGTGCGGTCTTCCGCAAGAATGACAAGCCCGCCATCGGGCATGGGCTGCGCAACAATCCGCAAATGCGTGCCCCCCGGAAGCGGCCAGTTTTCTTCCTTGGTGTCGGGCTGTCCGAACCATTCGACACGCTCGCGCCGCCATTCGGGAAAGTCGCGCACTTCGGGCGTGCGCCCTTTCTCGCGCGCTTCAGCAAGGAAGCGCTTGAACGCAACCTCGCCCGCTTCGCTGCCATCGCCGATATCCGCGCCGAGTTCGAACAAGCGCCGGAAGGGCAAGTTTGTGTAGGTCAGGCGTTCTTCCCCGTCGAACTGCGCCACCCCCATCGACAATTGATCCAGCATAGCGCGCTGAGCGTCGCGATAGGCCCGGAATTCGCGCAAGACCTGCTGCTGCTCCTCGATATCGATCGCATAGCCCGCCACTCCTTCCGTGCCCAAAGGCAAGTCGCTGACCCGCAACGTGCGCCGCGCGCCGTGGATCGTGGCTGCAACCGTGCGCTCAGTCTTCACCTGGCGAGACAAACTGTCGCGGGCGATTTCAGCGGGAGTGCGTTCGCCGTCCGCTTCGAGCAATTCGATCTGGCCCTGCACCACCGCTTCCGCGCTGCCGGCCGCCACCGCGTCAACGTAAGCCTGGTTCACCAGCTGGATCGCCATTTCCTGCGTGCGAAACCACATCGGCATGGGCGCCGCTTCAATAAGGCCGATTAGCGCGGTGAAATCCGCTTCGGCGCGCGCTGCGCTCTGGCGCAAACGGCTAAGTTCATCTTCGCTTTCAGAGAAATCAAAAACCCAGACCAGCGCGGCCCCTCCAGGAGAAACCTGCGGATCAGCCAAAGCGCCCTGCAGCGCCAACGCGCGCTGGGAGCCGGGAAGCGTCAACGACATCTGAAACGGCATTGCGCTCTTTTGGGTGAGGCGCACTTTCTCGGACAAGGCTTCGACCTGGGCGGGTGTCAGGCCATCATCGCGCGAAAGCTCGGAGAGGTATTTGGGCATTTCGGTAAAGCCCAGCCATCGCGCCAGACGCTCGGGCGCCTCAATCCGTCCATCCACCCGCACCAGCATGGGAATGGCCGGCGCAGCGTCGAGGAGGGATTGCATTCGGCCCAACGACGTCTTGAGCGCCTTCGCCCGCGCGACCTTCGCCTGCGAACGCCACACCAAAACGGCCGCAATCACGGTCCAGGCGGCCAACACCAGACCAATAATTGCAGCAGCGTAAGGCGTGATCTCCATGCCTTACGAGCTATGCGCGCTCGCCCCCGGATGCAACACGTGGCTGCCCGAAAGCCTCAGCCTATGAGCCGGGCGGGTCTTTAGGATCGGGAAACCGGGCGGCTACCAGTTCTCTTTGAAGGGACGCAGATCAAGCTCATGCGTCCAGGCCGAGCGGTGCTGTGTGTGAACATTCCAAAAGCTCTCCGCAATCGAGTCCGGCAGCAGGCTCCCGTCTTCGCCCAGCTTTTCAAGATATTGCGGAATGCGGCTCTGGATCATTTCGCCGTTGATCACGCCGTCGATAACAAAGTGCGCGACATGCACGCCGGCTGGGCCAAATTCGCGCGCAAGCGATTGGGCGAGCATGCGAAGACCCGCTTTCATCGAAGCAAAGTGGGCAAAATTGGACTTGCCGCGCATTGAACCCGAAGCGCCTGTGAAGAACAGGCTGCCCTCGCCCTGCGCCTTAAGGATCGGGATTGCCCGCTTCGCGGTGAGGAAGGCGCCGAAATTGCCGACCCGCCAAAAGGCCTCGTAGGTCTCCGCTTCCAGCTGCTCGAACGGAATGATCGCGTTGTTGCCCGCGTTGTAAAGCACTGCAGCGACTTCGCCCCGCGCCTTGACCGTGTCGAACAGAGCGTCCTGATCTTCGGGAGAGGTGACATCGGTTTGCACCGCTTCCGCCGAGCCGCCCGCTTGACGGATCAAATCCGCAACCGCTTCGACCTTTTCGAGCGTACGGCCAGCGATGATGGCGTGGAGCCCCTCGCTTGCAAAGCGCCGGGCCAAAGCGCCGCCTACGCCATTCGAAGCGCCAACACCCAGCACAACCACGGATTTGCTCATTATCTCTCTCCCACAGCGCAATTAATGTTATGCATTAGTTAGCGCGCCCTCTGATCACTGGCAACGCGCATCTTGAAACACAAAGCGCCCCACTCCTTTCGCAGGAGCGGGGCGCTTGGCAAAGACTTATACTGCGCTTTTGCAGCTTAGTAGCGATAATGATCCGGCTTGAACGGTCCAGCCGCGGGCACACCGATATAGTCGGCCTGCTTCTGACTGAGCTGCGTCAACTGCACACCCAGCTTTTCCAAATGCAGCGCCGCAACCTTCTCATCGAGATGCTTGGGCAGGACATAAACGTCGTTGCCGTATTCGTCCGCCTTGGTGAACAACTCGATCTGCGCCAGCGTCTGGTTAGTGAAGCTGGCGCTCATCACGAAGCTGGGGTGGCCGGTGGCGCAGCCAAGGTTCACCAAGCGCCCCTTGGCGAGGACCAGGATCGACTTGCCATCGGGGAAGGTCACCATGTCGGTGCCGTCCTTGATTTCCTTCCACTCGTAATTGTCCAGCGCAGAGATCTGGATCTCGCTGTCGAAGTGGCCGATATTCGAGACGATCGCCATGTTCTTCATGTTCTTCATGTGCTCGCCGGTGATCACGTCTTCGTTACCGGTGGCGGTCACGAAGATATCGGCGCGCTTGACGGCCTCCTCCATCGGAACGACTTCGTAGCCGTCCATCGCCGCCTGCAGTGCGCAGATCGGGTCGATCTCGGTGACCATGACGCGTGCACCACCGTCGCGCAGCGAAGCGGCCGAGCCTTTACCCACATCGCCATATCCGGCAACGCAAGCCACCTTGCCCGCAAGCATGACATCCGTCGCGCGGCGGATCGCGTCCACAAGGCTTTCCTTACAGCCATACAGGTTGTCGAACTTGGACTTGGTGACCGAATCGTTCACGTTGATCGCGGGGAACGGGAGCTTGCCCTGCTTGGCGATCTGATACAGGCGCATCACGCCCGTCGTGGTCTCTTCCGAAACGCCCTTGATGGTCTGAACGCTCTTGGTGAGGTAGCCCGGCTTGGCCGCGACATACGCCTTGAGCGCGCGCTGAAATTCGATCTCTTCTGCGTTCGCCGGAGCGGGCATTTCCTCGCCCGCTTCCAGACGCGCACCCCAAAGCGCAAACATGGTGGCATCGCCGCCGTCGTCGAGGATCATATTGGTGGTAAGGTCCGGATCCGCATCCGTCGACCAATCGAAGATGCGACCCACATAATCCCAGTACTCGGCCAGTGTTTCACCCTTGATCGCGAACACCGGAATGCCCTGATCCGCGATCGCTGCCGCCGCGTGATCCTGCGTGGAAAAGATGTTGCACGTCGCCCAGCGCACTTCGGCGCCCAGCGCAACCAGCGTCTCAATGAGCACCGCGGTCTGGATCGTCATGTGCAGTGAGCCGGTGATCCGCGCGCCTTTGAGCGGCTGCGCATCGCCATACTCTTCGCGCAGCGCCATGAGACCGGGCATTTCGGTTTCTGCAATGGCGATTTCATCGCGGCCAAACTGGGCAAGCGCGATATCCTTGATGATGTATTCCTGAGTGAGAGCGGCGGTGGCCATATTGTGTCTCCGTATGTTCTGAAGGCGCCCTAGCGCCACGCCTCGTCAGAGGCAAATATAAACTTATCTTTATATCTGTAATTGTTGCCGACCACGTAAGGCTGACTATATCCGCATGCGAGAGGCTCCCGTTAAGGAAAGGACACCCCAGCAATGACGATTTCCGTAGGCGACACAATCCCGGACGTTACCATGATCAAGGCCACCGCCCAGGGACCGCAACCGGTTCAATCGGGTGAGTTCTTCGCAGGCAGGAAAGTGGCGCTATTCTCGGTTCCGGGCGCTTTCACCCCGACCTGTTCAGCCAAGCACCTGCCTGGATTTGTTGAGAAAGCGGACGAGCTCAAAGCCAAGGGAGTCGATGAAATTGTCGGCACCGCGGTCAACGATGCTTTTGTCATGGGAGCGTGGAACGCGAGCGCAGGCTCGGACGCGATCACCATGCTGGCCGACGGCAACGCCGACTTTGTCGAAGCGGTTGGCCTCACCATGGATGGCTCAGGCTTTGGCATGGGCACGCGCGGCCAGCGTTTTTCGATGGTGGTCAATGACGGCGTGGTGGAACAGCTCAACGTGGAAGCGCCGGGCGACTTCAGCGTGTCGAGCGCGGAGCATATGCTCGGTCAGCTATGACGCTTTACCCGACGGATTGAAGAGGAAGAGGGGCGCTTCGGGTAAAACGGGCGCCCCTTTTTCGTTTCAGCCCAAGGGATACGCTTCATAGGCGACCCACACGGCCAGGCCTCCAGATGTAACAGCGGCGATGAGAAGGCGGCCCCAGGGCGCTGGCTCGTTCTCTTCGACCGCCGTCTTGACGATCTTGCGGCCTGACAGCATCGGGCTCACCAAATCGTTCTGCTTGGCAACTGCGTAAAAAATGATCGCGCACAGATGCAACGCGACGAGGCCAAGGACGACCCAATAAAACCACTCATGCCAATCGGTGAGCGCATCCGCGGTCGACACCGAGACCAGCGCATTAAGTGGCCCCGTAGCCCCATCATAAGGGTCGCCGGCAAACAGGCCTGATCCAACCTGCACGCTCATGACGGTCAGCAATCCCAAAACGCTCAAGGCTCCGATGGGATTGTGACCGATCGTGTCGGCCGCCGCGCCAGCTTTACCGGTGACATAGGCGAGAACCGCCTGGGGGCCCTTTACAAAGCTTCCGAAGCGCGCGGTGCGCGTGCCTAGCAAACCCCAGATTATTCGAAAGACCAGCAGCCCAAGCAGCGTCACACCAAAGCGCTTGTGTAAAGCCCATTGCGAGTTCTCTGCGGACCACCATAACGCGGGCACCAGAAACGCAAAGCTCCAATGGGTCAGCCGTAACGGCAAGTCCCAGACGCGCACGGATGGATCGGGCACAAGGCCCGATTCCACCGATGCGTCTGCGAGTTCGCTCAAGCGGGCTCAGTCCGTATCGAGCCGGAAGGTGTCATGGCAATTCTTGCACGAACCGCCGATAGCGCCGACCTGGTCGCCTATTGCCGTCACATCACCACCCTCGGCCAGAGTGATCATCTGGGCGCTCGCGTCCACGAGGCGCTGGTGCGCTGCTGCGAAGTCTTCGGGCTTTTCCCAAATCGTCGCCAAAGCTTCGGTGTCATAGCCATCATCCACCGATGTGCCTTCGGGGAAATAACCTTCGATCTTGAGAGCGGCCGCGTTCAGATCTGTTGCCGCCGTCGCAATCGCAGCCTTGTCTGGGCTTTCGCCTTCAAGCTGAGTGCGGATGGCCTTGAAAGCCTTGCCCATCGCCTTGAAATTCGCCTGACGCTCTTCAACGACGGGCGGAGGCGCCGCTTCAATAGGCGGTGTGCCAGCCCCGCCTTCACCGGGTGCGTCGCCGCACGCCGCAAGGCCCAGTGTCAAAGCGGCAATCGCCGTGCAAGCAACTACTTTAGTGTACGCCATCATCCAATTCCTGTTCTTTGGTTAGAAAACGGATCGGCGCATCCCTTTCACCGACACAGCTAAAACTAGCGCCCCAAGCGCGAAGTGCGCAAGGGGTTCAAGTGGTACCAATCAGTAGCCCATCAGGCTCATGACTTCCTTGCGGCTGCGATGGTCTTCAAGGAAACAGCCCATCATTCGGCTGGTAACCATTTCCACTTCGTGGACCTTCACTCCGCGTCCCGTCATACAGCCATGCTCGGCCTCAATGACCACCGCGACCCCGCGCGGCTCCAGGTGTCTCCAGATGCACTCAGCCACTTCGGCGGTCAGACGTTCTTGCACCTGCAGGCGATTGGCAAAGCCGTGAAGGACCCGCGCCAGCTTTGAGATGCCCACAACCTTCTTGTCCGGGAGGTAAGCGATGTGCGCTTTGCCGGTGATCGGCGCCATATGGTGTTCGCAATGCGACTGGAAGGGGATGTCCTTTAGCAGAACGATTTCCTCATAACCGCCGACTTCTTCAAAGATGCGCGCCAAGTGGATCGAGGGATCCTCCTGGTTACCGCGGCAGTACTCAAGCCAGGCGCGCCCCACCCGCTTGGGGGTATCGAGCAAGCCTTCGCGGGTCGGGTCATCCCCGGCCCAACGCAGCAGAGTGCGAATCGCCTCTTGCACATCATCAGGCACATCGGGCTTGCCGAGCGGATTGTCAGGATCAAACTCGTCGTGATCGTGGAGGTAATTCATGCGGCTCGGTCTTTCTTCGCGAGTGGAGAGCTCTGGTGCTTCAGGCCTCTCATTGGTGTTCGACGTGATCCCGATGGTAAAAATCGCTTAAGCTTCATCGGGTTCCGTAGTTTTGCGGAAAATCCCGGGGCTGTGTTGCGATTGCGGTGTGTCGATGACCGCTCAGACAAGAATATAGGAGTGTCGGCGGATATTTACACCCCCTGGCGTCCAGCGAGGAAGGCAGAACCAAAAAAGGGACCGCCCTTGTCGGGCAGTCCCTTTCTTGGCGCGCCAGGAAGGATTGGGCCGGGCTATGCCCGCCCCGTCTCCGCTGCGCTACGACTCCGAAGTTCGCCTCCTCCCTCGACCCACCAAAAAAGGGACCGCCCTTGTGGGGCAGTCCCTTTCTTGGCGCGCCAGGAAGGATTCGAACCTCCGGCCGCCTGATTCGTAGTCAGGTACTCTATCCAGCTGAGCTACTGGCGCGCGTGAGGGGCGGCACATAAGGGCGCTTCGGTGGCTTGGCAATCCCTGATAGCGCCCCCGCGCAATATTCTTGGCGCGGTCCAAGCCATGCGGCGCGCATCTCCCGGTCAGGCGTGAGCATCGAACAAGCGCTTTACGAGCCACTGATCCAGAGGAGGCATGTCGAGTCCCTCAATCGCCTCAGGAGCAAACCACCCCAGCGCTTCCCCCTCAAGCGCCTCTGGCTCTCCCTCCCATCGCGCGATTTTGTAAAGCAGGATGACAATGGCCGGAGCCTCCTCCCCGGCTTGCGATTCTGCAAAGAGAAGCGGCTCGCAATCCTCAGGACAAACACGAAGACCTAATTCTTCAGCGAGCTCACGACACAAAGCTTCTTTCGGATTTTCAGAGGCTTCGACCTTACCCCCCGGGAATTCCCATAGGCCTCCGTGATGCTTTTCAAAAGGTCTTTGGTGCATCAACCACAGGCCATCATGGCGCTGCAAGGCACCCGCCACCACCCACAAGACACAAGGCTTCATGTCGGATAATTTTCCAATCTCGCGCGCACTCTCAACCTTTTCTTAAGTCTCAACGCCGATTTTCCTGAGTGTCAGCAACGTAGCAGACGGGTGTTCCCATGGTTTTGACGAAATTCCTAAAGCACATTGGAAACGACAGCCAGGGTGCAACCGCCGTTGAATACGGACTGATAGTTAGCCTTGTCGTAATCGCCATGGTTGGGGCTTTGCAGGCCGTTGGCAATGCAAACTCTGGGCAATGGGACACCGTTTCCGACGAGACTTCCGACGTGATGGACAATTTAGATTTTGGAAACTGACCGAATTAGGAAATTTTCAAGAGCTGAACACTATCACGGCAAATGTCTGTTCGATCTTTCAAGGACGGGCACGGGTACCGAAGACCAAACCAGGAGACTAAACATGAACTTCATCAACAAGCTGGCTCGTGACGAGCAGGGCGCCACCGCCATCGAATACGGCCTCATCGCTGCTCTGATCGCCGTCGCTGCGATCACCGCCATGCAGAGCCTCGGCAACTCGCTCGACGACACGTTCTCGGGCGTCGCGAGCACGCTCGACGACAACCAGGCTCCGTAAATCGCTCTTTAGCGATTTTCCGAGTTCGGAAAAAAACGGAAAGCGGCGGGGTCCTCCCCGCCGCTTTTTGTTTGTGTCATTGAAATAGCGGGAGGCTCCCTGCGCGCTCGATTGTCTCAGCGCGCTCGATTGTCTCAGCGCGCTCGAACCACCAGTTTCACTTTCTGACCCGCGCGCAGCTGGTCGCTTGACCCCAACGCGTTCAAGACGCGAAATCGCGCTTCCTGGTTGTCGCTGTAAGCCATTCGGCGCGACAGCGAACTGATCGTATCCCCGCGCTGAACCGTGATCACATCAATCCGCTTGGACACAACGGCGCTTGCTTCGGACCCGGATATGCGGCGCATGGATTGAAACATTGAATTGAACGTCGCGGCGCGTCCGGCCGGAGCCAAGACCGCAAAGTGATACGCGCGGTTGTTGCTGAATTCGTAAGCGAAAACAACGATATCAACCTGGCTGTTGCCGTTGCGCGCCCGGCCAAACCCATAGACCGCCGGAAGCCCGTTCACAGTTGTGCGTTTCATTTCCTGCGGCGCAAGCGTGCTATTCTGCCCGCCCAGCGCGCGAAACCGCTCGCGCACATAGGTTTCCAAATTGCCAGAGTAAGGCGCCATCGTCATTTGCGCCTGCCCACTCTGCCCGCTGATCGTGACCGCGGCGCTCGAATTGACCATGTAAAAGCCCTGAGGTGCGGTGAAGGCGAGGCGCAATTCGGGGTGAATGAACCGGTTGCCATCGATAACGCCCTGCTTAGGATCATCGCCGTACAGCAGCCCATCAATCCGCGTGAGAAAGGTGTCCCGGTTGGTGGCGCCGGTGCCCAGCCCCGCAGCCTTTGAAAGAGCGGTCTGCACACGGCTCGCTGGATCGGGGTGGGTTGAAGCCCATTCGGGCACGCTGGCGTTGCGCCCCTGCACCCGCGCGTCGAGCGAGTTTTGCGCCGCAAGACTGGATAGCACCGTCCCCATGGCCCGCGGATCATAGCCTGCACGGGTCAGATAGGTGATGCCAAGCTCATCGGCCTCCAACTCCTGCGAGCGCGAGAATTTGAGTGTCAAAAGCTGCGAACCTTGTGTGAAGAGCCGCGTTGCCGCGTTGCCAATCGCGCTGTCTCCCAAGAGGACCGAACTCGCGATTGCGCCCAGGAGGCCTCCGACCTGGTTGCGCTGCGCGGCTTGCTGTCGCCGTTGCGAATGGCGCGCGGCCACATGGCCAACTTCATGCCCCATCACAGCGGCCAGTTCCGCCTCGTTATTCATCAGCGTGACCAGCTGCCTTGTGGTGTAAACATAGCCACCGGGCACCGCAAAGGCGTTGTGAACCGGCGAGTTCAACAGGCTGACGGTGAAGCTCTCACGGGCGCCGCCAAGACCGGAATGAACCGCGACATTCTTGGTCACCTGCTCAACATAATCGGCCTGCGGGCCGCTCATCGCGCCGCCGAATTCCGCTAGCAATTGAGGGTGGTACTCTGCGCCCTGCTGCGCTTCGGATGCCGTGATCGGGGTGGAGGCGGAAGGGATCGACCCGCCGCCCATGCACCCACTTAGCGCCAGCGCAAAGGGCGCTGTCCCCACGGCCCAGAAAAGACGAGGCTTGCTCGGCATAGATCGATCTCCCATCCACGAAACGCGCTGCTTTCTGGGATGAAATACCGGGAAACACCCGCATCCGACAAGGCTGAAAGGCGTATCGCGCTGTAAAACGACGGCTGTAAGAGCGCGCCCGAGCGCTTCAGCTTATCCGCCCATGCTTAGGAAACGTTCCTCGCGCATGCGCATCAGATCCGCGCTCGGTTTCTTGGAAAGGGCCGCAAGCTCTTCATCAAGCGCCTTGCCCAGCGCTGCGCTTGCAGCCTTGGGATCACGGTGCGCGCCGCCGACGGGTTCTTTGACAATGCGGTCAATCACTTTGAGACGCTTCAAGTGCTGGGCGGTCACTTTCATCGCTTCGGCCGCTTCGGGAGCCCTCTCGGATGTCCGCCAAAGAATTGACGCGCACCCTTCCGGTGAGATTACCGAGTAGACCGCGTGTTCAAGCATCAGCACACGCTCCGCGCTGGCAAGCGCAACCGCGCCCCCCGAACCGCCTTCACCGACGATCACCGCCACCATCGGCACCGGCAGGGCAAGGCACGCTTCGGTCGAGCGGGCGATTGCTTCGGCTTGCCCGCGCTCTTCCGCCTCGATCCCCGGAAACGCGCCAGACGTATCGACCAGCGTCACAACCGGCAAGCCAAACCGCCCCGCCATCTCCATCAAACGGATCGCTTTACGGTAGCCCTCAGGCTTGCCCATGCCGAAATTGTGCTGGATCCGGCTTTGCGTGTCGTGGCCCTTTTCATGGCCGATCAGCATTATGCGACGGCCATTGAGCCGCGCAAACCCACCCATGATAGCCAAGTCATCGCCAAAATAGCGGTCACCGCCCAAGGGCATAAAGTCGTCAAAGGCCTTTGCGACGTAGTCGCGGAAGTGCGGGCGCGAAGGATGCCGCGCGACCTGCGTTTTCTGCCACGGCGTCAGCGAGGCGTAGGTGCTGGCCAGAAGCTCGGCGCTTTTGCCTTCGAGCCGCTGAATCTCAGCGGCAACGTCGACCCCGTGATGCGCGTCTACTCCGCGCAGCTCAGCGATGCGCTCTTCCAGGTTTGCGACCGGCTTCTCGAATTCGAGATAGGAAATCATGCTTTGCCGCTAGTCTGGATGCGGGCGGCTCGCAAGGGGGTGACGCGAATTGACGAGCGCCACAAGCCGCGCGGCATCGACGTGAGTGTATATCTGCGTGGTTGCGATATCGGCATGACCCAGCAGGGTCTGAAGCATCCGAAGATCGGCCCCGCCTTCCAGCAGATGCGTGGCAAACGCGTGGCGCAGCACATGCGGGCTAACCCCCGCCGGATCGAGCCCGGCGCGCACGCTGAGCTCTTTCAAGAGCTGAAAAAGGCGCACGCGGCTCAAGGGTTTACCACCGCGTGAAGGGAACAGGAACGCGGACGCCGGCTCCTTTGGTCGAACGGCCAGCCAACGCGCCAACGCGTCGCGGGCGCGGTCACTGATGGGTACGATACGGCTCACCCCGCCTTTCCCCTTAATCGTCATAACCGGCGCATCACGCGGCAGAGCCACAAGCGGCAATGCGACCAGTTCGGTGGCACGAAGGCCTGATCCGTACAGCAACTCCAGAAGCGCAAGCTGGCGTACGCTGGCTGGACGCTTGCTTGCCGCTTCCAGTTCGGCGCGCTCGAAAAGGGCATTAATGGCCTCGTGGCTCAGCACCTTGGGCAAGGGTCTACGCGTGCGCGGATTGGGCAATGCGCCTGACGGATCCTCGGCGCGCCAGCCCTCATCCATAGCAAAACCAAAGTATTGGCGCAGCGCCGAAGCTTTGCGGGCGACACTCGACGGCGCAAGGTCTGCCCAACTGGCCCCCAGTTTGGCGACATCGGTCCGGCCCGCCTCGGCGAGGTCTCCGATGAGGTCCTCTGCGCCTTCCAGATCGCGTCGATACGCAGCGAGCGTGTTGGCCGCTGCGCCGCGCTCCGCGCTCAACATTTCGAGAAAGGCCTCAGTCGATGCAGACATAGGCGCGCGGTCCTCACGCGCGCATCACGCGCGCGCAACCGCCTCAGCCGCGATCAAACGCGCTTCGGCGGCCAGCCCCACTTCAGCCAAGGCGGCGGTGATCGTGTAGAGGTGCAAGGGCGTCATCTGCGACCACTCATCCCCCTGCATGCCCAATCCGGCAAGCATCACCACCATGGCCGGATTCTTAACCTCAGCCGCGCGGCGGATCATGCGCACCCAACGCGTTTCCCGCTCAAGCCCAAGTGAGAGGCGATCGTCAAACGCGCCCCGATCAGCCGCCCCCAAGCGGCCAAGCCCGGCAAGCCCGGCAATAAGGAATTGCGATTTGCGGCTCTCAGCGCTGTCATCGGTGTCAGCAAAGGTATCGAGTCCCGCTTGTCCCACGATCCCGGCTTGCGCATCGGTCAGTGTCAGTAAGGCCCAGCCAAGGCTCGCTTCGGCGACAAACGGCTTCCAAGCGGCGGCATCGCGATCAAGGCCAGCGGTGAGCATGGACGCGATCAGGCCATCGGATCGATCCGCAAGACCAGCGCCTGCGGGGATACGCGCAGCGGCGTAAGCGGTGAGAACCTTGGCCCAGTAGGGATCACCGCTTCCTGCGTTGTTCCACAGGCTTTCCATCGCATCGATCCGGGCTGCGGGACTGGGCGCCAGATAGGCGCTGCGGAGCGAGCGGGCGCGATCACCGGCTGCGCCGCCGATGGCCGTGTTGCTGTATACTTCGCTGTAGAGATCAACCATCGCCTGAGAGGATAGGATCCCCTCTTCACCGGCGCGCGAGGCGTAACCAGCGCGCTGATCAAGTGGGAGCATGGCCGCGCTTGCGCCCGCGCGCGAAAAATAGGGGGCGGTGTCCTCCAACAGAGCGCTGGGGATGGGTTCCCCCACTGCGTTTGCCAGCGCAAAGCGCCAGGGATTGAGCTGTTCCACCCCATCCCACTCGATTGAAACCGCGCGCTGACCGCTTCCGGCGGCACCGGCAAAGCGCCGCGCGAGCAAGACATCGATGGCCGGCGCAACCTCTTCGCTGAGCGCCGCATTGAGCTGAGAGCCCGCGAGCGCGCCTTCTCCCGCATAAGCGTTGCAGATAGCGCTCACCATCGTCCATTGCGCGGCGCGCTCACCCTCAGCCTCAGGTGCACCGCGCAGCCGTACATAAGGGCACACTCCCAGGGGATCGGCCTCAGCCACAAAGGCTGTGAGCGCTTCTTCGGCGAGTTCGCCAGTCCAGTTTCCGGTGTCGACGTCCTGGATCAGGGCCCGCGCCACCTCGTATTCGCCCATGCGATTGAGCACGCCTGCGCGCAGCGCTGCAAACGCTACGGGGTTCATACCATCAGGCGTCTCCAACCGGCTCGCCAGAGCGCGGCGCAGCAGGATATGTCCCCAGCGTGACACCAGCGCGGTGCGCGTGCCCAACAGCGTCGCTTCAACGAGCCCGGCAGGCTGTTTTCCAAGGCTGGCAACCGGCAAACCGCCTTCTTTGGGAGCAATTACGCCCACTTGCGCAAGTGACCGACGCGCAGCCGGGGGAATGTCGTATTGCGGCTTTAGACCGAACAGATCGTCCAACTCGTCTGTGGAAAGCTCTTCCAATTGCTCAACGGTCGGCAGATCGCGCAGCTCTTCATCGGTAAGCTCGGAGACCGGCGGCAAAGCGCTAATCGGCAAAGCGTTGGGATCGCTGGGGGTCGCTGGCGCGCCCGGCGGCGCCAC
>JBCBYM010000073.1:0-13542 GCA_039815865.1 Pseudomonadota bacterium
CGTTTGCGTTCGGCCTCCCAGTATTTTTCGGAGGTGTAGAACCAGTCATTGTGCGGCTTGAATTGCTGACCGGGCAGATAACGCTGCGCCTGGATCGCCTCACCCACCGCCGGGTTCACGCCGAGCAGGTCATCAATACGGCGCGAAATGCCTTTGACGAAGCTGTCATAGGGATCAAGATCGCCAGAATAGGAGGTGCGAAAGCCGCTGTCATAGCCCACTTCATGCAAAGAAGAAGGCCGCGCGATCAGGTCAGTCATCACGCACAGGCGCTCGCATTCTTCCTTGCTCAGAAAGTCGCCGACGGCGAAAATCTCGGCCCTGTCGGTGTCGACCTTGTAGACGCCCGGATCCGCCGCGAGCCGCTCGCGCACGGATTTGCCGATACGCTTGAGAGCGGAGGCATCGGGAATGTTCTTGGTAGCCATGGGCCGTTGCCTAGCAAGAGCGCGGGCGAACCAAAAGCCCCCGCCGAACCGAAGCGCGGCGGGGGCTGTTGAAATGATCCTCGGCGATGCCCTTTGGGCGGGGCCCTGTGGGCGGGGCCCTGTGGGCCTACCAGAAGAAGTTCTCGATCACGTCGACCACTTCGCCGGTGTAGATGTCGACCAGCAGCACGTCGTCGTAATAGCGAACCCAGCGATAGGGGCCATAGACCGGAGGCAGGCGATAGGCCCACGGATCGTTGATGAAGAAGCGGGGCTGGAAGAACAGGCTGTCGAGGAAGAACCCAATCCGCACGGGCCGATAGTAGTGGCCGCGGAACGGAGCGTAATAGCGCCCGAGGCGGAACACGTTGCGGTGCACATTGCGGTAGCCGCGCCAGTGGTAGCGCTTGTTTGCGCGCCAGGCGCGATTGTCCCAGCGCCGATAATTGCCTTTGCGATAGCCGGCCCGATAGCCCTGCCTCGCGCCCGCGCGATAGGCGTTGCGACGGGTCCGGCTGTTTTGGTAGCGGTCGCGGCGGCGCTCGGTGCGCACACCGGCTTGATAGCCAGCGCGGCGTGCATCGCGGACATTACGGCGCGTGGCCGGAGCTGTGCGAGGCGCAGTGCGGTTGGCGCGGCGCACATCACGGCGCCCATCGCGCACATTGCGGCGGGTGGTTTGCCGGTTGTTATAGCCGCGATTGTCAGCCGCATTGCGACGGTCGTCTGCGCGGCGTTCAGCCGAGGCGCGGCTGCCGCGGACCTCGTTGTTGACCCGGCGAGACCGGTTGTCACCGCGCCGTTCGACCCGGTTTGCGCGGTTGTCCCCGCGCCGCTCAACTCTGTTCGACCGGTTATCCGTGCGCCTATCAACGCGGGTGCTCCGACGAGTGGAAGTGTCCGAACGGTTGACCTCGCTGCGCACCGCGCTGACATTGCGAGGGGCCGAATTGCGCCGCACGTTCTGCCGGCTCGAGCGATTCGACTGGCGCGTGCTCTGAGCGTTGCTGCGATTGCTCGATCGAGTGCTCTGGCGATTTCCCCGGTTGCTAGAACGGCTACGCTGACGGTTGGCGCGGCGATCGCGGTTGGGTTGCGCTTCGCTCGAGTCTGAGTGCGCTGAGCTCTCCGCAGACGCGCTGGTCGCGGCCTCGGCGGGAGTGGGGGGAATTGCAAGGGCGAGCGCGGCGGCGATGGCCGAAAGCGCGCTGCCCCTGAGTAACAGGGTCAGATCCATAGGTGCCTCCAGGGTTGCCGCTCCACCACCTACGGCGTCATTGATACCCTCTGATACAGAACGGCAACTGTCGGCAAACTTAACCAAACTGTCAGAATTGTGTTAAGTTTGGGGATAACTTAGCTGAACACGCGATTTGGGAGGGGAAAGCGCGCCCACCCTTGCTCTTTGCAAACGCTCGCCCCACATCGCGTGGCCATGTTTGACCAGCTTGATGAAGTCCGGACCGACCTGACAAATCGCCTGATCCGCGCCGCGCGCGACCGCAAGAGCCCGATGCACACGCCCGCTGTCATCACCAGCGACGTTGATGCCCGTACCATGGTCTTGCGTGAGTTCGACAGCCAAGCGTGGACCTTGCGCTTTCACACCGACACCCGCGCGCCCAAGGTCGCTCCGATCGAAGCCGATCCGCGTATCGCCGTGCTGTTCTACGACAAGGGCGCCAAGATCCAAATCCGGGTGAGAGGGACCGCCGAGATACTGCGCGACGCGCCGGTGACGGATGCGGCTTGGGACGCCGGCTCCAATTTCGCCCGCCGCTGCTATATGGGCGAGGGGCCGGGAGCCGCGTCTCAAGCGCCCACATCCGGCCTTCCGCCTAAGCTGGAAGGCGTTGAACCCAGCGACGAACAGCTTGAGCCGGCGCGCGCCAATTTCGCCGTCCTCCTCGTCACCCTGCGCGAGCTCGACTGGTTGTACCTTGCTCATACCGGCCATGCGCGCGCGCGGTTCGATCGTGATGCGCAAGGGGCCTGGCAGGGGCGTTGGGTGGCTCCCTAAGCGGCCCTTGGATCCGCCTCACGGTCGGTCTCGCGATCAGCCTCGCTTTCAGCCCCGCTTTCTGCGTCGTCCTTGCTGTCGCGATCGGGTTCAGCGGTTGGTGAGGGCGCTGGCAACAGCATCATTTCCTCAGCCACGCTGGCTTCGACAATCTGATCCTCGCCCCCGGCTTTGGCCGCGCTGAGCGCCGCCTCGGCGCGCGCACGCCACGTGGCAATGGTCTCCCCGATCCGGCGCGAGGCCACTCCAAAGCTGGCGGTCAGGCGCATGTCCTCAGAGAGCCCTTCAATGGGTGTACGCGCCAGCTGTTCGCGCAGGCGGCGGGCGATCTGGCTAGCCTCATTTTCATGCGCGCCCCGCACAAGGATGGTGAAGCCGTCGCCATCGATTTCGTTGATGATATCGCCGCGCTCACCGGTGAGCGCGTTCCCTTTGCGCACCGAGCGCTTCATGATCGCGGCCACCTGATCGAGCGCGTTCTGGCGCGCGTCGGCGCCCCAGATCTGTTGAACCTGGCGCATGTGATCAAGCCGCGCGCGCAGCATTGTATCAGCCGGACCATCTGCGCGGTCCGCCTCGTCGGCGGCGCGCCGGGCGGTGTCATCAATCCGCGCGCGAAATTCATCGGTGTGAAGGGCTTCGGCGATGGAGTTCGCCAGCCTGTGGTTCTCGCGTCGGGCCACGATCCGCTCTCGCATCACGCGCGAGCCCGCAAGCGTCAGAGCGCCAAGGCCACCAGCGCCAGCCAAAAGGCCAACCAGAACCGATATGTCGAGCGTTACCGCCACCCCGGTAAACATGCGCGCCACCCCATTTGCTGTCCCGCGCGCCGGCTCGGGTTCGAGCCCTTGCAAGGGTTTGTTTCCTGCGCCGCTCGTTCCGCCGGCTTGTTGCCTGAGGGGAATCTCGCAGAGGGTGGTTAACGAGGCGTAAAGAGAGGTCATCAAACCGGCTAAATTTTCACCAGAAGCGCCATCAACTGCGCTTGCTCTTGCGCATCAAGCGGCTCCAGGATCGCACCGAGCACTTCGGTAAGGGTGCGCTTGATGGTTTCCACAAAGCCGTCCCCCTCTTGCGTGAGGCTGAGCAGAAGGCTGCGCTTGTCGTCCTCGCAAGGCGCGCGCTCGATCAGTCCGCGGCGTTCCAGATGGCTGATCACGCGGCTGAGCTGCGCCTTGTCGCGCGCCATCGCGTCCGCCACGCGCTGCAGCGGCACGGGTTGAAGATCGGCAATCGTGAGCAGGATCATCCCCCCAATCGGCCCAATGCGTTCCGGGTCAAACAGCGGCGCGCGCGCGGCGACGCCGGCGTTCATACGCCGCATCAGCCGGTCAATCTGGCTGGCCAGTTCGTAAGCGTCGGTGTCGGCCATTACGTCGTTGACTCTGTCAACAATATTCCTATCCTTCTCCCACCGTCCGCGCCGGGTCGCCGGATGGTTCCAAGGGGATAGCTTATGTCGCAAGGTCAATCCATTGCGCTCAAGATTGCCGCCGTTTTGTGGGTGATCTGGGGCGTTGTTCACGTGCTTGCCGGTGTCATCATTATCGGGGCTGAGGACGCCGCGGCCGCGGTTCAGGCCGTCGCCGACGCTGTTCCTCCGGAAGAGCTTGCTTTTGAGTCGCATCCGGCTGCCAAGGCGCTCTACGCCCAGCATGGCTGGAACCTTGGCTGGGTGGGCGCGACCACTCTGATCTGCGCCATCTTCGTGTGGCGCGGCGCGGCCAGCCCCAGTTGGCGCACCGCAGCCTGGGTCGCCGCGCTGACCGGAGGGCTCGCCGATGTTGGCTACTTCGTGTTCATGGATCTGGGTGGCTATGTGAATTTCATGCCCGGCGGGTTGATGACCTGGGTCTCGGGCAGCGCGATCGTGCTGAGCGGCTATGTGTGGTTCAGCGTGCCCAAAGAGGCCTGAGCCAGGCTGCGCCGCACCTGTGTAGGAGACACAGGTTACACAGTCTAAAGCCGAAAACGGTTCTTTCCTGCCGGGTGCGCAAGGGCTTGAAAAAAGCGGCCTTGCGCAAGGGAGCGTCAGGGCGGCGAGGGCGTGGGCCATGCCATGGTGCTAGCAGGCGGGCGCTGTGTAGGAAAATGGTTCGGGGCCAAGCCCTCCCCATCACACCGCCAGTTAATCCCGCCAGAACACGCCGCTTACGATTGCCCTGTTCGATCAGCCTTGGTTTCAAAGGCAGGGGTTCCATGCCTTGAGCCTATCCTCGCCGCCGCGAGGGCATCCGATTGCCTAACTGTCTTTGCGCGCGTTCTCGGCGATTTTCTCAAACATCGTGAGCAGCGTGTTCGGTTCGGCCCGCCCAATCGCGCCGTCTTCCACTTCGAGCTTGGAAAAGGTCATCGAAGGATTGGTATCCGCCAGCATATCCCAGCCCGGAAACATGCGCGTCTCGATCGCGGTTGACGCTTCAAGCGTGACCTCGTCATGGCGATCATCGACACAGATGCGCTGGTAAAGCGCGTCAATCGCATCCTCGGGCCCTTCGATCAGCTGGATATACATATCGCGCCGACAGATCAGCGCGCCGGTGATCCCGTTCGCCCGATTGTTGCGCCGCGCGCTCATGACAATGCCGTCCAGCACCGACTGATCAAACCCAAAGGGCCGCGAACGATAGATAAGCTGTTTGATAGCGGCGCTCCTGCGGCCTGGGAGCGCGAGTGTAACAGGTGCCGGGCGCGGTGGGGAGGGGGGCGATCAGGTCAGCTTTCGTGCCTGTGTGCAATTCGGCCTAAGGTCCGAAATTGGTAGGTGGGAGCGGACTAGCGACTTTTGCACCCGGTGGTCCAGACGGTCAATTTCGTCATTGTGAAAAGCCATAGCTTCAAAAAAGCAGGGGCGCTAACCACACGATGGGAAGCGCCCCCGTTTCAGGTAGCCCGGATTAGACGTTCATCCATCCGCCATCGACAACATAGTCTGCGGCAGTAACAAAGCTTGCTTCGTCCGAACCCAGGAACACTGCAACCTCAGCGATCTCGGTCGGTTTGCCTGCGCGGCCCAGAGGCGCGCCGTGGCCAGCCATCGCTTCAAAGTCGTTGAACAGCTCTGCCGGAGCGTTGGAGTTTTCGAAGAAATTGGTCGGCACGATGCCCGGTGAAATGGTGTTCACGCGAATACCGCGACCGCCCAGTTCTGCCGCCATGGTGCGGGCAAAGCTGCGAACTGCGGCCTTGCTGGCAAAGTAGAGCGTGCCGCCAGGAGCGCCCTTTTCATGCACTGCAGAGGCGGTAAGAATGATCGAGCTGTTGTCCGAGAGGACCGGCAGAAGCGCCTGAACGGTAAAGAACGCGCCCTTTACGTTAAGATCAAACTGGCGTGCATAGAGATCTTCATCAACCTGATCGATCGGGGCGAACATGCCGTTACCAGCATTGGCAAACAAGATGTCGATCACACCGAACACATCCTTTGCAAAGGCGGCGAGCGCAGCAAGATCGGCCACTGAGGTCGAATCTGCGACGAAACCTTGGGCACCGCTGCCGAGCTCGGCCAGCGCCTTGTCGATGCCCTCCTGTTTGCGACCGGTGATGATGACTTCGGCACCTTCCTCAATATAACGTTTTGCGGAGGCAAGGCCGAGGCCGGTTGTGCCCCCAGTGATGACGGCTTTTTTACCAGCGAGGCGAGCGTTTGTAGATGCATGTGACATTGTTGAAACTCCTTTCTTGACTGATCGGTAAAAATTAACTAGTTGGACTTGAACGATCAGTCAATAGCTTATTTGAACGAAAGGTCAAAAATATGCGCTCCGCCTCATTTGATCGCAGTGAAGTCGTTGAAAAGATTATGAATGCCTTTTGGGAGCACGGATACGAGGCGACTTCTATCCAGGTTCTGGAGGGCGCGACCGGGCTAAAACGGCAAAGCCTCTACAACGCATTCGGCAACAAGGATGCGATGTTTGAGCTCGCCAATGACCGCTATCATGATTCGATCTCACGCAAACTCTTGGCCACGCTGGATCAGGATAATCCGCGCGCGGCTTTGAGAGAGTTCTTTGCAGCCCAGCTCGCGGTCCTTCTGGACGAAGGCCAGCCTGCCGGGTGCTTTGTCGCAGGGGCCCAGCAGGAACTTGCTAATCGACCTGGTAGCGACATTGGTCAAAGAATGGGCGGCCTGATCACGGAGCAATATGACGCCATAGTCGTCGCCTTTGACCGATGGAAAGCGAGTGGACGGCTAACCGCCGATGCGGATCCTGAAGCGCTGGCGGCTATCGTGATGTCACAACTGCGCGGTCAATCTGTCCTTGGCCGCTCACCGCTCGCAACCGCGATTATTGAGAAGACTGCTGCGACATTGCCTCACCTATTCGACCGATTCCTGACACCACGCTCATAGGGTAAGAGCAGGCGCAATGCGGCTCAATTAGCGGTGGTAATCCTCCAAGTTAGATCGGCCTGCCGGGTCGTTGCAGAACGCCAAACAAGGGTCGTAATGTCCACTCGTGGGTCGATAGCGGAATTTCCGCTTCCGACCCAAAGTCAACTCACCGCGTCAGCTTCTTATAAGCCAACCGCGTGGGCCGATCTGCCGCATCGCCCAAACGCCGCCGCTTGTCTTCTTCATACGCCTCAAAATTCCCCTCGAACCACTCGACATGGCTGTTCCCCTCAAACGCCAGAATGTGCGTGGCGAGGCGGTCGAGGAAGAAGCGGTCGTGCGAGATCACCACGGCGCAGCCGGCGAAGTTCTCGATCGCGTCTTCCAAAGCGCCCAGCGTCTCGACGTCGAGGTCGTTGGTGGGCTCGTCCAGCAGGAGGACATTGCCGCCTTGCTTGAGCATTTTGGCCATGTGGACGCGGTTGCGCTCCCCGCCAGACAGCTTGCCGACATTCTTCTGCTGGTCCGCGCCCTTGAAGTTGAACGCGCCGACATAGGCCCGCGTCGAGGTGTCGTGGCCGTTCACCGTCATGTAGTCGAGCCCGTCGGAGATTTCCTGCCAGACATTGTTGGTCGGCGTCAGGTCATCGCGGCTCTGGTCAACATAGCCCAGATGCACGGTGTCGCCGATTTCGATCGTGCCTGAATCGGGCGTTTCCTGCCCGGTTATCATCTTGAACAGCGTCGACTTGCCCGCGCCGTTGGGGCCGATCACGCCGACAATCCCGCCCGGCGGCAGCATGAAGGAGAGGTTTTCGAAGAGCAGCTTGTCGCCAAAGGCCTTGGTGATGTTCTTGGCTTCGATCACCTTGCCGCCGAGCCGTTCGGGCACCTGGATGACGATCTGCGCCTTGCCCGGCGCGCGGTTGCCTTGTGCGTCCTGAAGCTCTTCGAACTTGCGGATACGCGCCTTGGACTTGGTCTGGCGCGCGGACGGGGTCTGGCGGATCCATTCCAGCTCGCGCGCGAGGGCCTTTTGCTTGCCGCTTTCCTCGCGGCTTTCCTGCTCCATCCGCTTGGCCTTCTTCTCGAGATAGGTCGAGTAGTTGCCTTCGTAGGGGTAGTAGGTGCCGCGATCGAGTTCGAGGATCCAGTCCACAACGTTATCAAGGAAGTAGCGATCGTGGGTGATCATCAGCACAGCGCCGGCATATTCCTTGAGGTGGTTTTCCAGCCATTCGACGCTTTCGGCATCCAGGTGGTTGGTGGGCTCGTCCAGCAGCAGGATCGAGGGCTTCTGGATCAGCAGCCGGGTGAGCGCGACGCGGCGCTTTTCCCCGCCCGACAGGCTTTCCACGCCCATGTCCGAAGGCGGGCAGCGCAGGGCCTCCATCGCGATTTCGAGCTGGTTGTCGAGCGTCCAGCCATCGACCGCGTCGATCTTGGTCTGAAGCTCGGCCATTTCATCGCCAAGGGCCTCAAAATCAGCGTCGGGTTCAGCCATCTGGGCAGAGACCGCGTTGAAACGCTCAACCAGATCCGCGGTCTCGCGTGCGCCGTCCTTGACGTTTTCGAGCACGGTCTTGCTCTCGTCCAGCTCTGGCTCCTGCGGGAGATACCCGACGGTGATGTTCTCACCCGCCCAGGCCTCGCCGGTGATGTCCTTGTCGATGCCGGCCATGATCTTCATCAGCGTCGACTTGCCCGCGCCGTTGGGGCCGACAATGCCGATCTTTGCGCCTTGGTAGAATTGCAGGTTGATGTTCGCGAGCACGGGCTTTTGAGCGCCGGGAAAGCTCTTGGTCATGCCCTTCATCACATAGGCGTATTGCGCGGCCATTGGCTTTGGTGTCCTTGACATACGAAAACGGGAAGAAAGGCGCCATGCAGGCGCGCTATCGGGCTCCAGATAGGCGTCTGGATGAGCCGGGGCAAGCGGGCTTTGCGTCCAACCGCCGCCGACACGCCGCACACGCGCCGCCGCGCCTGCGTGACCGGGTGAAACGCGCCTTGGGCAAAGGGCCTAAGGGGGCTGTTAACCTTATCGATCTACCCCGTTCGCAAGGGAACGGATCGGGTCGATGCAAACGCAAATTCTTGGGCTTTTGACGCCGCTGATGGCGCTGTTTTTCGCCTTGACGTTTGCGGTGTTCTGGCGCGCCGGGCGTCTCAAGCGGCACGTGCTGGGCTTTGCGCTGGGCTATCTCTTTTTCGCGTGCGGCTTTCTGGTGACCCACCTTTTGCCCGGCGATGCCTTCTATGTCTTCCACACGACGCAAGGCCTCTACACGCTGGGCGTCACCTTCTTTCTTGCATCGGCGTGCGAGCGGGTCGGTCAGAAATTGCACCTGCCCAGCCTCGCTGTGATCTACGCCATCAGCGCGCTGGTGCTGGCGGTGGCGATGCAGATGTCAAGCGACGCTGGCCCGCGGCTTATCCTTATCAATATGGGCTATGGCGCGATGTTTGTGGTGGGCGTGACCACGCTGATGGCCGCCCCGCGCCGAGACTGGATCGACAACGCTGTCATCGCCATCACCGCGCTGCAAGCCGTCGACTTTTTCATTCGGCCCACGCTCTCGGTGCTTTACGAGCAGACCATTCCGGCCGAGACCTATCAGCAATCGGTCTATTATTCGCTGATCGGCCTCGTGCTCGGCCTCAAATCGATTGCGGGCGGGCTTATCCTGATCGGCGCAACGATTGTCGAGTGGACCGGAAGTGTGCGCGAAAGCGGCGAGCGCGATCCGCTGACCGGGCTGCCCATTCGCGGGGCTTATGAGCAGAAGATGCGCTCCCTCCTGCCGCGAGCTCAGGTTGAGGGGGTGCCGATCTGCTTGGTGATTGCGGATATTGATCACTTCAAGCAAGTGAACGACATCTGGGGCCATCAGGCCGGTGACCAGGCGATCAGCGCGTTTGGCGAGCTGATCGCGGACACGATCCGCGCGTGCGATATGGCGGGCCGGATCGGTGGAGAGGAATTCTGCATCGCGGTCTGGAACTGCGAAGAAGAGCCCGCCGGGCGCCTCGCGGAACGGATCCGGCATGCGTTTGCAACGCTGGAACACGCGCATCTTAACCGCGAACTGCGCCTGACGGCGAGCTTTGGTGTGGCCAAGGCGCGAGCGGGCGATAGCTATGAGCGTTTGTTCCAGCGCGCGGACGCTGCTCTTTACAAGGCGAAAAGCGCAGGGCGAAACGGCGTGGTGGTTTTCGATGACACCGCTTCGGACCAAGCGAACGACGCCGCGCGCCAAAACGCCGGCGTTACGCCTGATCCCGACGCGGCCACGCCCGCCGCATCGATTCCCCCTTTAGGCCAGCGCAACTCGCATCGCCCCTGAACGCCGCGCTGAAGATCGATAGGTCAGTCTTTGCAGAGGATTAACCTGATTGTGCGAAGAGGAGGCTGGCCTAACCCCAAGGTAAGCGATGCAAGCATTGGTCCTCACCTTTATTATTCCAGCGATCGCGTTGATTTTCGCGGCGGTTTTCGCTGGCCTGTGGTGGACGGACCGCGCGCGTCATCACGTGGCGGCCTACGCCTATTGCTACGCCGCTCTGGGCGCGGGCGTGATGATCAACATCTTCATTTTTCAGGATGTGCGCCCGCTGGGGATTGTCACCTATCACCTGTTGTGCATGTCGGGGCTGATCGCGCTTTTGTGGGGCACGACGCACCGTTTGGGGCTGAAAATCCCGATCCGGGCCTACACCGCGACAGTCCTGTTCACCGCGGGCATCTTGTCGATTGCCGCGGCGGCTGGTGAGCGCGACGCGATGATGATGGCGCAAAACGCGAATTCGAGCTTGCTCATGGCGCTCACCGCGCAGAATCTGTGGCATTCCGGCTCCCGGCGTTTCGAGGATCGCGCCTTGGTCTGGGTGCTCGCGTTCTTCTCCAGCTTTGGCTTTATCCGCCCGCTGCTCACCGTGTTCTCGGAAAGTCTGTTCGGGCCGGGCCAAGAGGGCGCGATGCTGCTCCTTTCGATCCACGTCCTGGTGCTGGCGATCTTCCTCACGCTGCAGGCGCTGGCGCTGATCGCCACCGTCATTGTCGACAAGAGCGAGAACGAGCGCGAGACCGCGGCGCTCGATCCCCTGTCTGGCCTGCCGATGCGCGCCATGTTCGAGCGCGAGGCGCTTGCCCTGCAGGATCGCGCGCGCGACGCCGGTGTGCCGGTCAGCCTCGTGATCGCGGATCTGGATCATTTCAAGCGTATCAACGACACGCTTGGCCACGCCGCGGGCGACCGCGTTATTGCGGCCTTTGGCGCGCTGGTCGCCGGCGAAATCCGGCCCAAGGACATTTGCGGACGCATTGGCGGTGAAGAATTCTGCATCATCGCCTATAAGTGCGAAGGCGAGAACGCGCGATCGCTTGCGAACCGCATCCGCATGGCCGCACGGCGCCTGAGCGTGTCCGCTGGCAATGACGACAAAGCGCTTACCGCCAGCTTTGGCGTCGCTGAGTGGAATGCGCACGAGCCCTACAGCGCGGTGTTCGAGCGTGCAGACGCAGCGCTCTATGTCGCCAAGCGGTCAGGCCGCGACTGCGTGGTTCTGGCCGGACAACCCGCCGCGGCCCAAGCCGGCAGTGAAACCGCTACAGCGCTGGCGCAAATGCCAACGCCAGCGCAGGCGAGTGGCGAAGGCGAAGAGGAACGCGGCGGCGATATCAAGTTTGTTGAGCTGGCCAAGCGCGCAGCGGGCGGCACACGATAACGCATCCAGACCCATTCTAGCCCTTCCTGGGGCGAGCAATGTCGAAAAAATTTACAATTTTTGCGCGAACTTAGTGAGCTCTTAACCGCGTATTGGGTATCAATTAGGCCCAAGTTAGCGGCGGAACGTCTCACGTGTCAGATACTTTATTGGGAGTCATCAATCCAGTGATGGCGCTGATCTTTGCGATCGGCGCTTTCTTGATTTGGCGCCGTGACACCAGCCGGCGCTATATTATGGGCATGGCGGTCGCGTCCTTGTCATTGGGCATCAGCTTCGTGTTCAACCACTATTTTGTGCTCGACAACGTGATGTCGATGCGGCTCTTAAGCGCCGTGTTCGCCTTTATCGCAGTGATCGCGATTGTCTGGTCGACCTGCGTCCGTTTGAACAAGCATCCTCCCGGCGCCTTATGGATCGGCGGCGCGGCTCTGGTGACTGGCCTGATGGCGCTGTCCGATCCGCCCAGCGATGTCACACCCTGGGTGTTCTTGGCCAATGTCTATTGCGGGATAATCTTCGCTCTGGGCGCGCAATTGCTGTCCGAAGCCAATTCGGCCGAGCCTATGGACCGCGCCACGATCTGGGTCTTTGCGCTGATTGCGGCACAGTTTTTCTTGCGACCAGTGGTCGTCTACATGATTGGCGGGCCGATGGGGTCGGACGCTTACCGTCAATCCGCGGGATATGCGGCGTATATTGTTGTCGGAGCGCTGAGCATGGTGCTTCTCGCCGGTGTGCTGATGGGCTCCGCCATGGTCGATGTGATGAAGGCGCTCAAGAAAGACGCCCAGACCGACAGTTTGAGCGGCCTTGCCACGCGCGACGCCTTTGTCGAGCAGGCGATGCAGATGCTGGCCCGCGCCCGCGCCGAAGAGGTGCCGGTCACGCTCATCGTTGCCGACATCGATCACTTCAAGAAGGTCAACGATCTGTGGGGGCACCCGGCCGGAGACAAGGCGATCGGTCGGATCGGCGAAGTCTTCTCACGCACCATCCGCCCAAGCGATCTGGCCGGTCGTATTGGTGGCGAAGAGTTCTGCCTTGTTGTCTGGAATTGCGCCGAAGAGCCTGCGGCGCGTCTTGCAGAGCGCTTGCGGATCCAGTTTGCACGCGAAGAGCACGAGGAAATTGACCCCGGCATCCGGCTTACGGCCAGCTTTGGCGTCGCGGCATGGGAGCCGGGCGAGAGTTATCACCCCGCCTATGAACGCGCCGACAGCGCGCTTTATCAGGCCAAGCGAACGGGGCGAAACCGCGTGGTCAGCGCCGCCTTTGGCCAGGTGGGCGATGCGCCCAATGTCGAAGGCGATGGCGAGCCCGCCGTATCTGATCGCGCGCCGCGCGGCGATGCTGAAGTGGTCGACTTGGCCTTGCGCACGCCGCCCTTTCTCGACGTGGGCTAACCCGGCGGGACCACCGGCGCCGGTCAAGGGCATCAAGGGCTGCCGTCTGGACAGGTCAGCGCTGGACTTCTAGCGATCAGTCCCATGCAACGCACACTTCTCTTGGGCGCCCTCTTATGCGCCGCTCCGCTCGCCATCCCGGCCATGTTGATGACCAGCGCCGCTCAGGCCCAAAGCGCGTTCGAAGCGGCGCAAGGGCGCGGGCGAGAAGCCGCGTTGGATGCGGCCCAGCCGTCGTCCGAGCCATCGACCCTCGAAGCGATCGCGACGCAAGCGCTGGATAGCGATACGATCGCGTATGACTTTGTCGAAGGCGTGACCACCGAAGTCGGCCCGCGCCAAGCCGGAACCGAAGCCGAAGCGCGCGCGCGTCGCGCCGGGCGGAACGTTCCACGCCACCATCGCCGCCTCGACGAGGAGCGTCCCCGTCCCGCAGAAGGGATCGACGACGGGCGAACGGCGGTCCCAGCCGCCGGCCTGCACGACCGCAGCGGCGAGGGTCTCTGCGAGCGGTGCGCGGCCCTGGGCGCTCCGCCAGCCGCGCAGGTGCAGCGACGCGCCGGACGTGTCCACGGAGAGGGTGGCCCTGTCCCGGAAGAGGTGCAGGTGCCGGCGGACGTC
>JBCBYM010000074.1:0-13122 GCA_039815865.1 Pseudomonadota bacterium
TCCCTAGAACAGGGCCGGTGCGTTATAAACCAGAGCCGAAGCCGCGAGCCAAGTTGAGAACATGACAGCGTAGGTCCACTTGCGCGGCCACAGGCTGACCACGAACAGCGTCGCCGCCGCCGTCGCGCCCAGCGCGATCAGCGGGGCGCTGATCCAGCGAACGCCCACACCGCTCGAAAGCGCAGCCTGCCCCTCCATGCTCGCCCATTGCGCGGGCAAGAGGGCCAGCAACCAGACCGGCAAGGCCCCAGGCATGGCGGCGGCGGTGATGATAACGGCCGCCTCGCCCAGCACAACGAACAGCGCAATCCACCAGCCTTTGCCGCCTGCTGAGCGTGCAAACAGCGCCCCGCGCGCAGCAAAGCTGACGCTGGCGAGCAGCACCACCGGCGCAAAGGATGCGGAAAAAGGGAAGCCCGGCGCCACCGCAAGGCTGGCGGCCAGGATGATTGCAAGCCCGATCAGCGCAGCCAGCCCCACACCGATCGCAAAGCGCCCAGAGACTGCCCCTCCAATCATCCCAGCGCCCATCATGCCCAGCGCCAGAATGGGGCCGCTGACCAGCGCCAGCGGCGCGCCCGCCGGCCCGCCAACCAGCAACATGGCCCCAAACGGAGCGACAAGCGCCGTCAGCGCGAGCGCCGAGTACGCCAGAACCGGCCAGTGAAGCGGTTCATCCTGAAGGGCGTGTGTCATGCGTCAGAGAGTGGTCAAACCGCATCGCCGTGTCGAGCGCCAAGGCCCAACGCAACGCGCAGGGCCTTGGCTTCGCGCGCGCATCACCCCCAAGGCGTAACGAGGTACTTCTCGCCCGTCTTCATCTGGCGATAATCGCTGATCGCGTCCTTGGTCAGCATCTCTTCCAGCGTCACCTTGGCCTTGTAGTGCGAGGCAAAGGTGGTGCCCAAATTCTCAAGCACGCGCATGCGCATCTTGATCACCGTTTCCATGCCCGCTTTGCCGAGGAACGGGGTCAGCAGCCAGCCCTCGAGGCACCATTGGAGGCCATAGGACGGCGTCAGGATCGTTGGTTCGGTCAGATTGAGACGCCCGTACTGGTACATCTTCTTGTCCTGATCCGAACCGTAGCGCGAATATTCGCCCATCTGGCTCGCCGCGACCTGTTCCATCGCTTTCAGCACCCGGTCCGTGCTGTTGCCGCCGCCAATGGGATCAAAGCCCAGATAGGCGCCCGTCTCCGCAATCGCGGCACGCAGCTGCGCCATGTAATCCTCGTCTGACGAGTTCACGACCCACTTGGCGCCCAGGCCTTTGAGCAGGTCCACATGGCTCTGCTTGCGCACGATGTTGACGAGCTTGACGCCGTCTTCGAGGCAGATCTTGTTGAGCATCTGACCAAGGTTGGACGCAGCAGCCAGGTGCACGATGGCGTCATGGCCTTCCATCCGGGCGGTTTCAACAAAGCCGAGCGCGGTCATCGGGTTCACGAAAGATGACGCTCCCGCTTCGGCGCTGTTATCGCCCAGCGGCAGTGCAAGGTTTGCATCGGCGATGGCGTATTGGCTGAACGCGCTGCCCGGAACGCAGGCAATGCGCTGACCCATCAGCGCCTTGGCCGCGTCACTGTCCCCGGTGGCGACCACGGTGCCAGCCCCTTCGTTACCGGCGGGCAGGCGCTGGCCGAAACGGTTTTTGGCGCCTGAGAGGAAGGGCTCGGGGAAGTTCGCGACGACTTTGCCGTCTGAATATTCCGCGGTCTCGAAATCGCCTGCGCTGGTGAGGATTGCGAGGTCCGAGGGGTTAATCGGCGCGGCTTCCATCTTGACCAGCACCTCGTTGCCCTTGGGCTCGGGGAAAGTCACTTCGGCGACTTCGAGCGTGAGCTTGCCGTCCTCGGTAAGCGTGGTGAACAGCTGTTTTCCGGTGGTGGTCATGATTATTCCTCTCCTGTTTTGGGGTATCTTGCGGATACGAAGTAGAGCCCTTGGGGCGGGGCGTTAAGTCCTAATTGCGCGCGGTCGCGTGCTTTGAGCGCTTGAGCCATGCGCGCCTCGGGCCAGGTGCCTTGCCCGACGAGTTTGAGGCAGCCGACCATCGAGCGCACCTGATGGTGCAGAAAACTGCGCGCCTCGGCATGGATGCGGATTTCGCGGCCAAGCTCGGTCTCGCAAACTTCAACATCGAGCCGGTCCAGTGTTTTCACCGGGTCCTTTGCCTGACACTGGACCGATCGAAACGTAGTGAAGTCATGCTGCCCTACAAGGCTTTGCGCGGCGCGGTGCATGGCGGCCGCGTCGAGATCGGGCACGACCGGCCACACACGGTTTCGCGCCAGCGTCAGCGGCGCACGGCGATTGAGGATACGATAGACATAGGCGCGGCCTGTGCAGCTAAAGCGCGCGTGCCAATCCTCGCTCACCACTTCGCAGCCGGTGATCGCAATCGGATCGGGCCGCAAATGCGCGTTCAATGCTTCGGATAGGCGGAAGGGGTCCATCTCCTTTGCAAGATCGACATGGGCCCGCATGGCGAGCGCGTGGACACCGGTGTCGGTGCGCCCCGCGCTGTGCAAGACCGCATCCTCGCTTGTGACCTTAGCAATCGCGTCTTCGATCGCTTGCTGGACGCTTGGCCCGTCTTTCTGCCGTTGCAGCCCGTAAAAGGGCGTGCCGTCAAATTCGATGGTGAACGCGTAGCGGGTCAATCCACGCTCACTCCCGCCTGCACCGGAAGACCGCGCAGGAAGTCTGCGCGGTCCATGGCAGGCTTGCCCGCACGCTGTAGCCTGAGCGGACGAAGCGCGCCTGTTCCGCAAGCGATGGTCAATTCCTCGTCGATCACGAAGCCTGCATCGCCCTTGGCTTCGACCGCCTCGGCCATCAGCAACTTGACCCGCTCCCCGCCCATTTCAAACCACGCGCCAGGGAAGGGGGCCAGCCCGCGGACCAAGCGCTCAATCGCCCCAGCGCTGTGCGTCCAGTCGATCCGCGCCTCGGCCTTGTCGACTTTGGCCGCGTGGGTGGCGAGCGCGTCATCCTGAGCCACGGCAGGGTAGGCATCGAGATCAGCCAGCACCTCAACCATCGCCGCTGCACCCAGCTGCGCGAGTTCGTCGAACAGGTCACCCGTTGTCTTGCGATCAATCGGCGTGCGCACGATATGGCGCATAGGCCCGGTGTCGAGCCCCGCCTCCATCTGCATGATGGTTACACCTGTTTCCTCGTCCCCGGCCATAATGGCCCGGTGGATCGGCGCCGCCCCGCGCCAGCGCGGCAGGATTGAGGCGTGGATGTTGAGACAGCCATGCACGGGCGCATCAAGAACTGCCTTCGGCAGGATCAGGCCATAGGCCGCCACCACTGCGACATCGGCTCTGAGCGCGGCAAACTCTTCCTGACGCTCGGGCTTGCGCAGGCCCTTGGGGAAACGCACTTCCAAACCCAGCTCTTCGGCTTTCACCTGCACGGGCGAGGGGCGCAGCTTTTTGCCCCGGCCCGCTGGGCGCGGCGGCTGAGTGTAGACAGCGGCGATCTCGTGCCCGGCTTTGCACAGCGCGAGCAGCGCGGGCACGGCGAATTCGGGCGTTCCCATGAAGACAATACGCATTGCGCATGGCCTCTAACGGCTCCGCTTACGCTTGTCGAAACCAAAGGTTTGTTGCGCGGGTTTGCACCGCCAAGGCACGGGCCGACTTCGACAAGCGAGCCCCAAGCCGCTAGAGGCCTGCCCCTGATGTCCAAGGAAATCGATCAGCTCTCCGCCGCCCTCGCCCGGCTTCCGGGGCTGGGCCCGCGTTCGGCCCGGCGCGCGGTGCTGTGGCTGGTCAAAAATCGCGAGAGCGCGCTGCCCAATCTGCTGGAATCGCTGGCGATCGTGTCGGAGACCCTCGTCGAATGCCAGGTCTGCGGCAATGTCGACACCACCGATCCCTGCCAGATCTGCGCCGATCCGCGCCGCGATCAAAAGAGCCTGTGCGTGGTCGAAGATGTCGCCGATGTATGGGCGCTGGATCGGGCCAAGCTGTTTCAGGGGCGCTATCACGTGCTGGGCGGGCGGCTGTCCGCGCTTGACGGTGTTGGGCCGGAAGACCTCAACATCGCCACGCTGCTTGAGCGCGTGTCCGAAGGCGGTATCGACGAAGTCGTCCTCGCCATGAACGCAACGCTCGAAGGTCAGACCACCGCGCATTACCTTGCCGAGCGTTTGGAGCCCCACGGTGTGCGCATCACGCAGCTCGCGCACGGCCTGCCGGTGGGCGGTGAACTGGATTATCTCGACGAGGGCACATTGGCTCAGGCGCTGCGGGCGCGGCGGCCTGTGGGATGAGGTTTGGGATAATCGATCAGCCTCATCGTAAAGCTGCGCTTGCAGCGCTTCGCCAGCGCGACTATTTTGCCGGGCATGGCTATTCGCGAAATCCTTGAAGTGCCGGACCCCCGGCTCAAAATCGTCTCGTCCCCGGTTGAGCCCGATGCGTTCAACGATGACCTCAAAACCCTCGTCGAAGACATGTTCGAGACGATGTACGCCGCCCCCGGCATTGGCCTTGCCGCCATTCAGGTGGGCGTGCCCAAGCGTCTGCTGGTGATCGATCTTCAGCAGGATGACCCGGACGCCGAACCGATCAAGGACGAGGACGGAACGACCCGTCAGCCGGTCAAACACGAACCCCGCGTCTTCGTGAACCCGGTGATCCTCAACCCGGCGGACGAGCTTTCGACCTATCAGGAAGGCTGCCTCTCCATCCCCGAGATATACGCCGATATCGATCGCCCATCGACCTGCACCGTGCGCTATCAGGATCTCGATGGGAACGAGTATACCGAGGATATGGAGGGCCTGATGGCGACCTGCATCCAGCATGAGATGGATCACCTCGAAGGCATCGTCTTCATCGATCACCTGTCGCGGCTGAAGCGCGGCATGGCGCTCAAGAAGCTGAAGAAGCTTCGCCAGGCGGCGTAAGCGGGGGATATTCTCCTCCGCGCTGGCGTTCTTAATTTGTTCCGTGCTATAAGGCGGCATGGATAACGCGATTCTTATATCTGCTGCGCTGCTGGCTGGCCTTCTTGTCGGAGGTGGGGCGGCTTACTTCCTTGCTTCGCGGCCTGTGGGAGACCTCAAGGCACGCCTGGGCCAGTTTGAGGGCACCGCGCGCGATCTCGAAGCGCGACTAAGCGAGACGGGGGCCAAGCTCTCCGCGGCGCAAGTGCGCGCCGGGCAAGCTGAAGGGCTGGAGCGGGAGCGGGATGAAGAGCGCACCAAGCGCATGGCCCTGTCCGAACGGCTGGCACAGCTCGAAACCTCGAAAGCGGAACGCGAACGCGCGTTTGAAGAGCAGAAGGCCGCACTGGTGCAGGCGCGCGAGGCGATGCTGAGCGAGTTCAAGGCTACGGGTGCGGAGGTTCTCAAAGCCAATCAAGACGAATTCCTGAAACGCGCCGAAGCGCGCTTCAAGGAAAGCGAGGCGACGGGAGAGGCGAAGATCAAGGCGCTGCTCAATCCCGTGGGTGAGCGGCTGGAGAAGTATGAAAAACAGGTCGAGACCTTGGAGAACCAGCGCAAGGATGCGTTCGGGCAATTGAACGGCCTGATCCAGTCAATGCGCGAAGGTCAGGAACAGGTTCGGCGCGAAGCGCAGCGGCTCGGCAATTCGCTCACCAACGCGCCCAAGGCGCGCGGGCGGTGGGGGGAACAGCAATTGAAGAACCTGCTTGAACAGGTGGGGCTGGCCCAGCACACCGATTTCGAACTCGAAGCCTCAATCGATACCGAAGAGGGTCGTCTGCGGCCCGACGCGATCGTGCGCATTCCCGGCGGCAAGGTTCTGGTGATCGACGCCAAGGTGTCCTTGAACGCTTATCAGGCCGCGTTTGAGGCGGATGGGGATGAGGCGCGCGATGCCGCTTTGGCCGACCACGTGCGCTCCATGCGCAACCACGTCCAGCAATTGGGGGCCAAGAGCTACCAGTCTCAGTTTGAAGAAGCGCCCGATTATGTGGTCATGTTTGTGCCCGGAGAGCACTTTGTGGCCGCCGCGCTTGAGCACGATCCAGCGCTGTGGGATTTTGCTTTTGAACGCCGCGTGTTGCTCGCTACCCCGACCAATCTCGTTGCCATAGCGCGCACGGTGGCGCAGGTCTGGCGGCAGGATGGCTTGGCAAAGGACGCACAGGAAATCGGGCGCATGGGCGCTGAACTCTACGAACGCCTCAGCGTCGCGGCTGACCACCTCAAGCGCATGGGCGGGGGCCTTGAAAGCGCGGTCAACAATTACAACAAATTCGTCGGCAGCTTTGAGCGCAACGTGCTGTCTTCGGGCAAAAGGCTGGCCGACAAGGGCATCGAGATCGGCAAACGCGAGATCGAGGACGTGCCGCTCGTCGAAAGCGCGCCGCGCTACAACGCGGAGGACGCCGCCGAGGTAGAGGAGGACTCCTTTATGCTCGGCACAAGACCCCCTGCCAGTAATGACGGCTCCTAACGATGGTAAAGAAGCTGCGCGAAGGATTGATCGATCCTCACGTTATCCAGCCAGAAGATGTCCCAGAATACGTTGCGACAACTTACGGCGGTTATTTTGAAGCGATACAGAATCGCCTTTGGGGGATTGAGTACTTCTTGAATCGTGGGAATGAGTTCCCAGTCGACTTCGTCATAGAGTCAGTCGCGTTGCAACTTAGGTTATGCGTGGAAGATGTTGCCTTTGCGATTAGAGATTTCGATCAAATTTTGAATGGCTTAATCGGCAAATCTAAGCGCACTAAAAATGACGTTTCTAGAGTGCTTGGAAAACGCAAAGATCGATCAGTTTGGCCGCGTCCAATTGACCCCTCTTATGATACCAATGCAATCTCTTCGGCTGGAGAATTCGAACTGCCTTGTATCCTAGTCCGCCAGTTTGAGAGTCAAGAGTCACTCAAGGAGCTTGAAGGTAAGCTGGGCAGTTTTTTGCACTCGGAAAGCCGGCCGAGATCGAAAGTTTATCATTCGGGAAGTCTTGGTTTCCTTCAGATTACCGCTAAGCGGCTCAAGTTGTTCAGTGATCGGCATCTGATTGTTGACGGCCTTGGGAATGGCTGGTTGTTGGATAGCCGACGGGCTTTTCGATCGCCTACGAACGATCCGCGCGCAACTAGCGTCAACCAAGTTAAGGAGTTCGCCGAGGACCTACCTCCCAGCTGAGCCCTCCAACCCAGCCAGCACCTCATAGGCCAGCACTGCGCCTGCCACGGCGGCGTTGAGCGAGTCGGCGCGGCCCTTCATCGGCATGGTGACGCGCAGATCGCATTCGGCTTCGTAAGACTCAGGCAGGCCCTGACTTTCGTTGCCCACAAGAATAAAGCACGGAGCCTGATAGGCCGCGCCGCGATAGGGCACCGCATCGCGTAAGGACGCGGCGACGAGTTGTCCCACTCCTTCCCTCAGCCACGCGGCAAAATCCTCCCACCGGGCTTGGGCCAGTCCTTGCGTGAACACCGCCCCCATACTCGCGCGCACGGCTTCAGCGCTAAAGGGGTCGGCGCAATCGTCGATCAGGATTAGTCCGCCTGCGCCCACCGCATCGCCGGTGCGCAGCATGGTCCCCAGATTGCCGGGATCGCGCAAATCCTGCGCTACCAGCCAGATCGGAGCGCTTGTGCGATCAAGCCGCGCCAGCGATGTGTCAAACTCATCAAACACGCCGACCACGCTTTGCGCGTTGGATTTGCCGGTGATCTTGGAGAGGATGTCGGGCGTTGTGGTGATGATCTCGCCGCCCGCCTCCAGAATCGCCACCTCAAGCTGGCCCAGCAGGGGGTGCGCGGCGCGCGCGCGTTCGTTCTCTGCAGCCATCACAAGTTGCCGGGGCCTGTGGCCGGAAACCCGCGCGTCCTCCAAAAGCCGCAACCCCTCCACCAGAAACTGGCCTGCGCGTTTGCGGTGCTTCTTGTCGCGCAGCGAGCGCCAATACTTGACGGTGGGGTTCGAGAATCCGGTGATGTGCTTGCGCATGGCCGGCCTTACGACGCCGCTTTGGGGAAGAGCGGTGTCACTCCTCTCCGAAACCGCCAGCGATCAGCGCGACGAGTTCGTCAAGCACGCCCTGCGCCCCTTCGCCTTCGACGATCACGTCAACGGTATCGCCCTTGGCCGCGCCCAGCATCATGAGGCCCAGGATCGAGCCGCCGGCTGCGGTGTTGGCATCCTTGGCAATCTTGACGCTGACATCGCCATCAAGCGCGGCGACCGCGCCCACGAACTTGGCGCTGGCGCGCGCGTGCAGACCGCGTTTGTTGACGATCAAGACCGATTGCCGAAACTCATTCATGATAGCCCCATTTCCGGCGCCTACCCGTCGGCCGCCGACGCGCTGGCGGGCCTGTCCGCGCCCAGCAGTTCGCTCGCCACGGTGATGTAATTGCGCCCGGCTTCCTGACCGGCTTCGACCGCTTCGGTCACGCTCATGGTCTTGCGCGCGCCAGCCAGGCGGATGAGCATCGGCAGATTGATCCCCGCAATCACTTCGACCCGGCCGGCATCGAGCAGCGAGATCGCCAGGTTCGAGGGCGTGCCGCCAAACAGATCGGTGAGGATGATCACGCCCACGCCTGCGTCCACCGCCTTGATCGCGGCGGCTATTTCGGAACGGCGCTGTTCCATGTCGTCATTGGGGCCAATGCAGACAGTGACGATCGCAGATTGTTCGCCAACCACGTGCTCCATTGCCTGCACGAACTGGTCGGCAAGGCGACCGTGAGTGACCAGGATCAGTCCAATCATGTGTGAGGTGTGGTCCGTGTCTTGGTGCGGCTGGATCGCCGCCATGCGGTTGCTTTGCTTGCCATCTCGCACGCTCCCTCATCCATTACCAACTCTACGGGCGAAGGCCGTCAAGCCGATGCTGATCAGAGCCCGGGCGAGCGTTCGATTTCGTCCGCCGCCCGCGATCCGAGATTGCGGTGGCGGACAGTGGGCGAAAAACCGGCAGCGCGCAAGTCCTGCGCCATCCGCTCAGCGGTGAAGACCGAGCGGTGTCTCCCCCCGGTACAGCCAAAGGCGATATCGACGTAGGATTTGCCCTGCGCTGCGTAGCGCGGGATGAGCGTGGTCAAAAGATCGAAGATCTGAGTGAACACGATGCGGAAGGATGGATCTTTCTCGATGTATTTGCCCACCATCGCGTCCTGCCCGGTCAATTCGCGCAGGCCCTTGACCCAATGCGGGTTGTCAAGAAAGCGCATGTCAAACACCAGATCGGACAGCGGGGGCGTCCCGCGGGCAAAGCCAAAGCTCGAGATGGTGAGCGTCATCGCGTTTTCATCGGTAGCGCCAAACAACTCGCGTACATGGCTTTGGAGCGCGTTGGAGGAAAGCGCGGTCGTGTCGATCACCCGATCCGCCCAGCGGCGCAAGGGTTCCAGCAATTCGCGCTCGGCGGCGATTCCCTCGTGCACTGGCCGCTCTTGCGCCATGGGGTGGCGGCGGCGGGTCTCGTTGTAGCGTCGCTCCAGTTCACCGCTCGAACAGTCAAGGAACATGAACGTGACGGCGATATCGGGCCGGGCAGCCAGGTTCTTGGCCAGCGCGATGATATCGGCCGGGACAAAGCCGCGTGTGCGCGAATCAAAGCCGATGGCCAGCGGACCGCCTGTGCGCTGAGTTCCCGACGACACCAACGCTTCGAGCAGGCGCACCGGGAAATTGTCGATCGTCTCCCAGCCCAGATCTTCCAGCACGGCAAGGACCGTCGATTTGCCCGCGCCCGAAAGCCCGGAGACCAGCAGCAGGCGTTGAGGATCGCCAGGCGCGCTCGAAGGTATGGCGGATTCAGAACTCATAGCGCTTCTTTCTTGACGCAAATCGTGAGCGAGAAAAGGGGCTTTGTCATCGTTCGCCCCTTTTTGGCTCAAGACGCTTGCCTTGTCAGGGCAAGGGCAGACCATGCAATTCAAGCGCGGCTAAAGCGCGCTCGGCGGGGGCTGTCGTGCCGGGAACAAAGGGCAGGACGGGAACTGTGCAGCCAAGCCAGGATCGCCTCTCGAGCGCCTCGGGCAGTCGCTCGGCGTGGGCGGTGAGCGTCAGGACAAGCGCGAGCGGTGATGGCGCGGCAAGCGGACGGGTGAGCAGGCCCACGCCGCGCACTTCGATCAGGCCCTCGATATGGGGCGGGGGTGAAGCGACGAGGTGCGCACGCCCACCGGCCTGGACGCGCGACACTCTCACGCCGTCATCTCCGATCAACTGGGCACCGCGCGCAATCAGCGCAAGCGCAAGGCTCGATTTGCCCGCGCCCGGCTCGCCCACGATCAGCACAGCACGGCCGTTTGCGGCGACAGCGCTAGCCTGTACAATCTGGCTGTTGTCTGCCTTGCTCACGCGCTGGGGATACGCAAACGCAGGCGTGCGCCGGGACGGCCATCGCTTCGCGCGCCGGCGCTCAAGGTTCCGTCATGCGCCTCTGCAATTGCGCGCGCGATGGCGAGGCCAAGGCCGGAATGGTTGCCGAAATCCTCTTCATCGGGCCTCACCGAGTGAAAGCGCTTGAAGACTTTTTCGCGGCTGTCTTCGGGAATGCCAGGGCCGTGGTCCGAGATGGTCAGCGTGACGCAATGCCCATCATTATCGATGCTCACCTCAATGGGCGCATCGGGGGGCGAGAAGGACACCGCGTTATCCAGCAGGTTCTCCACCACGCGTTCCAGTCGCGCGCCCACACCCATGACATTGGCGGCAAAGCCGATGGTCTCCAGCTCGATCCGGTGATCCTGATTCTCCGCACGGTGCTCGCGGCTGCCGATGATCGCATGCACCAGATCGCCCAGATCAATCCGCTCCAACGTGGCGCGGCTCATCTCGGCATCGATCCGGCTGGCATCGGAGATCTCGCTTACAAGGCGATCAATGCGGTGCACGTCATGCGTTGCGATCTCGGTGAGTTCGCGCCGCAAAGCGGGATCCTCCACCCGGGGGAGCGATTCAATCGCGCTGCGAAGGCTGGCGAGCGGGTTCTTGATCTCGTGCGCGACATCGGCGGCAAAGCTGTCGACCGCGTCAATGCGTTGGCGCAGCGCGCCGGTCATGTCCGAGACCGCGCGGGCAAGCAGGCCGATTTCGTCGGAACGCTGAGGCAAACGCGGTACTTCGACCTCGCGCTCGCGCCCCTGACGCACGCGCACCGCTGCCCGGGCCAATTGGCGCAGCGGGGTAACGATGGTGCGCGCCAAGAACAGCGACAGCAGCGCTGAGGCGACAAGCACCAGCAACACCGCAAAGCCCAACGCCGAACGCGCCGAGCGCACGCTTTCCGTAATGTCGACCGCGTTGCGCACCGTAAGCAAGGTGGCGCCGTTGAGGCCCACAGGCGCAGCCGCGGTGATCACCGGCGATCCGTCACGCCAATCGTAAAGCGCGATCTGGCTGACCCCTTCTTCGCGCGCCCGGGCCAGTTCGGGCCAGGCGTCGGCCTGCTGGGCTTCGGGTTCGATATAGTCAGGCACGGCCTGCGCGCTCACAATCGCGTCCACCGCTGTGTCCAGCCAGCGCGCGAATTGCTGGCTCCAATTGTCATCGTCGATATTGGCGAAAAGGAAGGCGGGCTCTTCGGCCAGGGCAAAGCTGTCTGCGACGAGATCGCCGTTCTCGTCGAACATGCGCAGGCGCATGCGCTGTTCCTTGCCGATTTGCACCAAGAGCGCGTCTTGCCGCTCTCTTGTAGCGCCCGCCAGGGCCTCGGCGGTGATCTGCGCTTCGATCCGCGCCAGCTTGAAGCGTTCATTGACCAACTGCGTGCGATAGCTGTCGAGATAGAACAGCCCGCCGCCCAACAAAGCCAGCGGCAGGATGTTCACAGTGAGAATGCGCGCGGTAAGCGCAAAGCGCCCCGTCGTCGTCAGTTGCTCACCGCTTCGCGCAAAAGGGGTGTCGTCGCTGGCCGACGCATCGGAATGAAGCGCTAAGGACGCCGCGCGGGCCGGGGGATCAGACGGCGCGTTCATCGGGTCTTATGCGTCGTTAAAGCTGTAGCCAGCGCCGTACAGCGTATCGATGGCTGAGAAGCTTGTGTCGACCACGCGAAACTTGCGGCGCATACGCTTTATGTGGCTGTCCACCGTGCGATCATCGACGAAGATATCGTCCGGATAGGCGGCGTCCATCAACTGGTTGCGGCTCTTGATTACGCCGGGGCGCGCGGCGAGCGCTTCGAGAATCAGGAACTCGGTAACCGTGAGGCTGACCGGCTTTTCGTCCCACGTCACATAGTGGCGCGCCGGGTCCATATAGAGCCGACCGCGCGCGATGATCGGATGCGCGGGTCCGGCTTGATCGTCTTCGCCGTCAAAACTGCGCTCAGGCTCGGCGCGGCGCAGAATGGCGCGGATCCGTGCGATCAGCAGACGCTGGCTGAATGGCTTGGCGATATAATCATCCGCGCCCAGTTCAAGGCCGGCTTCCTCGTCGCTCTCATCATCCTTGCTGGTGAGAAAAATGACCGGAATGGCGGAACGCTCACGCACGCGGCGCAGCAATTCCATCCCGTCCATCTTGGGCATTTTGATGTCGAATACAGCAAGGTCAGGCGGGTTTTCTAGCAACGCCTTGAGCGCCGTTTCGCCATCGGAGTAGAGACGGGTCACAAACCCTTCCGCCTGCAGCGCGATGGAGACCGTGGTGAGGATGTTGCGATCATCATCAACCAGCGCGATGACACCGGCGTCTTCGCGGTCGGGCTGCGCTTTGCTGGCGGCGTCCAGGCCCGGCGCATCCGCGCCACCAAGCGCCATGCGATCTTGCGCCGGCGCGTCGGTGTGCAGTGACGGTTTGGCGCTTGCCATAAACAGGACATCCCTTCCGATCTTCGTGGTCTAGCCTGATCATCCAGCGAAGACAATCTGAGCGCGACACCGCTGGCCATTCGTGCGTTTGACGCAGCCAAATGGCCCGCCTATGCCCTTGCGCGATGGGATCATCCGGACGCGGCGAATCGCCTGTGTTTGAAAGGTGGGAATGCCTTTGAAGCGCAAGTCTGATCGTGGCTGTGTCGCACATGGCCCTAAAAATTGCACTCTGGAATTCACCGAAAGGACGCCACCTTGACCCCCCTCGCCCATTCGCTTGGCTCGCAAGGCATTAAGACCTCGGCCGAGATACGCTCCAATCTTGGCACAGCCGCTCTGGTGG
>JBCBYM010000075.1:0-13087 GCA_039815865.1 Pseudomonadota bacterium
CGAGGAGGCGAAGTCTCCCAGCCGAATAGGCATGGCACGACAGTTTCACGACTTGGATGGGCATTCAGACCTGGTTCGCGCATTTCTGGCGCAGCGCTCTCGTCTGCCCGTGCCGCAAACGCGCTTTGATGTCGCCATGCATATTCGGCTGGGAGACTTCGCCTCCTCGCAGGCTGGCGCCGCCCACCAGAACACCCGGATCCCTCTCGAATGGTACGGCGATGCGTTATCCTTGGCGCGCGAAAGGCTCGGAAAGTCGCGGCTTTCCGGTGTGCTCTTCACCGACGATGACCCGGCACGACTTATCGACGAACTGGGCCTTGAGGGTTTTACCCCGGAACCGCAGGGTAACGCGCTGACTTCGATGATGGCGCTCGGCAACGCCGACGCTGTGATCGGGTCGCGCTCGACCTTTTCTCTGTGGGGGCGATACTTCGGATCGGGTGTGGCAATCTGGCCTTCAGGCTTTGATCTTCAGAAGTACGCTCCGATCGACGAGAGCCGGGATGTGTTCGTGTAGCCCGCCATGGCCCTGAATTCGCTCACAACTCGCTTGAGGCGCATCGCCACCAACCGTGAAGCGCGCAACGGCCTGCTATCGCTGACGCAGGCAGTGCTGACGCTGGTTGTCTATTTTCTGGTCATGCGCCAGATTGTGGTTGTGATCGGGCTGGAGTCGCTTGGGCTTTGGTCGCTCACCGCCAGTCTGGTGGCGTTTGTGCGGATGCTTGATTTGGGCGGCGCTCAAGTTCTTTCCCGACTGGTAGCGACAGAGACTGGTCGCGAAGTCGATCAGGCGCGCATTATTGATACCGCGGCGCTTTTTGGTTTTGCCGCCTTCCTCGTGTTCGCTGTCGCAGCGTATTTTGGCCTGCGACCGGTCCTTTTGAATTCAGTCGAGTTCGCGCTGCGATCAGAGGCCAGTTGGCTTTTGCTGGGGTTGGTCCTGACGTTGCCGGTGAATGTCCTCGGCCTTGTGCATCTGGGGGCTCTCGACGGCATTGGGCGCGCCGATCTGCGAGCGTCGGTGGCGATCGCGGCCCTTGTCATATACGCTCTGGCGGCGCTGGTTCTCATACGCTCGCAAGGCGTCATGGCGCTGGTTTACGCACAAGGCTTGCAGCACGTTTTCACGATCGTAGCCGCGCGCAACGTCTTGCACACTCGTCTCGCTCCACTCGCTGCGTTTCCACGCTATTTCAGCGTGGAAAAGTTGCGGCGGGTCGTCTCTTTTGGCGGCGCCCTACAAGCGTCGCTGTTGCCGATGGCAATCTTTGATCCGCTGTGCCGTTTGCTGATTGGGCGTTCAGCGGGGCTTGAGCTCTTGGGTGTGTATGAGCTTGCCTCGAAGTTCGCGGCAAGCGCACGCACACTGGTCCAAGCCTTTACCAACCCTATCCTTCCCGAATTTGCGCGCGCGCTTGTCGACGAAGAGGAGGCAGCGCAGCGCCGGTTTAACGCGAGCCAACCAATGATCAGCGCTGGCGCGATGGTTGTTTCGGTTGTCCAGCTCCTCGCTCTGCCCGTTGTGAGCTATGTGTTGCTCAATGCGCTTGATCCGGCGTTCATGCTTGTTGCCGCCGCGCTCAGCTTTGCCTGGGGGCTGAGCTGCATCGGCGTGGTTGCCCAACTTTACGCGCGAGCCGCTGGCCGAATGCACTACACAATGATCGGCCAATGGAGCCTGCTTGGCCTTGGCGCAGTGCTTGTCCCCTTAGCCAGTGTGTTGGGGGACGGACTATGGATCCTTGTGGCTCCATCGCTGGCAATTCTTGTCGGCCATCTGATCGCCTTCATCGGCGAGATACGCTATTTTCGCCTCGCGCCCTTTGGCGAGGGCCAAGCGGTCGTGGTGCTGGGTGCGATTTTCGCTTTGAGCCTTGTGGCTTGCGCTATAATCGCGGTGTCCCTTAGCCTCATGGAACCTTCGCAGTGAGGCTCGCATCTAATACCCGTCAAAAGGAGAGGCCATGATATTCCAGTTGCGCTTCTCGATCGTGGCCGGTGTCGTGCTTTTATGGTCTTTGGTCGGCTTTCCATTCGTCGCCTCAGCGGTCAACGCTGTGGGCCTGCCATCGACGGGTATCGTGATCGCTGTAAGAGGCGTGGTGGCTGCCATCTGTCTGGCTTTGATTGTAGTCGGCCTGGTCCTGCGCCGATCCCCGGCAAGCCTCACCTACGCTCTCCTCCTCGCGTTTTTCGCGGCTTACGCGGCCCGGATTGGATACGACACCGCGTTCTCCCCGCAGCTGCTTTCGCGCCCGGCCTATATGTACTGGGCGTTCGCAATCGGCGTGTGCCTTGTTCCTGCTCTCGCTCTTTCGCTGTTTGCTCCATATCTTGATGTCGCTCGGCTGGCGCGGCCGCTTCTTATCCTGAGCGGATTTGTCCTTCTTCTTGCTCTTGTCGCTGGCGATACCATGCTTGAAGGATCAGCTGGCGGATCGTTTGATACCGGAAGACTGGGACTGACATCGCTCAATCCAATCAGCCTCGGGCATGTGGCCACGACCGTCATCATCATCGTCTATTGGCGCATTCGTATGCTCCGCGTGGTTGGCAGCAGTCTGCTTGCATCCCTCACGCTGGGTGTCTTGGGCGTATACGTGCTCCTCGCGACAGGCTCGCGCGGGCCACTGGTTGCGCTGATTATTGCGATCCTCTTTTTCGAGGCCGTCAAGGGTGGAAGGACGGTAGTCTTTCTCTCGCTTGCCGCCGCGCCGTTCATCGCTGCGTTGAGTTTCGATCTCACTCAGATAGAGGACAGGCTTGGTACTCAGCTCCTCTCCCGCTTTGAATCGGGGCTGTTGACGGTTGATGCGTCCTCGCGCGGACGCCTTGAGCAGTTGGCAAGCGCTTGGGACCTATTTCTTGATTCCCCCTTATGGGGCGCCACGCTCGAAGATCCGGCTTTCGGCATTTATCCGCACAACCTCATCGTCGAGGCCTTTATGGCGATGGGCGTGTTTGGCGGAACTCTCTTGATCGTCCTTACGGGGCTCGGAACGATCCAGGCTTTCCGAATTGCTCAAAGGAGTCCAACGCTATCGATCTATGGCGCGCTGTTTGCGCAATATCTGATCGGCGCTCAGTTCTCTGGCTCGCTTTACACCTCGTCGACGCTATGGGCGCTGCTGGCCTGTATTGCCGGGCTTACGATCAAGCGTCCCGCAAGCGAACCCATCGCGCGGGAGTCGCCAATGGATCCGCGCGCCACGTTTCGACGTTCGTTCGAGCTCACCGACGGGCAGGGAGCCGCCTCGTGACCCATTCGGCGCTGCCGCGTGTCTGCGTGGTATACACCCATTTCCCACACTATCGCCAACCTGTCTTCGATGCCCTTACGGCCTCAACGCGGTTTTCTTTCGAATTCCATTATGATGCGGCGGGGATTGAGAAGACGATTGTGAGCGGCGTGTCGCAGGCGACCAATCACTATGCGATGCGCACGCGTCAACTCGGTCCATTTCAATGGCAGACAAAAGCTGTGTGGCTGGCGCTGCGCGGCACAGCGGACGCGTTCATCTTCTTGGGCAATCCGTTTATCCTCTCCACCTGGTTGGCGGCGCTGATTGCGAGGCTGCGCGGCATACCAGTGTTCTTCTGGACCCACGGCTGGCTGCGGAACGAGACCGGTCTTCGTGAGCAATTGCGGGCGTTTTTCTATCGGCTTGCGCATGGCCTGATGCTCTACGGCCATCGGGCGAAGCGGCTGGGTCTCGAACGGGGATTTGCCAGCGAAAAACTCCATGTGATCGGGAACTCGCTCGACTATGAGGGGCAGGCGCGGGCCCGCGACGAGGTTCTCTCATCACCGCCCAAGGCGCTCAGCGCTTCCTTGAATAAGCCGTATTTTCTGGTGGTGGCGCGTCTCGTTGAAAGCGCAGGGGTTGATCTTGCCATTGCGGCTTTGGCAAGGATTGAGTGGGACATAGCGCTCGTCATTGTCGGTGATGGTCCGCAACGCGGCGAGTTGGAAGCGCAGGCTAGAGGCTCCGGTGCCGACATTCGCTTCACCGGCGCGCTCTATTCGGAAGACGAGCTTGCGCCGTACTTCGTCCACTGCGCGGCTGTTGTTTCGCCGGGCAAGGTGGGGTTGCTCGCCATGCACGCGCTCGCCTACGGTGCAGCGGTGATCACGCATAGGGATGTTGACAGGCAGATGCCCGAATTCGAAGCGATCCAAGAGGGCGTGACCGGCGCTTTCTTTGAGTATGGCAATATCGAACAGCTGGCCTCGGCGATGACGAAAATGATCGCGCATCCTTTAACCGAAGGGGAAGTTCTTGAACGCCGCGCGCGCGCCATCGCCACTATAGAACGGGGCTTTACCCCCGAGCGACAGCTCGAATTTATCGAAACAGCGCTCACAAAGCATGACGTGGGACCGCATGAGCGCGCTTAGATTGTATCTTCGCCGGATGCGGATAGCCTGGCGGCGGCTGCGCTATGGGACGCGGCGCGTGCACCCGACCACCTACCTCGGTCCTGACTGCAGCCTGGATAGATCGCTTGTGGTGGGCCCCTACGGATACATCGGGCCAGGAGCGAGCATCCCGGCACGGGTCGTGATGGGGAAATACGTGATGATTGGGCCAGGCTTGCTTATTACGGGCGATGACCACAGGTTCGATATTGTCGGCAAGGCGGTGATTTTTTCCGGCCGGCCCGAACAGCGCGATTGCATAATTGAGGACGATGTCTGGATCGGCGCGCGCGCAACAGTGCTCAAGGGGGTTCGCGTGGGACGCGGGGCGGTGATTGCGGCAGGAGCGGTCGTGGTCAAGGACGTCGATCCTTACGCGATCGTGGGCGGAGTTCCCGCGCGCACGATCGGGCATCGGTTCGAAGGCGAGGATGCCCGGATACACGATGAGTTTCTCGCCCTGCCGGCCACAGAGGGAGAATACGCTGCGCGGATGTAAGCCCTGGCGGGCACACGGACGCGCGGGCTCTGCTCGCCAATGACCAACCCCTCCAGGATCGATGTTGCAGGCAATCGCCGCGCGCGAAAGTACAGCTTTGGGGTGCTGGCGGCGCGGGTCTTGTGGCGCCTTTGCCATCCGCTCTTTTCGCTGAGCCCGCGCCCGTTGTGGGTTTGGCGCCGAGTGCTCCTGCGCGCGTTTGGAGCAAGGATCGGGAGCGGCGCGCACATCTATCCGAGCGTGCGAATCACCATGCCCTGGAACATCTCTATCGGCGCGGACGCGGCCATAGGGGATCGCGCAACACTTTACGCTTTGGGGACGATTGCCATAGGGGACCGCGCAACCGTTTCGCAGGGAGCCCATCTGTGCGCCGGGACGCACGATATCGCCGATCCCGCGCGAAAACTGCTCACCCCGCCGATCGTTGTCGAGACCGAAGCATGGATCTGCGCGGACGCCTTTGTCGGGCCAGACGTGATCATAGGGCAAGGCGCGATCCTTGGCGCGCGCGCGGTCGCGATGAAGAATGTGGAAGCCGGTGTGGTCGCTGTTGGCAATCCGGCTCGTACGCTCAAACCGGCCCCGGCTTTCGAGAGCGATGATGGGAAGGCGGAGGGGACTCAGTGAGCGACCGGGCCCTGCTTACCGTGATTATCCTGACAAAGGACGAGGAACGGCATATTGAGCGCGCGCTTGCGTCGGTCGCGGATATTGCCGATCGCTGCTATGTCGTTGACAGCGGTTCGACCGACCGCACCATCGAACTTGCAAAAGCGGCCGGCGCCATCGTACTTCACAATCCGTGGGTGAACCATGCAACGCAGTTTAACTGGGCGCTTGATCAACTGCCTTCGGATACGCAATGGATCATGCGACTGGACGCCGATGAGATCGTGACCAGGCCTCTTGCGCAAGAAATCCAGGAGACGTTGGGCGCAATCGCCGATCAGGTGGCCGGCATCGTTGTTTCGCGACGAATGTGCTTTTTGGGGCGGCGTATAAGATGGGGCGGGATCTTCCCGATCCGGCTCATTCGCCTTTTCCGGATAGGCAAGGGAAAGGTCGAAAACCGCTGGATGGATGAGCATATTCTTGTCGATGGCCCGACCTTAGATTTTCGCGGCGAAATCATCGATGACAATCGCCATTCGCTTACGTGGTGGACAGCAAAGCACAATCACTACGCTACGCTGGAAGCGGTCGAATTGCTCAATCTCGAATTCGGTTTCATGCAAAAGGATGCAGCGCCAAGAGCCACGCAAGGGAAAAATGCCGGAGCAAAACGCTGGATCAAGGAGACCATCTATGCGCGCGTGCCGGGCGGCGTGCGCGCACTCCTATATTTCCTCTATCGCTACATCGTCCGGCTCGGTTTTCTAGACGGGCACGAGGGGGCGGCTTTTCACGTTTTGCAGGGCTTCTGGTATCGCTATCTGGTCGACATGAAGTTGCATGAGGTTCGCATCTACATGACGCGGAACGAGGTTGGTCCGGTCGCCGCCATCCACGCCGTGCTCGGCATTGATGTTGAGTCAAGCTCATGAAAATCTCTGTCGTAACCGTCGTTTTCAACCGCGCCGGTACAATCGGTGAAGCGATCGACAGCGTTCAGGCGCAAACGCACCCGCATGTCGAGCATGTGATCCAGGATGGCGGTTCGACCGATCGGACGCTGGAGATCATCGAGAGCCGGAATGCGTCCAATATGGCGCTTGTTTCTGAGCCGGATGAGGGCATCTATGATGCCATCAATCGCGGGATTGCGCGCTCCACCGGCGAGATTGTGGGCTTGATGCACTCGGACGATTGCTTTGCGCATCCCGAAGCTTTGGCCTGGGTTGCTGAAGCTTTTGCTGATCCAGCGATCGACGGCGTCTACGGCGATCTCGACTACGTATCGGCCACCGATTCCGCGCGGATCGTGCGCAAATGGCGCTCGGGCGAATATCAACCGCAACGGCTCAAGCGCGGATGGATGCCGCCGCATCCGACGCTTTACCTGCGCCGCCGCGTCTTCGACCAGTGGGGCCTTTACGACACACAGTTTCGAATTGCCGCCGATTATGATGCAATTCTGCGCTATTTGGGCAAAGGTGAGATTAGACTGGCCTATATTCCCAAGGTGATGGTCAATATGCGGCTTGGCGGTGAGAGCAACCGATCGCTGGACAGAATTGCCCGCAAGTCTTTAGAGGACTTGAAGGCTATTCGCCGCAATGAAATTGGCGGATTGCCGACATTGGTCGCCAAGAACCTTAGTAAGATCAGGCAGTTTATTTAAGGATACGTGAGGAAATGCCAAAGCGCGCATTGATAACCGGCATTACCGGCCAGGACGGTTCGTACCTGGCGGAATTCCTGCTTGAAAAGGGGTATGAAGTTCACGGAATCAAGCGCCGCGCTTCGCTCTTCAACACGCAGCGCATTGACCAGATCTATCAGGACCCTCACGAAAAGGGCGCGCGTCTCAAACTGCATTATGGTGACCTTACTGACACGTCGAACCTGACGCGCATTCTCAAGGAAACCGAGCCGGACGAGGTCTACAATCTCGCGGCTCAATCACACGTTGCGGTTAGCTTTGAGGCTCCTGAATACACCGCGGACGTCGACGCGATGGGCACGTTGCGTCTGCTTGAAGCGATCCGCTTCCTGGGCATGGAAGACAAGACGCGCTTCTATCAGGCGTCGACCAGTGAGCTGTATGGCCTTGTTCAGGAGACTCCGCAGAAAGAAACGACGCCCTTTTACCCGCGCTCACCCTACGCGGTCGCGAAGCTCTATTCCTATTGGATTACCGTCAATTATCGCGAGGCGTATGGGCTGTACGCGTGCAACGGAATTCTCTTCAATCACGAAAGCCCGCGGCGCGGAGAGACCTTTGTCACACGCAAGATCACGCGCGGCCTTGCTAACATGGCGCAAGGCCTCGAGCCCTGCCTCTACATGGGCAATATCGACGCGCTGCGCGACTGGGGTCACGCCCGCGATTATGTGCGGATGCAGTGGATGATGCTGCAGCAGGATCAGCCCGACGATTTCGTCATTGCAACCGGCAAGCAATATTCGGTGCGTGAATTCATCATCTGGGCCGCGCAAGACCTTGGTCTGACGCTCGAATTTTCGGGAGAGGGGGTCGATGAGATTGCGACGGTTGCCGCGATCGAAGGCGACCGCGCGCCCGCTCTCAAGGTTGGCGATATCGTCATGCGGATTGACCCGCGCTATTTCCGCCCCGCCGAGGTGGAAACGCTGCTTGGCGATCCGTCGAAGGCCCGCGAGCGGCTTGGCTGGGAGCCCTTGATCACCGCGCGCGAAATGTGCGCGGAAATGATTGAAGAGGACCACATGGAAGCCAAGCGGCACGCCTTCCTCAAGGCGAACGGGTACGAACTCCCGGTCAGCGTTGAGGGCTGAAAGGGGCGCGGCGATGAAGTATTTTGTAGCGGGTCATCGCGGCATGGTCGGCTCGGCCATTGCTCGCCGTCTCGAAGCGCGCGCGGCGCACGGTGAGGACATCGAACTGGTCACACGCACCCGTTCGCAGCTCAATCTGACCGATCAGAAGGGCGTGGGCGAGTTCTTCGACAGCGAGCGCCCCGATGTCGTAATCCTGGCGGCGGCGAAAGTGGGCGGCATTCACGCCAACAACGCCTATCCTGCGGACTTTATTTACGAAAATCTGATGATCCAGAACAACGTGATCCATCAAGCCTATGCCAGCGGGGTGGAGCGGCTGTTGTTCCTTGGATCATCCTGCATCTATCCGAAACAGGCCAGCCAACCGATGGACGAAGGCGCGCTGCTTACCGGCCCGCTTGAGCCCACCAACGAACCCTACGCGATCGCCAAGATCGCCGGGATCAAGATGTGCGAAAGCTACACAAGGCAACACGGTGTCGATTTTCGCTCGGTCATGCCGACCAATCTCTACGGGCCAGGCGACAACTTCCATCCTGAGAACAGCCATGTTCTGCCCGCTCTGATCCGGCGCTTTCACGAGGCGGGTGAGCGCGGCGATGCCAGCGTGACGATATGGGGCAGCGGCAAGCCGCGTCGTGAATTCCTGCACGTAGACGATATGGCTGAAGCCAGTCTGTTCGTGCTCGACCTTGACCGTCAGACGTATGAGGCGAACACACACCCCATGCTTAGCCACATCAATGTCGGCTCTGGCAAAGACATCTCGATCCTAGAGCTGGCCGAACTTGTGGCTGAGGTCACGGGCTTTACCGGCACAATTGAGCGCAATGAGACCAAGCCCGATGGAACCATGCGCAAGCTGATGGATGTGGGGCGCCTCAAGACGATGGGTTGGAGCGCGCGGCTCGAATTGCGCGAAGGCATCCAGTCCACCTATCGCTGGTTCCTTGACAATCGCTCGACCGCTCGTCTCGGTGAGGCTGCTGGGTAAGGCTTGTGCCTTAGCAGAGAAAGTCTATGGCCTCCCCTGTTCCGATGTCCCCGTTGAAAGAAAGCCGAATAATGGCCGCCGCCTCCCAGACTTTGCCGAGCTATGCCACCTGGCTGAGCTTGGGCGTGTTTGCCGCCGTCGTGGCGCTTTTAGGTGGGAGTTCGCGGCCAGATCCGGTGCAGATTGTTGCGCTGAGGCCGTTGGCCGCCCTTGCAGTGTTTCCGGCCTTGCTCTGGCTGACGTTTGAACAGGTTCGCGCGCACGGTTTTCTGGTTGGGCTGTTCGCTTTCACGGTGGCCTGGATGGCGCTTCAGCTCGTCCCCCTGCCTGTGTCGATCTGGTCCAGCCTTCCTGGCCGCGCTGATATCGCCGCTATTGACGCGATTGTGGGGCTTGAGGAGCACTGGCGTCCGATCTCCATGGTGCCGACGCGTGGCTGGAACGCGCTGGCCGCAATGATCGTGCCAGCGGCGGCGCTCCTGCTTGCCATTGCCAGCCGGGCCAACCGAACGGTGTTGTTGCAAATTATCGTTGCGCTGGGCGGCGCAAACGCGCTGATGGGCCTGCTTCAAGCGGTTGTCGGTGGCTCGGGCATCCTGTCTTTCTACGGGCAGCTGCGCCCCGAAGCGCCGAGCGGCTTTTTCGCGAACGAAAACCATTCCGCTGTCCTGTGCGCCATTACGCTAATGTTGAGCGCCAAGCTGGTGAGTGCGGACACCAATCGCGCCCAGCGCCGGCCGTTTCTGATCGGATACGTGGCGGCCTTTTTTCTGGCTTTTGTCGCAATCCTGGCGGGAGGCTCGCGCGCCGGCCTTTTGTGCGCAGCCGTCGCTCTGGCTGCGTCAGGCTATTTCGTGTGGGAGCGCGCGCAGGCTTTGCGACGTCAGACGGATCGCCAACGCACTGCCAGGAGGCTATTGGACAATCCGCGCTTCGTTACAGCAATGTTGGCAGGTGGATTGCTGCTCGCGCTCGTGGCGCTTTACTATCTTGCACGCACGCCGGCCTTTACCGAACTCTCAAACAGCGGATCGATTGAGGAATTGCGCTGGAAGGTGCTACCCGTCCTGATCGACATGGCGCGCAACTTCTGGTTGCTTGGCACGGGGATCGGTTCGTTTGAAGAGGTGTATCATATTTATGAAGGCACCGAGCTTCTCGGGCCCAAATATCTCAACCACGCGCATAACGACTGGTTGCAGCTTGTAATCGAAGGCGGATTGCCCGCAGCGCTTGCGCTTGGCGCGTTTCTGGCCTGGTGGCTGTGGTGCGCGTTGCGACTTGCACGGCGAAAGAGCGCAGGTCGCGGTGAGGCCCTGTTTTGGATTGGATTGATGGCGGTCGTCGCGCTTGCTTCGATAGTCGATTATCCGCTGCGCACCCCGTTGTTCCAGGTGATTGCGATGTGGTTTGTCCTGGCTCTCGCCGCGACCGTGCGTGAAACGGATCGAGGGTTCATAGGTGACGGGCCAGCGCGCAGCGTGAAGTATGGGCCGCGCACCGAGCGCGGTCCCGGTCAAGGTGAGAGAATTTATGCCTAAAGGTTTCTCCAATTGCGCTGTTGTTCTCGCGCTCTTCATCCTCGCCGCTTGCGCGACGGACCGTTCTTTCGGCAGCGCTCCATCGATCACGGCGACCGATCTTGACGCGCTGCCTGTGCCAAGCGGCGGGGTGCGCTATCGCATCGGTCCCCAGGAAAGCCTTGAGATACAGGTGGTTGGTGCAGAGCTTCTCTCCGGCACTTTCCTGACCGACGCTGAGGGTAACCTCTCCTACCCGCTGATCGGCTCTGTGCCTTTGGCGGGTAAGTCGCCGAGCGAGGCGTCCGCGATGATCGCCAACAATCTGCGCGGCGACTACATGATCGACCCTCAGGTGCGGGTAATCCCGGAAGAGTTTCCGCCGCCTTCGATCTCTGTTGGCGGCGAGGTAAGGACACCGGGCAATTACCCCGCTGTCGGCGGCCAGACGCTCTTGCGTGCGGTGAATCAGGCTGGTGGGTTGGGCGAGTACGCCGAACGCACCGATGTGCTGGTCCTTCGCGAAGTGAGCGGCGCCAAGTATATCGGGGCGTACAATCTCGAGGCCATCGCGCGCGGCAATTACGAAGACCCGCGTCTTTATCCCAACGACATTGTGCTTGTGGGCGATTCCCCCATGCGCAAGCGTGTCGATCAGCTGCTGCAAGTGCTCCCCGCGCTACTCACGACCACGGCGATCCTGATCCAAAGGAATTGAGTTCCGGCCTATGACCGCAATAACCGAGCATAAATCGTGGCCCGCCGAGCGAACCGTTGCCCAAAGCGCAACCGGGGCTGGCGACACCGATCGTTTCCACATCGATATCGAGCGCTATATGGTCGAAGCGCGCGCCCTCAAATACGTGCTTGCCGGAACATTGGCGGCGATTCTGGGCGCAGGCTTGCTGATCACGCTGCTTTCCACCGAGCTTTACCGCGCCAGCACCCGGCTCGAAGTGACACAGGTGCCGACCAACGTTACTGACATTGATCCGCTGGAAAACGACAGCAGCGTTTCCGAGCGCCAGTATCTCAACACGCAGTATGAGCTGCTGGTCTCGCGCTTTATGGCGCGCCGCGTCGTGCAGGCGGGCAATTTGACACGCAACAGCGCGTTTCTGGCCGCGTTCGAGATAGATGAAGCCAGCGCCGCCGATTCCGGCTCCATCGAACGCCTTTTGCTTGACAACATCACCGTCGAGCCCGTGATTCAGTCGAGCCTTGTTGACGTGCACTTTGTCAGCCCATCGCCGGAAGTCTCGGCCACTGTAGCCAATCTGTGGGCGGAAGAGTTCATTTCCGCGAATTTCGAAAAGCGGTTTGGCCAAAACATCGAAGCGCGGGAATTTCTGAACGGGCAGATCGAGGAACTGCGTGAGGCGCTCGCTCAATCGGAAGAGGCGCTCGTCAATTACGCGCAGTCGAACGAAATCCTTGTCCTCGACGCGGGTGAAACGGGATCGCGGGCTCGAAATGGACAGACGCTGATCGCCTCGGATCTTACAGCGCTCAACGCCGCGCTGGCGGAAGCGATCGCGGATCGCATTGCCGCTCAGGCTTCCGCTTCGTCGGGCGAGTTTCCGCAGAACGATCCGCGCAACCAATTGCGGGCCACTCTGGTTGAGGAAGAGGCGGCTCTGGCTGAACTGCGCGCGAACTTTGGTCCGCGTTACCCGGCTCTTGTTCAGAAGGAAGCCGTCGTGCGGTCCTTGCGCGATTCGATCCAGACCGAGGGAATGGCCGCGCTGAACGCTGCTCAGACCCGCGAGAACCAATTGCGCGCTCAGGTTGAACAGGTGAAGGCGCGTTTCATCACGGAACAGGGCCGCGGTATCCAGTATGGCATTCTCAAACGCGACGTTGACACCAACCGGCAGCTTTATGATGGGCTGCTGCAGCGCGTGAAAGAGCTTGAAGCGTCGGGCGCTGGTCAGAACAACATCAAGTTGATTGACGCCGCTGAGGTCCCCAAGCGGCCCTATTCGCCCTCTTTGCTGCTGAATGTTCTGATGAGCCTTGTGATCGGCGTTCTGCTGTGCGCGCTGCTGGTCTATCTGCGCGCGACGATCAGCCAGAATGTGCGCGATCCGGCCGATGTACAAAAACGCCTGGGCCTGCCGCTTCTCGGAATTATCCCGGTATCCGAAGCCAAAAGCCCGGTCGACGATCTGGCGACGCGCTCTTCGGAATTAAGCGAAGCGTATCAGTCAGCGCGTACGAACGTT
>JBCBYM010000076.1:0-13056 GCA_039815865.1 Pseudomonadota bacterium
AATATTATTGATATTCAATAATCTCGAACTAGGCGCGATTCGATTTATTGTCAATCAATAATATTGAAAAACGATATGGAGTGTGGCGTTCGCGGTTCGTTGACCAATGCGAGAGGTCTGGGGGCGTTGACTCCGCGCGTGGTCATTCCTACATGCTGAGCCACACGTCGGCTTCGAGCCGGTCTGATTCAGGCGCGTAGGGTCAGACCAAGAATGGAAGCGACGCTTTGCCATATTCGCGACTTTGAGAAAGCTGCTGCCAGGCGGGCCTATTGGCGCGTGCAGGTGTGTGGCTTTTTTCTCGTCGGAAATGGCGCGGATTTCGCGTGACAACATGACGGCAATCGAGTGAGCGGGCGTCCTGCCCCCTCGCGCAACATCTGAAGAGGCAATTTCCCTCCATGGCCACCAAAGCCCCGAGCTCCAAGAAGCCGGTCCGTTCGCGCACCGCGCAAGGCACCGCTAAGCGTCGCATCCGCAAGATATTCGGCGACATTCACGAAGTCGTCCAGATGCCCAACCTCATTGAAGTCCAGCGCGAGAGCTACGAGCAGTTTCTGCGCTCGGACAAAGAGACGGGCTATGTGTCGGGCCTTGAAAAGACGCTGCGCAGCGTCTTCCCGATCCGCGACTTTGCCGGCACGGCTGAACTCGACTTTGTCCATTACGAGTTGGAGGAGCCGAAATACGACACGACCGAGTGCCGCCAGCGCGGCATCACCTATGCGGCTCCGATGAAGGTGACGCTGCGCCTCATCGTCTTTGAGGTCGATCAGGAAACCGAGACCCGTTCGGTACTCGATATCAAGGAGCAGGACGTTTACATGGGCGACATGCCGCTCATGACCGAGAACGGCACCTTCATCATCAACGGCACTGAGCGTGTCATCGTGTCGCAGATGCACCGTTCGCCCGGCGTGCTTTTTGACCACGATCGCGGCAAGACGCACTCTTCGGGCAAGCTGCTGTTTGCAGCCCGCGTGATCCCGTATCGCGGCTCGTGGCTGGACTTTGAATTCGACGCCAAGGACATCGTCAACGTCCGGATTGACCGGAAGCGCAAGCTTCCCGTCACCGCGCTGCTTTACGCGCTCGGCCTCGATAGCGAAGGCATCCTCGATCATTTCTACGACACGGTCACATGGGACCGTGCGAAGGAAGGCTGGAACATTCCCTTCATCGCGGAAAACTGGCGTGGCCAGAAGCCGGCCTTCCCGCTGGTGGACGCCAAGACCGGCGAAGAGGTTTTCGCCGCAGGTCAGAAGATCTCTCCGCGCGCGGCCAACAAGGCGGCCAAGGATGGCCTTAGCGAACTGCTGCTCCCGACCGAGGAAGTCGTGGGCCGCTACGCCGCGAACGACCTGATCGATGAGAGCACCGGCCGTATCTATGTTGAAGCGGGTGACGAGATCAGCCTTGAGCATGTCGAAACCTTCGACGCCGCAGGCATCGACAAGCTGGACCTGCTCGACATCGACGAGGTCAACACCGGTCCGTGGATCCGAAACACGCTGAAGGTCGACAAGGCCGAGAACCGCGATGAGGGTCTTGAGGCCATCTACAAGGTCATGCGTCCCGGCGAACCGCCGACCAAGGAAACCGCCGACGCTCTGTTCGAAGGCCTGTTCTTCGACGGTGAGCGGTATGATCTGTCGGCTGTTGGCCGCGTAAAGCTCAACATGCGCCTGGGTCTAGACGCCGAAGACACTGTCACGACGCTGCGCAAGGAAGACATTCTTGCCGTGGTCAAGGAACTGGTCGGTCTCAAGGACGGCAAGGGCGACGTTGACGACATCGACAACCTTGGCAATCGCCGCGTGCGTTCGGTGGGCGAGCTGCTGGAAAACCAGTACCGCGTCGGCCTTCTGCGCATGGAGCGTGCGGTCAAGGAGCGCATGAGCAGCGTCGATGTTTCGACCGTGATGCCCAACGACCTCATCAACGCCAAGCCGGCTGTGGCGGCTGTGCGTGAGTTCTTTGGCTCCTCGCAGCTTTCGCAGTTCATGGACCAGACGAACCCGCTGTCCGAAGTGACTCACAAGCGCCGCGTGTCGGCGCTTGGGCCGGGCGGCCTCACGCGTGAGCGCGCCGGCTTCGAAGTGCGCGACGTGCACCCCACGCACTATGGCCGCATCTGCCCGATTGAAACGCCGGAAGGCCCGAACATCGGTCTCATCAACTCGCTCGCCTCGTTCAGCCGGGTCAACAAGTATGGCTTCATCGAAACGCCGTACCGCCAGGTCGTGGACAACAAGGTCACGGGCGATGTGAAGTATCTTTCCGCGATGGAAGAGCAAAAGCACACCGTCGCGCAGGCCTCGGCTGAGCTGAACGAAGACGGCTCGTTCGTCGAAGAGCTGATCTCGGCGCGTCAGGCTGGCGACAACCTGATGGCTCCGAACGATCAGATCACGCTGATGGACGTCAGCCCCAAGCAGCTTGTCTCGGTGGCCGCCTCGCTCATTCCGTTCCTGGAAAACGATGACGCCAACCGCGCTCTCATGGGCTCGAACATGCAGCGCCAGGCGGTGCCGCTGGTTAAGGCCGAGGCTCCGTGGGTTGGCACCGGCATGGAAGAGACCGTTGCGCGTGACAGCGGCGCGGCGATCGCGGCGAAGCGCGGCGGCATCGTCGATCAGGTGGACGCAACACGTATCGTCATCCGCGCGGTCGGCGATATCGAACCCGGCCAGTCGGGCGTCGACATCTACACGCTGCAGAAGTTCCAGCGTTCGAACCAGAACACCTGCATCAACCAGCGTCCGCTGGTGAAGGTGGGTGAGACGATCGAGGCGGGCGATATCATCGCCGACGGCCCCTCGACCGATCTGGGCGAACTGGCGCTGGGCAAGAACAGCCTCGTCGCGTTCATGCCCTGGAACGGCTACAACTACGAGGACTCGATCCTCATCTCCGAGCGTATCGTGAAAGACGACGTCTTCACCTCGATCCATATCGAGGAATTCGAAGTCATGGCGCGTGACACCAAGCTTGGGCCCGAAGACATCACGCGCGACATTCCCAATGTCGGCGAGGAAGCTTTGCGCAACCTCGACGAAGCGGGCATTGTCTATATCGGCGCCGAAGTGCACCCGGGCGATATCTTGGTCGGCAAGATCACGCCCAAGGGCGAGAGCCCGATGACTCCGGAAGAAAAGCTGCTGCGCGCGATCTTCGGCGAAAAGGCAAGCGATGTGCGCGACACCTCGCTGCGTTTGCCGCCGGGTGTGGCTGGCACGATCGTCGAGGTGCGGGTCTTCAACCGGCACGGCATCGAGATCGATGACCGTACGCGTGCGATCCAGAACGAGGAAATCGAGCGTCTGCGCAAGGACTCGATGGACGAGCGTAACATCCTCAACCGGGCGACTTACAACCGTCTTCGTGACATGCTGCTGGGCCAGACCGCTTCGGCTGCGCCCAAGGGCGTCAAGAAGGGCATCGAGATCTCAGAGCAGGTGCTCCACGATGTCGAGCGTCACGAATGGTTCAAGTTCGCGGTCGCGGATGACAGCCGCCAGGCGCAGCTCGAAGCGATCAAGTCGCAATATGACGAAGCGGCCGGGATGATTGACGCCAAGTTCGAGGACCGCAAGGAAAAGCTCGAACGCGGTGACGAGCTTGCCCCGGGCGTTCTTAAGATGGTCAAGGTCTTCGTCGCGGTGAAGCGTAAGCTGCAGCCGGGCGACAAGATGGCAGGCCGCCACGGGAACAAAGGTGTCATTTCGCGTATCCTGCCGGTCGAGGACATGCCGTTCCTCGAAGACGGGACGGCGGTTGATCTCGTGCTCAATCCGCTGGGCGTGCCTTCGCGCATGAATGTCGGACAGATTTTCGAAACGCACCTTGGCTTTGCCGCTCGTGGTGTCGGCATGCAGATCAAGGACGCGCTTGAGGAATGGCACCGCGCTAACCCCAACGCCGCCGAAGATTATGCCAATGCGCAGCCACCCGAGGCCGTCCGTGAGCGTCTGAAAGACGTCTACGGAGAGCAATACTTCAAGGATCTGGACAGCCGCTCGGTTGAGCAGATTGTTGATCTTGCAAGCAACGTTACCGCAGGCGTTCCGATGGGCACGCCGGTCTTTGACGGCGCGCGCGAAGCGGATGTAACGGACATGCTGGTGAAGGCCAACGTCCACTCATCGGGTCAGTCGGTGTTGTTTGATGGCCGCACGGGCGATGCTTTCGACCGCCGCGTGACCGTGGGCATCATCTACATGCTCAAACTGCACCACTTGGTGGACGACAAGATCCACGCGCGTTCGATCGGGCCGTACTCGCTTGTCACTCAGCAACCGCTGGGTGGTAAAGCGCAGTTCGGCGGTCAGCGCTTTGGTGAGATGGAGGTCTGGGCCCTGCAAGCCTATGGCGCCGCCTACACCTTGCAGGAAATGCTCACCGTCAAGTCGGACGATGTCGTGGGCCGCACCAAGGTCTATGAAGCGATCGTCAAGGGCGACGACACCTTCGAGGCGGGCATTCCGGAGAGCTTCAACGTTCTCGTCAAGGAAATGCGCTCGCTGGGTATGAACGTCGAACTCACCTCGCTGGGCGATGGCGAGGATGGCGACGATGATCAATGGCCGGAGGCAGCGGAATAGCGGGATCGGGCGACCAGCCCCTTCCCATCCGCTCTTCAAGTTTCATCCCTCAAGGGAAACAAAGTCATGAACGAACTGACCAAATTCACCAACCAGCTGGCCAAGCCGGAAACCTTTGACCAGATCCAGATCGGCATTGCCTCACCCGAGCGCATCCGTTCGTGGTCTTTCGGCGAGATCAAGAAGCCGGAGACGATCAACTACCGCACGTTCAAGCCTGAGCGTGACGGCCTGTTCTGCGCGCGTATCTTTGGTCCGGTGAAGGATTACGAATGCCTGTGCGGCAAGTACAAGCGCATGAAGTACAAAGGCGTCGTCTGCGAAAAGTGCGGCGTTGAAGTCACCGTCACCAAGGTGCGCCGTGAGCGTATGGGCCACATCGAGCTGGCCGCTCCGGTTGCTCACATCTGGTACCTCAAATCGCTGCCTTCGCGCATCGGCCTGCTGCTCGACATCCAGCTGAAGCAGCTTGAGCGCATCCTGTATTTTGAGAGCTATGTCGTGGTCGAGCCCGGCCTGACCCCGCTCGAAAAGTACCAGCTGCTGACCGAAGACGAACTCCTCGAAGCGCAGGACGAATATGGCGAAGACGCGTTCAGCGCCAATATCGGTGCCGAAGCGGTCAAGGTCATGCTGATGGACCTCGATCTTGAGCAAGAGCGCGACGATCTTATGGAAGAGCTGGCGACCACCAAGTCGACGCTCAAGCCCAAGAAGATCATCAAGCGCCTCAAGGTCGTCGAAAGCTTCATTGAGAGCGGCAACCGGCCTGAGTGGATGATCCTGGAAGTGATCCCCGTGATCCCGCCCGAGCTGCGCCCGCTGGTGCCGCTCGATGGTGGCCGTTTCGCGACGTCGGACCTCAACGATCTGTATCGCCGCGTGATCAACCGCAACAACCGCTTGAAGCGACTGATTGAACTGCGGGCGCCCGACATCATTGTCCGCAACGAAAAGCGCATGCTGCAGGAGGCCGTGGACGCGCTGTTCGACAATGGTCGCCGTGGCCGTGTCATCACCGGCGCGAACAAGCGTCCGCTGAAATCGCTCTCGGACATGCTCAAGGGCAAGCAGGGCCGCTTCCGCCAGAACTTGCTCGGTAAGCGCGTCGACTATTCGGGCCGTTCGGTCATCGTGACAGGGCCTGAATTGAAGCTGCACCAGTGCGGCCTGCCCAAGAAGATGGCGCTCGAACTGTTCAAGCCGTTCATCTACGCTCGCCTCGATGCCAAGGGTCTCTCGATGACCCTCAAGCAAGCCAAGAAGTGGGTTGAGAAAGAGCGCAAGGAAGTCTGGGACATCCTTGATGAAGTGATCCGAGAGCACCCGGTTCTCCTGAACCGCGCGCCCACGCTTCACCGTCTGGGCATCCAGGCGTTCGAGCCCGTGCTGATCGAAGGCAAGGCGATCCAGCTTCACCCGCTGGTCTGCTCGGCGTTCAACGCGGACTTTGACGGCGACCAGATGGCGGTCCACGTGCCGCTGAGCCTTGAGGCGCAGCTTGAAGCGCGCGTGCTGATGATGTCGACCAACAACATCCTCTCGCCCGCCAACGGCAAGCCGATCATCGTGCCTTCGCAGGATATGGTTCTGGGCATCTACTACCTCTCGATGGAGCGGCAGGAGAAGACCCCCGAATTCCTCGAAAACGAGGATGGCACGAAGGAAGAGCGCCTGCCGCGCTTTGGCGATATGGCCGAAGTGCACCAGGCGCTGGAGACCAAGGCGGTCACGCTCCACACCAAGATCCTCGCCCGCGTTCCGCAGGCCGATGAGAACGGTGAAGTGGTGATGAGGCGCTTTGTCACGACGCCGGGCCGCATGCTCATTGGTGAGTGTCTGCCCAAGAACCACAAAGTGCCATACGACATCATCAACCGCTTGCTCACCAAGCGTGAGATCGGTGACGTGATCGACCAAGTGTACCGTCACACCGGCCAGAAGGACACGGTGCTGTTCGCTGACGCGATCATGACGCTGGGCTTCCGCCACGCGTTCAAGGCCGGCATTTCCTTCGGCAAGGATGACATGATCATCCCCGAGGCCAAGGAAGGCCTGGTGGCTGAGACCAAGGCGCTCGTTTCCGATTACGAGCAGCAGTACCAGGACGGTCTCATCACCCAGCAGGAAAAGTACAACAAGGTGATCGACGCCTGGGCCAAGTGCGGTGACCAGGTGGCCGAAGCGATGATGGCGCGCATTAAGGCGACCCCCATCGACGACGACGGTCGCGAGGCTGAGATCAACTCGATCTACATGATGAGCCATTCGGGCGCGCGCGGTTCGCCCGCGCAGATGAAGCAGCTCGCCGGTATGCGCGGCCTTATGGCCAAGCCGTCGGGCGAGATCATCGAAAACCCGATCATCTCGAACTTCAAGGAAGGCCTCAACGTTCTTGAGTACTTCAGCTCCACCCACGGCGCGCGTAAGGGTCTGGCGGATACCGCGCTCAAGACGGCGAACTCGGGCTACCTGACCCGCCGTCTGGTCGATGTGTCGCAGGACTGCACGATCGTGATCGACGACTGCAAGACCGAGAACGCGCTCGAGATGCGCGCGATTGTTCAGGGCGGCAGCGTGATTGCCTCGCTGGGTGAGCGTATTCTGGGCCGCACCGTGGCCGAGGATATCGTCAACGCGTCCACCGGCGAAGTGATCGTAGCCGCTGGCACGCTGGTCGACGAACCGATGGTCAAGGCGATCGAGGAAGCGGAAGTTCAGTCGGCCAAGATCCGTTCGCCGCTGGTTTGCGAAGCGGAACAGGGTGTTTGCGGGACCTGCTATGGCCGCGATCTTGCGCGTGGTACGCCGGTCAATATCGGTGAGGCTGTCGGCGTTATCGCCGCGCAGTCGATCGGTGAGCCCGGCACGCAGCTGACGATGCGTACCTTCCACATTGGTGGGGCAGCGCAGGTCAATGAAACCTCGCACCTTGAAGCGATCTCGGACGGTAAGGTCGAACTTCGCGACATGCCGACGATCACCGACAAGAAGGGCCGTATCCTAAGCCTGGCGCGCAACGGCGAGATCGCCGTGATCGACGCCGAGGGCCGTGAGCGCGAAATGCACAAGGTGCCTTACGGGACCGTGCTGCTGTTCAAGCACGGCGCCAAGGTAAAGGAAGGCGATCGTCTGGCCGAATGGGATCCGTTCACGCTGCCGATCATCACCGAGCAGTCGGGCGTGGTGAAGTATCAGGATCTGGTCGAGGGCTCGACGCTCGAAGAACAGACCGACGATGCCACCGGTATCGCACAGCGTATCGTCACCGAAAACCGCGCAACGGGCCGCAAGAAGAAGGAAGAGCTGCGTCCGCGTCTCACCCTTCTCGGAGAAGGCCAGACCGATGCCGACGAAACCGAAGCGCAGCGCTATATGCTGGCGCCCGGCACCACGCTTTCGGTCGAAGATGGCCAGCAGGTTGAAGCGGGCGACATTCTCGCGCGTGCCAGCCGTGAAGCGGCCAAGACCCGCGATATCACCGGTGGTCTGCCGCGTGTGGCTGAGCTGTTCGAGGCGCGTTTGCCAAAAGACATGTCGGTCATCGCCAAGATTTCGGGCAAGATTGAATTCGTCCGCGAATACAAGGCAAAGCGCAAGATCGCGATTGTGCCCGAGGAGGGCGATGCTGTTGAGTACCTGATCCCCAAGACCAAGGTGATCGACGTGCAGGAAGGCGACTTTGTGAAGAAGGGGGATACCCTGATTTCCGGCTCGCCCAACCCGCATGACATCCTTGAGGTTCTGGGCGTTGCGGCGCTGGCTGAGTATCTCGTCAACGAAATCCAGGAAGTCTACCGACTGCAGGGCGTGAAGATCAACGACAAGCACATCGAGGTGATCGTTCGCCAGATGCTGCAGAAGGTTGAGATCACCAAGGGCGGCGACACCACGCTGCTTCCGGGCGAACAGGTCGATCTGGCGGAAATGCTCGAATACAACGCCAAGCTTGGCAAGGGCAAGGAGCCGGCGGAAGGCACGCCGATCCTGCTCGGCATCACCAAGGCGTCGCTGCAGACCCGCAGCTTCATCTCGGCGGCTTCGTTCCAGGAGACGACGCGTGTGCTCACACAAGCTTCGGTTGAGGGTAAGAAGGACACGCTGATCGGTCTGAAAGAGAACGTGATCGTGGGCCGCCTTATCCCGGCGGGTACGGGTGCGGGTATGAACCGCATGCGTGTGGCGGCCTCCAGCCGTGACGCCGCGCTCAAGGCTCAGTGGAAGCGTCAGCAGGAAGCGCTCGCCGCAGCGGGCGAGGCGGAAGCTGAACCCGCCGCTGATCCGGTGTCCTCCGAAGAAGCCATGAAGGCGGCGATGGGCGGAGCCAAGCCTGAAGGCGATGCGCCTGTGGCTGAGTAAGCGCTCTTCCAAACCTCACTTGCGTTCAAGAGCGCAAGCACGAACACCCCGCTTCAGGCCCTCGCTTGAAGCGGGGTTTTCTTTGTTGAGCCGCGGTCTACTCTGCGCGCCTTGGGAAAAGGAGAGAGCTATGCTGAAAACTGTTCTTGCCGCGAGCGCGCTGAGCGTGGCTGCCATTGCGGTGCTGACGCCCGCTGCGGCCAGCGCACAGGATGACATGGGTGCGATCATCGTCACCGGGTCACGATCTGAGCGCGACGCGTTCGATCGATATTATGACGACGAACAATCCGCGATCGGCCTCACGCGCACCGCCGACTACTTCGTCAAGCCGATCTACGTAAACTCCGATTCGCGCGATCCCAAACTGCGCAAGGCCGAAGTGAGCGCCATGCTCAAAGCCTTGCTCGAACGCGCGCAGGCCGAAGGCGTCACATTGGTGGCGGGCGAATACAAGCTCGCACCGGTCACTCTGGATGGTCTGAGCGAGCTTCCCTTTAACCGCGGTCGCCGCCCCGATACAACGCGGGTGCAAGTCTATGCGCGCGTGCCCGTTAGCGGCGCGTTCAAGGGTGTCGATGAGGTCGATGAACTGGTGGATAGCTTCAAGAAAACTGTCCCTGCCACAGGACGCTCCTATCTGGAGACAGGCCCCACCGTGCTAGCCATCGACAATCCCGACCAATATCGCCGCGCCGTCGTCAAGGCGATTGCCGAGGAAGCCAAGGCCTACGCTGCGATGTTCGGCAACGACTATGGCATCGATGTGCGCGGGCTCGATTCCGAGCTGTACTTCAAACAGGCGAGCCAGACCGAGGTGTTCTTATACATCGAGCACAGCTTTGCGATCCGACCGAAATAAGCGCGCTGCCCCTCTTCCCGCTCATTCGGCGCATTCTTTGCATCGGGCGAGTCTGGCTCTGGTCAAGTGCAATTAATGCTATTGAGAATCGGTCGCGATATGGTAGACCTTTGGATCTCAGCCATAAGGAGGTCCGCTTGACCAAACCCGTTCGCAAGCCAGTCAACGCCTCGCGCGTTATCGAAAACCTCGCAAAGGCGCCCCGCATAGAGACGCTTGGGCCTATTGCGGCGCGGTTCATCTTTTCGCTGCGCTTGATCGCTTTGCACGAACGGGCTCGCCGCGATCCAGTGCCTGAGCTCACCGCGCGTTTGGGGAGCGTTGAAATTGCTGCAAAAGCGCTTGCCTTATCGCAGGCTGTTACCGCTACGTGGCCGGAAGACATCCATGTCTCGCGCTATTGCTGCGAGCGCCTCACCCATGACGAGGCCACGATTGGCGCCGTCATCGACTGCGCGGTAACACGCAATCGTCTGGGCTTTGAGCAGCAATTGCACGGGCTTGTCCGCCCGACACGCGAGGGTCGCTTATGGGACGCGGTCTTCGCGCTTGTGGTCGCCGAAATGCACGCCGCGTAGCGATGCAACTCTCGTGCGGCTTGCGGGCGCGCGCCCCGCTGTCTAACGCTGCGCGCGATCATGACCATCACCCGCTTTGCCCCCTCGCCCACCGGCCGCCTGCATGTCGGCAATATCCGCACCGCGCTTCACAACTGGATGCTGGCGCAAAAGGCCCAGACCCATGGGGGCGGGGAATTCCTGCTGCGCATCGACGACACCGACGCGGCGCGCTCGAAAGAGGAGTATGTCGAGGCGATCCGGGCGGATCTGGCGTGGCTGGGGATTGAGGCGACGCGCGAAGAGCGGCAGTCCAATCGGTTGGACCGTTACGAAGCGGCGTTTGAACGTCTGAAAGAAGCGGGCCGGATCTACCCCGCTTACGAAACGAGCCAGGAACTGGAGCTGAAACGCAAAGTGCTGCTCGGGCGGGGGCTTCCACCGATCTACGATCGCGGCGCGCTGGCGCTGTCCGATGACGAACGCGCCGCCAAGGAGGCCGAAGGCATCGCACCCCACTGGCGTTTCAAGCTCGACCATGACGAAGCCATCGCTTGGGAGGATGGCGTACGCGGGCGTGCGAAGTTCGACCCCGCGCAGCTCTCCGATCCCGTCATTCGCCGCGCCGATGGATCGTGGCTCTATATGCTGCCCAGCACCGTGGACGATATCGAGATGGGCGTGACCCAAGTGCTGCGCGGGGAAGACCATGTTTCCAACACCGCAGTGCAGATCCAGATGTTTACAGCGCTTGACGCTGAGCCGCCCGCTTTCGCGCACGAAGCGCTCTTGATGGGCAAGGAGGGCAAGCTCTCCAAGCGCCTGGGTTCGCTGGGTTGCGACGCGTTTCGCGAGCGTGGGATTGAGCCTGAGGCGATTGTCGCGCTGCTTTCGCGCCTTGGCACATCACTGCCGGTGGAGCCGATCGCGGATCGCGCCGCGCTGCTCACGACGTTCGACCTCTCCACCTTTGGCCGGGCGCCCGCCAAGTTCGACGACGCCGAGCTTGATCGGGTCAACACCGCGATCGTCCACCAGATGGACTACGAGAGCATTAAGGATCGCCTGCCCGAGGGCATGGATGAAGCTGGCTGGCACGCCGTGCGGCCCAATGTCGCAACTCTGCTTGAGGTGGGCGAGTGGTGGCGGCTGGTCACAGGCCCGATCGAGGCGGTGGAATTCGCGGATGAGGACAAGGTGTATCTGACGGAGGCGGCTGAGGCGCTCAGCTGGGGCGAGGATCCCTGGGGCACGCTGACCTCAGCGCTCAAAGCCAGCACGGGGCGCAAGGGCAAGGCGTTGTTCCTGCCGCTGCGCCAGGCGCTGACGGGAATGAACCACGGCCCCGACATGGGCGAACTGCTCCCGCTTATCGGGGAGACAGAGGCGCTGGCGCGGCTTGCAAAGGCCTCGACTGCCTAGCCCGCTTCTAGGGATGACAGCCGACCCGCCGCAATAAGGCATTGTCATCCCTTTCGGGTCTGAATACCGTCTCAGCACAAGGCGATAATCGCCACAAGCGGGGGCTTAATGACCAATATTGGCGCCGATGCGCGATTCATGCGCAATACGGGAATCGTATTGCTGTTTCTTTCCGTATTGGCATTCGCCCCAAGGTACTTTGTTCCTCTAGCTGACGGATCCTACCAAGCACCGAGCCAATGGATGCATGCTCATGCCGTGTCCGCGCTCTTGTGGGCTGTCATTTTCATTACCCAGCCATGGCTGATCGTGAAGAGAGCTCGATCTTGGCATAGGCGCGTTGGCTATGCAGCCTGCGGTGTAGCTGTAGTCAATGTGGTGAGCGGAGTAGCCGTTCAACTCGATCTCTTCCCAACTTCACCAGATGATTTCTCGAACATCGTCGGGGGTGGGTTTCGTTTGTTGCATTCGGTGCCCGCGTTCATTGTCTTCTTGATCGCAGCACTGGTACTGCGGCGACGAACTGATTGGCACCTCAGGTTCATGTACCAGACCGCTATTGCGGCTGTGGCGACCGTCCTTGGACGGTTGTATCTTTTCTATGGCCGAATACCTGAGGAGGCGATGGGTCCTCTGATCCCTTTGGGCAACCTTGGTTTTATCCTGCTTCTGCCAGTCTATGACTACATCCAATACCGTAAAGTGCACTCTGCCAGCTGGATCGGTGTAGGCGCGTTTTTCGCTTTCCAGCTTGTCGCGACGCCCATTGTCTTCTCGGATTTTTGGACAGATTTTGCCACTGGCGGGTGACAACAATGATTGATAGCGGCGTCCGAAACTGGCCCGATAGCAGCCTCAGCCCCCATGCTTCTCCAGCTCATCGCCTTTCAGGGTCACGATATGCAGCAGGTTCGTCGCGCCCGGTGTTCCGAACGGCACGCCCGCCAGCACGATCTGCTTAGAGCCCGCCTGGCCAAAGCCGTGGCGCAGCGCCATGCGTTTGCCCTTGGCGATCATCTCTTCAAAGCTGCCGATATCCTTGGTCGCCACGGCGTGCGCGCCCCATAACAGGCCCACCCGGCGCGCGGTGCGCACGCTGGGGGTGAGGACCAGCATGGGTGTTGCCGGGCGTTCTCGGGCGACGCGGCGCGCGGTGGAGCCGCTGGAGGTAAAGACGGTGATCGCGCTGATAGGCACAGTGTCGGCGATGGTCATGCAGCTGTGGGCCAGAGCGTCAGCGGTGGTCGCATCG
>JBCBYM010000077.1:0-12807 GCA_039815865.1 Pseudomonadota bacterium
CGGAGACCGTCGCAAGACTGGTCAGATCTCGCAGAAGCCTGCGGGCGGCGGCCCTGTCTAGTTCTTTGGGCAGGGAGGTCTGGCGCTTACTTTTTTGAGAACACGAGAGCCCAATAGGGACAGCTGCGTTTTCGACTTTTGAACTGTGTAACCTGTGTCTCCAACACGAGTGGAGACCGCGACACGCCACAGCGCTTCAAGCAAGGCCACGATTGGCTGGAACACGCCCGGCAAGCCGGTGCGCCCGGATGGAGAGGAACGAAACAGATATTGCCCATGGCGCATTGTCGCATTACGCGCTCGGATATGCAGTTTGAGCGTATCCCCCACCCCTCGCCGACGCCCGAGGCCGACCGCATCGACGCGATCAAGGATCCCGGCTTTGGCACGACCTTCACCGATCACATGGTCATGATTGACTATGACGAAGGCGCTCCGGGATCGGTGGGTGGCGGCTGGCATTCGCCGCGCATCGGCCCGCGTGAGGCGATCAGCCTCGACCCGGCAGCCAGCGTACTCCACTACGCGCAAGAGATTTTTGAGGGCATGAAGGCCTTCGCGCACGCCGATGGCGGGTTGGCGCTGTTCCGACCGCAAGCCAACGCGGCCCGGTTCAACGCCAGCGCGCGGCGCATGGCGATGCCCGAAGTGCCCGAAGAGCTGTTCCTGGGCGCCGTGCGCGAAGCGGTGCAGGCGGACGCAGGCTGGATGCCCGACATTGACGGGGGCTCGATCTACATCCGCCCCTTCATGTTCGCCTCCGAAGCGTTTCTGGGCGTGCGGCCGGCCAAGCGGTACAAGTTCCTGGTGATCTGCAACGCGGCGGGCGCGTACTTCAAAGGCGGGGTCAATCCTGTGAAGATCTGGGTCGCGCAAGGCTATGTGCGCGCGGCCCCCGGAGGCACGGGCGCGGCCAAGACCGGCGGTAATTACGCCGCCAGCCTCGTGCCCCAAGCGCAAGCGATTGCGAACGGGTGCGACCAGGTCGTGTTCCTCGACGCGATCGAGAACAAGTGGGTGGAAGAGCTGGGCGGCATGAACCTGTTCTTCGTGCGCCGCGATGGCAGCGTGATCACGCCGCCGCTGACTGGAACGATCCTGCCCGGCATCACGCGCGACAGCCTCATCACGCTGCTGCGCGAAGAGGGGCTGGATGTGCGCGAAGAGCCGTACTCGATCGATCAATGGCGCGCGGAAGCGGAAAGCGGAGAGTTGCTGGAAACCATGGCGTGCGGCACCGCGGCTGTGGTGACGCCGGTGGGCACGGTCGCATCGCCCGCTGGGGAGTTTCAGATCGGTGCGGGCGGCAACGGCCAACTTACGACGAAACTGCGCGAGACGCTGGTCGGCATTCAGCGCGGGCAGGCCGAGGACACGCATGGCTGGATCACGCGGGTCTGAAGGCGCGTTGCCGTCCAAGGCGCCGAACTGTGGTGAATCCTTAACCACGTTTGCGCTACGCTGGCGTTATGAGCGAGTTGAAGCCCCACTTCACGATTCTGATCGACGAGACCCGGCGCGAGGTGCACTACGCCGCCTCCGGTTTCTGGTCCGCCAACGACATGGCCCGGTTTCAGCGCTCGATGCTGGAGAAAACCAAGCCTCTGATCGAATCTGGCGAGGGCTTTCACGTGCTTGGCGATATGAGCGGCTTGGCTGTGCAGGACCGGATGATGGCGGACTCGATGCGCTTCATGATGAAGGAATCGGTGAAGCTTGGCATGCGGCGACAGGCCTTTGTGGTTACCGCGCCGCTTCTGAAGATGCAGTTCGATCGCATCGTGGACGGCAGCAACACGCGAATGTTTACCAACAAGGGGGATGCGGTCGCCTGGCTTCGATCGAACTAGGCCCGCAGTGGGCGTTTAACCGGGCGCTAGGGCTTTTTGGTTAGGCCCTTTCGTATGACGACCCTGGCCCCAACTTCCTCGATCGCGGCGGACGCCGGCACGCGCGAGCTCTACTTTGCGATCGCGGGCTTCTGGGAGCTGCAAGAGATGGAGGCCTTCCTTACCGACCTCGCCAACGCGGCTCGGCCTTTCATCAAGGAGCGCATTCCATTTACAGCGCTAGGCAATCTGGCTGAGTTCGTACCCCAGGATCGCGCTACGGCCGGTGCAATCCGCGACAGCCTCAAGCTGGCCACGACCAACGGCCTTACGAATTTTGCGGTTGTCTCGCCGCCGCCCTTGGTAAAACTGCAATACCGCCGAATTGGTGAGGGCCTTAACGTTGAGTTCTTCGCCGACGAACCCAGCGCACGCAGGTGGTTGCGCGCTAGCTGATCGACCCTGTCACCGGAACGGCCTCAAGCCCGGCCCTTAATCTGCGGCGGCTAGCTCTGGCCCATAGGACTGGACCCTAATTCTGGTTCAGTTCGCCGCGGAACGCGTCAATCAGCCAATGGCGAGCCGGGCCAAGCTCGGTGTCGCGCCTCCACAAGGCGCTTAACGTGTAGCGGTCTCCAGGCTTTTCCGGCAGGTCAAGCTCGACGAGCCCACCTTGCGCAAGGTCCCCGGCCACCATTTCGCGTGGCATATTGCCCCACCCCAACCCCTCGCGCAGCAGCGAGTGCTTGGCCCCTAAATCGCCCAGACGCCAGGTTAGCGGGCTGAGCACGGAGAACTCGCGCCCCTGCGTCAAATCGGATCGATCCGCGAGGACCAGCTGCAGATGTTCGCGCGACTGCCCGGGCGCAACGGCCCCTTCCGTCATAGCCTTGGAAAGGGGATGATCGCGCGCGGCCACAGGGATGAGATCGATCTCTCCAATAACTTGCCGCTCCAGCGAGGGATGCTCCCCGATCACCGGCCCGCCAATGGCCAGATCCGCTTCCTCGGAAAGGAGGCACTGCGTGACCGCGCCGAGGCCTTCGATATTGAGGGTAAGCGCAATGGTCGGGAACATGCGGCGAAATTCGTTAAGAATGCGCGCCGTCACTTCGCCCGAAACCATAACGTCAACCACCAGGCCAACGCTCGATTCCTGACCGGCGTGCAGGCTCTGCGTCTTGGCCAGCAGAGCGTCGACACGGTCGGCTACCGCGCGCGCTTCGGCGAGCAACCCTGCGCCCGCATCGGTGAGCTGGGGTTTGCGCGAGCCTTCGCGCTCAAACAAGGTCACGGCCAGCTGACGTTCAAGCTGCGCAATCCCGTAGCTGATCGCAGAGACGGCGCGGCCCATAGCGCGCGCCGCGCCGCCAAAGCTGCCCTCTTCGACGACGGCGAGGAAGATGCGCAATTGGTCAAGGGAGGGGTCGCCAAGCTTCATGGTCATATGTTCCAATACTTTGAACATCTTTACAAGTTTTATCGCACTTATCCGTTCACATGACCTGACCTATCTGCCTGTTCAACACAGCGAGACCCCAAGGGACAACGCCCGCAAGGTCCGCTCCACAAACCAGGAGATACGCTATGATCGAACTTCGTCCTTTCAACAGCCTTGGCTCAGCCAATCACGGCTGGCTCGATGCGCATCACCACTTCTCATTTGCCGGTTATCATGATCCGGCGCGCGTGCAGTGGGGCCCGATCCGCGTCTGGAACGATGACACCATTGCCGCTGGCACCGGCTTTCCCACCCACCCGCACCAGGACATGGAGATCATCACCTATGTCCGCAAAGGCGCGATCACGCACCGCGACAACCAGGGCAATGAAGGCCGCACCGAATCCGGCGATGTCCAGGTCATGAGCGCAGGGACCGGGATTGCTCACTCGGAATACAACCTGGAAGAAACCGATACGCAAATCTTCCAGATCTGGATCATCCCGAGCGAGCGTGGCGGAGCCCCGTCCTGGGGCGCGCGCGCCTTTCCCAAGGGTGAGCGTTCGGGCCAGTTCGTTACGCTGGCGAGCGGCTCGGTGCCCAGCGGGGTCAACGACAACGAAGGCCCGCTGCCGATCCGCACCGACGCCAAGGTGGTGGGCGCCACCATCAAGGCCGGCGAAAGCGTGACCTACGACATCGCCAGCGAGCGGCGGCACATCTACCTCGTCCCCGCCACCGGCAAGGTCCAGATAAACGACGTCATTGCCAAGGCGCGCGACGGTGTCGCCATCACTCAGATGGAGGAGATCACCATCACCGCGCTTGAGGACAGCGAAGTTGTCCTCGTGGACGCAGCCTAACCCGAGCAGAGCCAGCCGAGCCCGCCGCTCGGCTGGCTCCCTCGTTTCCACCCGTGATTGAAGGCCCCCCCGAACATCTCAAGGAGAATTGCCATGTCGAACATCCTCTACCTCACCGCCAGCATCCGCGGCGACGAGAGCATCTCAAACCAGATCGGTCAGGCGCTGCTTGGCAGCCTCAAGGCCGACGGCGACACCGTTACTATCCGCGATCTGTCCAGGAATGACATCCCGTTTGTGGACGCCGCGCGCTTTGAAGCGAACCTTACTCCGGCGGCGGATCGCTCACCCGAGCAAGCCGAACTGGCCGCTATGGCCGACACGCTAATCGAAGAGCTGCAAGCGGCTGACACAATCGTGTTCGCAACGCCGATCTACAATTTTGGTGTGCCCGCCATCGTCAAGGCCTGGGCCGAATTGGTGGCGCGCGCCGGCACCACTTTCAAATACACCGAGAACGGCCCGGTTGGCCTGCTGGAAGGCAAGAAGGCCTACATCACGGCAGCCTCTGGCGGCACGCCGATTGGCGCTGACTTCGACTTCATGTCGAGCTGGCTCACCTTCTTCCTCGGCTTTCTTGGCATCAGCAACGTCGAGGTGATCGCCGCCGACGGCATTATGGGCGCTGACGGTGAGGCGAAGATCGCTGCGGCCATCGAAACCGCCTCAACGCACGCCGCCTGAACCGGCCCCTATCCCATCAAACCCAAGGAGAACTGTCATGAACACCCTTGCCCAAGACACCGGCGCCATCCCGGCTCGCTCGATCACCACGCAAGACGCTGTCGCGCTTGGCGGACGGCTGCTGCTCGCGGCTATCTTTATTCTGTCAGGTTTCGCCAAGCTTGGCGCCGCTGAGGGCACGATTGGTTACATCGCCAGCGTTGGCCTGCCGTTTGCCGAAGCGATCTACTACGCCGTCGTCGCGCTTGAGATTGTGGGCGGCATCATGCTCGTCATCGGCTTCAAGACCCGCGCGGTCGCCCTCGCGCTAGGCGTCTTTTCGGTCGCTGCGGCGGTGATCTTTCACTCCGATTTCGCGGACCAGAACCAGATGATCCACTTCCTCAAGAACCTCGCTCTGGCGGGCGGCATGCTGCAAGTGGCCGCGTTTGGCCCCGGCCGTCTGGCGCTTGGCCGCTAAGCGCAAGGCCAAAAGAGCTGTCCCTCACCCCCCGAGGGTCGCAGGAGAGGACCGGGTTCGCCGCGAGGCGGGCCCGGTCCTTTTTCCTATGCTCGGTCTGTTACGCGGTCGGTTTCGGGATCGGGTCGGAGCTGTCGAACACCAACGCAGCCTCGGCCTGTTTGGCGTAGTATTCAGGCCGGCGCGGAAACTTGACGGTGAGCAACAAGGCAAGGCCTACACACATCCCCGTACCCGTGACGAAGAACATACCCGGCAAACCGCCCAGGCCTGCCTCTTTCGAGAGCAGGAATGCGCCAAAGGAGATGCCGAAATTGCCAACTGCCATATAGATCGTGAACTGGGTGGCCGCGACCTTGGCATCGCACAGCCGCATGCTGATCGGCAGCAAGGCCACGGTGATCAGCATGTCGACAGAGACCCAGACCATCACGAACGTCATGAAAACGGCTGAATTGCTCCACAAGGGCACGCTTACGCCCATGAAGACGCACATCGCCACACCGGCCGCGAGCCACATGAGCCCGATGCGCTTGGCACCGAAACGGTCGCCCAGCCATCCCCCCAGCGTCATGCACAAGATGCCCGCAACAAGGCCCGCCGTGGCGGTGAGGGAAGAGATTTCCGAGACGTCCCAGCCGGTGTAGTTGGCCCCGATCAGCGGTGTCATGCCGGTAAGAGTGCCATACAAGATCCCGCGCCCGAAAAGCACCGGAAGCCACAAGAGGCTCACCCCTTTGGTCAGCGAGGCAAAGGTCGCCTTCAAGAGCGGCCACCACGCCTCAAGCTGGATCGCCAGATTGCGCTCATGCGCAGCGCCTGCGCTCCATGGCAGACTGCGTTCGCCCTCACGCTCGCGAAAGGCTGCGATATAGACGCACAGCGCAAAGATGAGCGCGGCAACCGCCAGAAACGCCGCCGGGGCGCCGAAGTCCTCGATCACAAAGCCGCAAATTGCCGTCGCGGTCGCGATCCCGATCGATTGCCCGCCAAACATCATGCCCGATCCGCGCGCGCGTTCATCCTCGCTCATGATATCGACCGCCAGCCCGTCGACCGCGACATCCTGGAACGTGGTCGCCATATTCACTGTGAAGCCCAGCGCTCCCAGAATGGCGACATCGCCAACGCCTGGATTGATCAGCGCAGCCACAATGAGCGAGCCGATCATCACGCCTTGCGCGCCCAGGATCCACGCCCGCCTGCGCCCCATTGGCAGGAAGGTGTAGCGGTCCATAATGAAGCCGTTCACCAGCTTGAGCGACCACGGCAGCGCGGTGAGCGCGCCGACGCTTCCGACATCGGCTGCGCTCGCACCGTTGACCGCCATCCACGCCGGGATTGCGAACCAGAACAGCCCGAGGGGCATGCCCTGCCCGACATACAGAATGAACAGCGTGAACAATCGCAAAGGCTGCGAGCGTTCCAGAACCAGTCCGCCACCCGGCGCTGCTGAAGCCATCAATAGTCCTCCGCTTCGGCGAACCGGTCCATCGCGGCGCGCTTCCCCTGACTATAAGTCTGTCGGCGCAATGCAAATGAGCAGGGTCCAGATCTGGGAAGATTGACGCTTTTTTGACGCTCTGACGAACCGTGAGGGGGCGGGTATCACCCCAGCGGCGGCAGGCTCTCGCGCAAATCCTCAAGCCACACATCGGCCACCGCATCGGACGGCGCGCGCCAGTCTCCGCGTGGGCTCAGAGCGCCCATCGAAGAGACCTTGGGTCCGTTCGGCAGCGCGCTGCGCTTGAACTGGGAGAACGCGAAAAAGCGGTTGGCAAACTTCTCAAGCCATCCAGCAATCGTGGCGAGATCGTACTCGTTCTTACGGTGCTCGGGAAAGCCTGCGGGCCACAACCCGGCATCGCAATCGCGCCAGGCATGCCAGGCGAGAAACGCGATCTTGCCCGGACGCTGGCCGGTGCGGATCGTGTGGTGGAGGAAGAAATCATTGAGCTCATACGGCCCGATCTTCTCTTCCGTGCTCTGGATTGACCCGTCCGCATCCGCGGGCACAAGCTCGGGCGAAATCTCGGTGTCGAGAACCGCGTTGAGGATGTCCGCGCACGCATCGGCAAACTGCTCGGTCGCGATGGACCAGCGGATGAGATACTGGATCAGCGTCTTGGGAACCCCGGCGTTGACGCCGTAATGGCTCATGTGGTCGCCCACCCCGTACGTGCACCATCCAAGCGCCAGTTCGGAGAGATCGCCGGTCCCGACGACAAAGCCGCCATGCAGTCCGGCGAGACGGAAGAGGTAATCGGTGCGAAGGCCCGCCTGCACGTTTTCAAACGTCACATCATAGACCGGCTCGCCCTTGCTGAAGGGGTGGCCCATGTCTTCCAGCATACGGGTGGCGGCGGGCTTGATGTCGATCTCTTCAGCCGTGATCCCGAAAGCTTCCATCAGTTTCCAGGCGTTGGACTTGGTCCCTTCCGATGTCGCAAAGCCGGGCATGGTGTAGCCGCGAATGGTCGTGCGCGGCAGGCCCAGCCGATCACACGCCTTCGCCGCAACGATAAGCGCGTGCGTGCTGTCCAGTCCGCCGGAAATGCCAATGATGAGCGACTTGGCTCCGCTCGACTGCATCCGCCGCATGAGCGCATCGACCTGGATGTTGAAGGCTTCGTAGCAATCCTCATCGAGCGTCTTCACATCGTTGGGCACGAAGGGGAAGCGACGGATCGGGCGCATCAGGCCAATGTCACCAGCCTCGTAAGCGTGCTCAAAGACAGCCCGGCGATAGGTGTCTTCTGGGCGCCCATGCGCTTCGGCCGCGTCGTTGAAGGTGCCGTTGCGCATCCGCTCAAGCGCGATGCGATCCGTGTCGATATCGACGATGCAAAGCTCCGGCTCCCGATCAAACCGTTCGCTTTCCGCCATCAAGCCACCAAGCTCATAGACCACGCCCTGCCCATCCCAGGAGAGGTCGGTCGTGCTTTCCCCATGCCCGCTTGCCGAATAGACATAAGCGCACATCGCGCGCGCCGAGCTGGAACGGCAGTGCAAGTGCCGGTCTTCCGCGCGGCCTATGGTCACCGGCGAGGCGGATAGGTTGCACACGATGTTCGCCCCCGCCAGCGCGGCCAGATTGCCCGGCGGATTGGGGGCCCAGAAATCCTCGCAAATCTCAACGCCAAAGGTGAAGCCCGGCAGATTGGACGCGGCAAAGACAAGGTCGGTCCCAAAAGGCACCTCTTCTCCCGCAACGCCGATCCACAAGTCCTGGCAATCGCGGCCATGCGCGAAATAGCGCTTTTCGTAGAATTCGCGGTAATTGGGCAGATAGCTCTTGGGGACCACGCCCAGCAATTCGCCGCCCGCAATCACAAGGGCGCAATTGTAGATCTTGCCGTTGCGCCTCAGCGGCGCGCCGATCACCAGAACCGGCGTTAGGTCCGCGCTCGCCTTCACCACGTCGGCGACCCCGCGCTCAACCCGGTCGAGCAGCGCGGCCTGCAAGTGCAAATCGTCAATGGCGTAGGAAGACAAAGTCAGCTCGGGATAGACGAGCAGATCGACATGGCATTCATGCGCGCGGCGCGCTTCGCTGATCACGCCCGCCGTGTTGTAGGCGACATCCGCAGGGCGCGAGCACGGCGTCGAGGTTGCCACGCGCACAAACCCTTGATTGTGCATGTCATAGAAGCTGTGCTGTGTGTCCGCCATGGCGCCAAGCCTCCTTGCGATCGTACCTCGTGCCGCTGCCCTAGCCGCATAACCCTGAAGAGGAAAGGCAACGCAAATGTAGCGAACCAAAGCTGCGCTTTCAGGGCTAGCAGCGATTGCAGTCAGAGCGGCAGACATCGCGCTTGCCTAATGAGTTTCGAAAGGCCACTTGGCCTTAATAGAGCCAATTAGAGTCTACCCCTCCCCAAAGAAGGAGAATTCCGCGATGGCCGATGACACGTACACGCCGCCCGAAGTCTGGACGTATGACAGCGAATCCGGGGGCAATTTCGCCTCGATCAACCGCCCCTTTGCAGGCGCGCGCGAAGAAAAGGATCTGCCCGAAGGCAAGAACCCCTTCCAGTTGCACAGCCTTGGCACACCGAACGGCGTCAAGGCGACGATCATGTTCGAAGAGCTTTTGGAACTTGGGCATACCGGCGCCGAATACGATGCCTTCATCGTGAATATCGGCGATGGCACGCAGTTCTCCAGCGGCTTTGTCGACATCAACCCCAACTCCAAGATCCCGGCCCTGATCGACAAGAGCGGCGACACACCGTTCCGCGTGTTCGAATCGGGCGCGATCCTGGTTCACCTGGCTGAGAAGTTCGGCGAATTCCTGCCGACCGATCCGGCAGCCAAGGCCGAAGTTATGAGCTGGGTGTTCTTCCAGGTCGGCACCGGGCCGTTCATCGGCGGCGGCTTTGGCCACTTCTACAACTACGCTCCGGAAAAGTACGAATACGCGATCAATCGCTATTCGATGGAGACCAAGCGCATCTTCGACGTCGTCGACAAACAGCTTGCCAAGACACAGTACCTCGCGGGCGATGAATACACGATCGCCGACATCGCCAACTGGCCATGGCTCGCTCCGTTTGTCGCGGGCGTGATCTACGGCGAGGCGAAAAAATTCCTCTCGATCGACGAATACGAGAATGTCGGTCGCTGGGCGCGCGAAATCGCCAAGCGCCCCGCCGTGCAGCGTGGTCGCATCGTCAACAAGGCGTGGGGCGATCCGGAATCGCAAGTCATCATCCGCACCTCGGCGGCCGACTTCGAAGGCAAGAAGCTCGACTGGACCTTCTGAGTTCCCAATCGTGTTAGCGGGAGGGCAGGTCCGGGATAAAACCCGCGCCTGCCCTCTTCACATCCGCGCCAAGCGCGTTATAGAGCGCCCCTTCCTGCTGGGGTGTAGCCAAGTGGTAAGGCACCGGTTTTTGGTACCGGCATTCGCAGGTTCGATCCCTGCCACCCCAGCCAGGCCCGCAGGGCCGTTTTTCCGATCAGCCAAGCCTGCAGGGCCGTTTTTCAAGGCTAGTCTGGATCGCAAGGTCCGTCTGCTTTCCCCCGCTCAGCGCAATCAGCCGAACTGTCTGGGATCGCCAAGCGCGAGCAATTCGGCCTCGTCGCACGTGTCTTCGCTAATATAGACGCACAGCGTGATACGCCGTCCGCTCAGCTTCATCGTCAGGTATTTCGAATTGCCCGCATCTCGATCCACACGCATGTCGATCCACAGCACATCATCAACCCGGTAACGCTCAAGCTTCGAGCCCACCATCATAGTGGTCACCTCCAGCGTATCGCCGGTTCGGGTCATGGTTTTCACAAAGCCGGTCGCCATAATCGGATAGAGCGCCAGACCGGCGATCGCGATCACGCCTACGGTAATGGCCGCTTCGAGCCCTTCGTTCTCCAGCCCCCTATAGAGCAGCACCGCCATCACCAGCCCGATCAGCCCCGCGATCGCCCAGCCGTAAAGCATCGAGCTCGCAACGAAAGGCTGTCCGCTCACCAGTACCTGAGTCTCGCGATTTGCCATGAAATTCCCCTTTGTAAGGGACTTATACCATAGCGAGGACCTGGCCCGCCAGCGCAACGCCAGAGACCCAAGCCCCCTCAACCCGCGGGCTGTGCAGGTAGTCCCCCGCAATCCCGATCCGCTGACCGGCGTCGAAAAGTGCAGGCTCACCAGCGAGGCTCGCGGGCTGAGCATAGAGCCAGCGGTGGGCGGTGAGGTGGATCGGTGTGACGGGCGCGAGGCCTGCCTGCTCGACAAAGTCAGCGAGCAGGATTTCGGCGACCTTGTCCTTGGGCAGGTCCAGAACCGTGCGGCTGCACGCGGGGCTGGCGTGGAGCATCCACGCCTCGGTTCCGGTGCGGCCGGGCTTGGCGGAATTGCGCGCGGCCCAGCTGATCGCGGCTTCGGGATCGCGCAGTGTGTCGGCCTCGATGGGCAGCCTTTCGGCAAAGGCCGCCATAACCGCCCAGCACGGCTCGGAAGTCACGCTGGCAGCGACGGCAGCGAATTCGGGCGCGGCGCTTTGCAGCAATTCGCTTGCCTGCTCGGCGGGGATAGCGACAAGGACTGTGCGCGCGGTGTATTCGGCCCCCTCGGTGGTGGTCATCCGCCACAGATCGCTGTCGCGCGCGAGGCTCTCGATGCGCGTGCTCCAGAGCACGCCGCCAAACGCTTCTGCCCCAATTTTGTCGGCCATCGCCTTGATCGGGCCATTCATACCCGGCGTGCCGACAAAGGCGGGATCGTCCACTGATCTGGACGCCGCATCCCAACGCGCCACTGCGCCTTGCGCCTCCCACGCCTCGACCGCCGCGCGAAAGCCGGGATCGCGCGCTGTGAAGTATTGCGCCCCGTGATCGAACCGCACACTCTCGCCCGCAATCTCGACGCGGCGCGCCGCCATCCGGCCACCCGGTCCGCGCCCCTTGTCGAACACCTGAACTTTGTGTCCGGCGGCGGCGAGCGCGCTGGCGCAGGCAAGTCCTGCCATCCCGGCGCCGATGATCGCTATATCGCTGTGTGATCCGTCCATGCGAGCCTAACGCACTCAGACTAATGCGGTTTCACGGCGCGGTGCGCTCAGGCCGCGCCTCAGCCAAGAGCAGGGAAAACCGCTCCTCGCCATCCAGCCAGCGCGCCTGCGGCTCCCACCCGCCAGCAAGCAGCAACATGTAGGAGGTACGGCGGCTGAACTTGTGGCTGTTCTCGGTGTGAAGGCTCTCGCCCTTGGCCATGGCAAAGCCTTTGCCCGCCACAGTGAAAACGATCGCGCGGCTGGCCACCAGATGCATCTCGATGCGCGCGTGCTCGTCGTTCCAGCGCGCTTCATGGGCCAGCGCATCGAGCGGAATATCGCCCTTCAACTGGCGGTTGATTCGCCGAATGAGATTGCGGTTGAATTCCGCTGTAACGCCAGCGGCGTCATCATAAGCGGCAACGAGCACGTCCTCATCCTTGATAAGATCCATGCCGATCAAAATCTTGGCGCCAACGCCCAGTGTCTCGCGCATGGTGCGCAGCAAATCGACGGCGCTGGGGGCAACCATATTGCCGATCGTTGAACCGGGAAAGAAACCGAGTTTGGGCAGGTTCTCAACCGCTTTGGGCAGCTCGACCCGGCGCATGAAGTCGGCCTCAACCGGATGGACCGGAAGGCCCGGAAACTTGGCGCTGAGATCCCTGGCCGAAGCGCGCAAGAAATCGCCCGAGATATCGAGCGGAACGTAAGCCGCTGGCTCAATCGAGCCGAGCAAGAGCGGTGTTTTGACCGAAGATCCTGAGCCAAACTCCACGACCGCTCGGCCCTCTCCGATCAGTCGCGCAAAGTCGCGCCCGTGGCCTTTGAGAATCTCGGTTTCGGCGCGCGTGGGATAATATTCGGGAACCTGCGTGATGTCCTCGAACAATTGTGAGCCCGCATCATCATAGAGCCAACGCGCTGGGATTGCCTTTTGCGTCTGCGCAAGGCCCTCAAGCACATCGGCGCGAAAGGCGGTGTCGACCCCGTCCGCGTCGCGTTGAACCAGTTGGAGTCCTTGGTTTTGCGGCAT
>JBCBYM010000078.1:0-12330 GCA_039815865.1 Pseudomonadota bacterium
CGTGAGAAAAACGAGCGGCAGGCGGCGGTGCCGGTGTTTCCCGGCAACCCTCCCTTCACAGGCGATGCCAAGCCCGGTGACGCCTCGGCCAAGCCCGATCGCTGGTCATTTGGCGCCTGGGCTTTCGTGCGCGAGGGATCGGGCGCGGCTCCGATCGCGCAAGGGCGGGTGCCGGTCTACGGAGCGAGCCAGATCGGCGCCAATCTTCAGTCCCGTGTTGCCCCCTCCAGCGCGCACGATCCGCGCCTCTACGCGCGTGCCTATCGCGCGCTGATTGATGAGCCGGAAAGCGAGATCGCCGCCGGTGTCTCGGCCCGTCCGTTTGGCGCTGTGCCTGTGCGTCTGGCCGCTGAGCTGCGCTACACCGATGACCGCTTCCGCAACGGAGTGCGCCCGGCCGCTTACGCCATCACCGAGTTACCGCCTGTATCCTTGCCCCTGGGCGCTACGGTCGAAGTTTACGCGGGCGCAGGCTATGTGGGCGGAGCGGCGGATACCGCATTCTTTGATGGTCAGGCCGCTGTCCTTCGCGAGGTGACAAGCTTTGACCTTCGGCGCGAGCGCGATGTGCGCGTCGGCCTTGGAGCGGGAGCCTGGGGCGGCGCTCAGCGCGATGCCAACCGGGTCGATGTGGGGCCGACCATACGCGTCGACATGACGCTGGGCGCGGTTCCGGCGCGTGTGTCGATCGACTACCGAGAGCGAGTCGGAGGCGATGCATCGCCGGTATCGGGGCTCGCAGCGACGCTATCGACCCAATTCTAGCCCCAATCGCGGCCAGGATGGATAAAGAAGCGGGCCCAGAGCCCAAACGACGCCTTCCAAGCGCGCGCTCGCTGGTCTAATCGCTGGGATCAGAATGGACGTCTATCTTCCCATCGCCAACCTTTCGGTCAACGGTCTGTACATCGTCCTTCTGGGCGGGTTGACCGGTATCTTGTCCGGATTGTTTGGCGTGGGCGGAGGGTTTCTGACAACGCCTTTGCTGATCTTTTATGGCATACCGCCGACGGTCGCGGCGGCCTCGGCGGCGACCCAGGTGACAGGCGCCAGCGTGTCGGGCGTGCTCGCCCATTCGCGCAATGGCGGCGTCGATTATCGAATGGGCGCGATCATGGTAGCAGGCGGCGTGATCGGCGCGCTTATCGGAGCGGTGCTGTTCCGCGTGCTGCAGGCGATGGGCCAGATCGATGTCGTGATCAGCATGCTTTACGTCCTGATGCTCGGTACGATTGGCGCGCTCATGATGCAGGAAGCGCTGACCGGATTGCTGCCCAAAGTGACGGCGGCCTATGGCGGCCACCGGGCGCGTCGTCGGCGTCACCATCCGCTGGTCGCGGGGTTGCCCTATCGCTGGCGGTTCTACGCCTCGGGCCTGTACATTTCGCCGCTGGCGCCGATGATCCTGGGTGTGCTGGTGGGCATCCTGACGATGCTGATGGGCGTGGGCGGAGGGTTTATGCTGGTGCCCGCCATGCTCTATATTCTGGGGATGAGCGGCAATGTCGTTGTCGGCACGTCGCTGTTCCAGATCCTGTTCGTCACCATGGTCACCACCATGACCCACGCGTTGACGACCAAGGCGGTCGACATCATTCTGGCGGGGCTTTTGCTGCTGGGATCGGTGCTGGGCGCGCAGTTCGGCACGCAGATCGCGATGAAGGCCCGGCCCGAAGTGCTGCGCCTCGTCCTGGCCGCTATCGTCATCGCAGTGGCGCTGCGCATGCTTTATGGCCTCGGCGTTCAACCCGACGAGGTCTACACGGTGGCCCCGCTGTGAGGACTGTCCGATGAGGGCGGTTCGGTGAGCGGTCGTTTAAACCCGCGTATGTCGTGCCAGGCGCTGTTCCTTGCGGCCGCGTTCCTGTTTCTCTCCGCTCAGCGAGAGCCGGTGCTTGTGCCCGAAGTCAGCCCCTCGCTGATCGAAGTGCGTCAGGGTTTCACCGGCGCCAATCTGCTCCTTTACGGTGCCGTCATCGCTCCGGGGGCTGAGCGCCCGGAATACGATATCGTCGTCGTTCTCAAAGGGCCGAGCGAAGCGATCCGTCTGCGCGAGAAGGAGCGGATCGCTGGCGTCTGGATGAACGCCGACTCAAGCGATTTTCGCTCCGCACCGTCCTTTTTCGCGGTCGCCTCCTCCAGGCCGATCGACGAGCTGGTTGATGAACGCACCGCCGCCATTTTTGAACTGGGCACGCGGTTCATCCAGCTGAGCCCCGTGGGCGAGATCGAACCGATCGAGCAAGCGCGTTTTGCCCAGGGGCTTGTTGAAATGCGCGAACGTGAAGGCCTTTATAGTGAGGACGCGGACGGCGTGCGCATCAGCGAAAGTGTGCTCTACCAGGCGCGCATCAACCTGCCCTCCAACGTGACCACCGGCCCCTACACCGCTGAGACCTTCGCGATTGCGGATGGCCGCGTGGTGGCGAGCGCGACCGCCAAGATCGAAGTGGTGAAGGTGGGCCTTGAAGGGCGCGTGGTGCTGGAAGCCAACCGCAACGGGTTTCTCTACGGTCTCTTCGCCATTGTCCTGTCGGTCAGCATGGGGCTGATGGCGGGCCGCTTCTTTGCCCGCGGGTGAGGGCAAAGAAGCGGCCTCTTGCGCTTTCTCCAAGCGTTCCCGCAAAGCCCGCTTGCGCCCCCGTATTCCCGGCCATCGTTGACCCGATTTTAACCCCGTAAGCCCTAGAGCAGCGGGGTTGAGAGGGCGCGGTGCTGGCCGCGGGGACCTCGCAAAAAGGACGTATGGAATGGGCGAAGTCAACCAAGAGCAGTTTGAGCGTTTCACGGGCCCCACCGTGGAAGCGCCGGACGCCGCCGGACCGGGTCCGGACAAAGCCTCGTCGGCCCAGCTGGACACAGAAGCCAACGCCGCGCTGCCGATTGGCGTCGTGCTCGAGGTTTCGGGCGCCGGTTCGCAAGTCGCGTTTGACCTTCAGCGCATCAATGAGTGCGTTGGCGATGAAGACCCTTCGGTGGCTCTGGCCGGGCAGGTCGGGAGCCAGGTCAAAATCCGCGTCGGCGATGGCTGGCTGCTTGGCAGTGTGCGCGATCAGCGCAAGGACCGCCGCACCGAAGGCGGCGTAATCGCTAATATCGACTTTCTGGGCGAGGGCTCGGAAGAGAAGCTGACGAGCCGTATCCACGGCTTTAAGCGCGGTGTGACCCGCTATCCGGTGCCCGGTGGCATGGTCTATCCGGCCACGACCGCCGACCTGCGCCAGATCTACGCCAGCGACGGGCGGCCCAACATCACGATCGGCAAGGTCTTCCCAACCAAGGACATCCGCGCCGGGCTGTACATCGATGCCATGCTGGGCAAGCACTTCGCGCTGCTCGGTTCGACCGGCACCGGCAAGTCGACCAGCGCCGCGCTTATCTTGCACCGCATCTGCGAGGCCGCACCCAACGGCCACATCGTCATGATTGACCCGCACGGCGAATACGCTGCCGCGTTCCGCAACACCGGACAGATCCTCGACGTCTCGAACCTGCAAATGCCCTACTGGCTCATGAACTTCGAAGAGCATTGCGAAGTCCTCCTTTCCAGCGGCGGCAACGAACGCCAGATCGACGAGGACATCCTTGCCAAGTGTCTTCTCGCCGCGCGCTCAAAGAACCGGTTGGCTGAAACGATGGGCAAGATCACCGTCGATGCGCCGATTCCCTATCTGCTCAGCGACCTGTCGACCATTCTTCAGGACGAGATGGGCAAGCTCGACAAGGCGACTTCCAGCGCGCCTTATATGCGCATCAAGTCCAAGCTTGAGGAGCTGAAAGCCGATCCGCGCTACCAGTTCATGTTCTCGGGCATGCTGGTGGGCGATACGATGACGGACTTCATCTCGAAGGTCTTCCGCATGCAGGGCGATGATCGTCCGATTTCGATCATTGATGTCTCGGGCGTGCCTTCCGATATCACCTCCACCGTTGTCGCGGTGCTCAGCCGCCTTGTGTTCGACTTTGCGATCTGGGGCCGCGAGGAAAAGACCCGCCCGATCCTGCTCGTGTGCGAAGAGGCTCACCGCTATGTCCCCTCCGAGAAGCACGCCGATGGCTCTTCGGTCGCCAAGGTGCTGAGCCGGATCGCCAAAGAGGGCCGTAAGTACGGCATCTCGCTGGGCCTCATCACGCAGCGCCCCTCGGACCTTGCCGAAGGCGTGCTCTCACAGTGCGGCACGATCATCTCGATGCGTCTCAACAACGACCGCGACCAGGCTTTTGTGCGCGCCGCGATGCCTGAAGGCGCGCGCGGCTTCCTCGATTCCATCCCTGCTCTGCGCAACCGCGAATGCATCATCTGCGGCGAGGGCGTCGCCATTCCGATCCGCGTCAGCTTTGACACTCTGGAAGAGCACAAGCGCCCCGCATCCGAAGACCCCAGCTTCGTCGAGCTGTGGAACAAGGGCGGCGACGAAGAGGAAATGGTCGAGCGCATCGTCCTGCGCTGGCGTTCCCAGGGCTGATGGCTTAAGGCGCCTCCTATTCTTGTGAGGCGTAGGCGCCGATCAAGAGCGCCCGGCGTTCGTCGGGTTGGTCAGCGATTGTCTCCAAATACAATTGCAGCGCTTCGCACGCTTGCCCTTCTTCCAGCACCGCTCCGTTGAGATCGCCTGCCATAAACTCGATCTGATCCACGCTGACCCCCTTGGCCGCGTACGCTTCGGATACCTTCTTCCAGTCGCTTTCCACGAGCCAGAACCGCGTTTGCTGATCCTGCCGTCCGGCCTGGATCGCATCAAAGCGCGCTTCGGTGGCCTTGGCCCCGAGCGCCTTGATCGCCTCGGAAGGGGCGCTCTCAAAAGGCAGGCCCACCGCGTAAGCGTCGCAAAGCGTCACGTCGCTCACCGCCAGCTTGGAGACAAAGGCGCTTTCGAACTCGATCACGGCGTCGAGCTTGGGCAAAGGCGCGTAGCCAAAGTCGTTTTCATGACCGGCAAAAAACCCCCGGATCCAGGTCACCGCTGTTGCCCCGACCCGCGCACCGCTCTCGTCCTGCAGCGCTCGGTTCCGCAATGTACGCAGGAATTCGTCATGAGCGTTGGGAAATTCGCTCTCAAGCCGCCTGAGAACCACCTCGCCGCCTGGCTCTTTGGCAAGCGCGGCGGCGATTTCGTTCTCGATCCGCTTTTCCGGCCGCCAATACTCGATGATCCCGCCCGCATCGATGAACCGGATCGCCCAGCCCATAATGAAAACGAGGAACACCACGCCGAGCGCCTTTTCGGTAGAGGGACGATCGGTGAAAGCCATTCTTACAAGTCTCCTTCAAGTCCCGCGCGTGTCTCCATACAGATGGATGTGCATCCGGTCTGACATTCGAAAACCGTGATCAAGGCACAGGGGCGCAAGCCAGCTCTGCTTTTCGCGCAGCGCCTCGCTCGTCGTGCCCTCGGCCATCAGGAAAAGCCGTTCCGGTTTTATCCGATGCGCGCGTTGCAGGGCGATGACTTCATCGAGGTCGCTCACTTGCGCGATCACGAATTTGAAGAAGGCGCGCGGATCATCGGCGTAGGCGTCGAGCCGCTCCGGGATCAGCGCCAGCCCGCTCGCGTTGCCGCTATGCGCAAGCTTGGGGCTGACATTGTACTGGTCCACGCGGATATCGACATGCGCGCTGGCCTTGGTGGTGCCGTTGGTTTCGATTTCAACTTCGATATCGGGCAGTTCAGCCAGCAGTTCCGCCAAAGCGCCGCATTGCATCAGCGGTTCGCCTCCGGTGATGACCAGACGCCTTTGGCCGGTCGCGGCGATCTTGTAAGCGGCCTTGGAGGGCGAGAGCGCGATCTGATTGGCCTTGCGATCAAACGCGACACCATCGCGGTGGGGCCGATTATCGCCGTCAAACCGCCACGTATAGGCCGTGTCGCACCAGGTGCAGGCGAGGTTGCAGCGCGACAGGCGGATGAAGGCCACCGGCGTCCCCGCGCTCTGCCCTTCGCCCTGCAGAGAAGCGAAGATCTCCGCCTCGCCCGAATCGTTGGTGGCCAGCACAAGATCCGTCATGCGCGTGCCCCCTCACCAGCTACGGCCGGCATGTAGGAGACACAGGTTACACAGTCCAAAGAAGGAAAACCCACCGCCCCTAAACGCACCGCAACCCCGCGAAAAACGGCGCAATTCAGGCTTGGAGGAGGGGTAAAAGCGATCATCCCGCCACCATTGCACACACGCGGCGAGTAGGAAACGGGGTGGTCTCGTTCCCGTTCAATCGGTGACGCAGGTGAAACCAGCACTGAGATCGCCGCGGGCTTCAAACTTCATGCCACCAAGGTCAGCGCCGAACATAACAAAGCTGAACTGTCCGTCCGTGTCAAAGTCGACGAAGAAGACTGAGAGTTCGTCCCACCATTGATCGGGCGACAAGTCTGCGTCTTCCTCATCCCGGTAGTCTTCGCGCCAAATCTGATAGCCATCCTCGATGCACGCCTCCTTGAGCCTGGCGTGCCATTGGTCCGAACTGTCCAGCAAGGTGTCCGCCGTAGTAAGCGCGTCTTGCACACCTTGGGCCGTTTCCGCTTCGGGGTAGAACTTCGTCTGCGACCCGCACCAGTCGACTTCAACGCCCCAGTAACTTCTACACCTCCTATTGGGTTTGAAGGTTCCGTGTCCCGGCCATTCGACCGGCGCGCGTGGGTTATCCGAGCGACGAAAAAATGATGCCAGAAGCCGCTTCATCCCAACCGCGCGAGGGCGGCTTTGAGCCGTTCAACCTCTGCTGAGTGATGCGCCAGATCCGCGCGCGCCTTGTCCACTGCCTCTGGCTTGGCGCGTTCGACGAAATTGGCGTTGGAGAGGCGTCCTTCGAGGCTCTTCGCCTCCTTCTCGGACGCCGCCAGCGCCTTTTCGAGCCGGGCTTTCTCCGCCGCGATATCGATGATGCCTTCCAAGGGGATGATAAACGTATCCACCATAGCGGAGACCTGCATCGCCGCGCCGCTTGGTGCCTCTTCGAGGCTGACGGGGGTGAGGCGCGCGAGGCGTTCGATCGCGGCGGAGGACCGCTCGATTGTGCTGGCGGCCAGCGCGCTGGGTTCGGGCAGATACGCGGCGAGCTTGGCCCCCGGCGCAATGCCCAGCTCGTTCTTGGCCGAGCGGGTGTTGGTGGTGAGTTCGATCACCCAGTCGATGGCGTCGGTGGCCTCTTTCGAGACCTCAGCGCGCGGATTGGGCCATTGGGCGAGGATCAGGTCATACGCCCGTTCACCCTGGGCGTGCCAAAGCTCTTCGGTGATGAAGGGCATGAACGGATGCAGCATCACGAAAATCTGATCGAGCGCCCATCCGGCCACTTCGCGCGTCTCTACCGCCGGCAGACCCTGAGGGTCGGCGTCATCGGCGAAGACCGGCTTGATGAGTTCGAGATACCAGTCGCAGAATTTGCTCCACGTGAACTGGTAGATCGCGTTGGCAGCCGCATCAAAGCGCAGGTCCGCCATTGCTTTCTCGATCTCTTCGCACACCTGCTGAACCTCGCCGATGATCCACTGGTTGGCGGCGAGGCGGGCTGTCGGGGCCTTGAGCGTGGTCGATGCGCCGATACCGTTGGACTGGCAAAAGCGCGTCGCGTTCCAGAGTTTCGTCGCGAAGTTGCGGTATCCTTCGACGCGGCGTTCATCCATCTTGATGTCGCGGCCCTGGCTTTCCATTGCCGCCATGAAGAACCTGAGAGCATCTGCCCCGTATTGGTCAATCAGGCCGAGCGGATCGACGACATTGCCCTTGGACTTGCTCATCTTCGCGCCATCGGCGGCGCGCACGAGGCCGTGGAGGTAGAGCTTGGGCCACGGGGCCTGCCCCATATTGTACTGCCCCATCATCATCATGCGCGCATCCCAGAAGAACAGGATGTCGAACCCGGAGATGAGCAGGTTGTTGGGGAAGTGTTTGTCGAGCAGCGGCTGGTTGTCTTCGGGCCAGCCGAGCGTCGCGAACGGCCACAAGGCGGATGAGAACCACGTGTCGAGGACGTCGGGGTCTTGAGTGAGCGTCACACCTTCGCCGGCCTGCGCTTGCGCCTCTTCCTCGGTGAGCGCGACGTAGCATTCGCCATCATCGCCAAACCAAGCCGGGATGCGGTGCCCCCACCACAATTGGCGGCTCACACACCACGGCTGGATGTTCTCCATCCAGTTGAAGAAGGTTTTTTCCCAGCTCTTGGGCACAATCTCGATGGTGCCGTCGCGCACGTCCGCAATCGGCTTTTGCGCGAGAGTTTCCGCATCGACATACCATTGGTCGGTCAGCCACGGCTCGATCACCACGCCGCCGCGGTCGCCAAAGGGTGTGGCGATTTTGCGCGGTTCGGCGTCGGCGACAACTTCGTTGCCTTTCTTATCTTTGCTGACGTGCGGGATAAGGAAGCCGTCGGCTTTCAGCCGCTCCACCACCAGCTCACGCGCGCCCGCTTCGCCGTCTTTCTTGAAGCGGTGGAGGCCGATAAATTCGTCTGGCACAAGGCCATCGCTCGTCTGGCAGACATTGGCTTCGCCATCGAGCATGTTGAGCATGTCGCCCGCCGCGATCCCTGCGCGTTTGCCCACCTCGAAATCGTTGAAATCATGCCCCGGCGTGATCTTCACCGCGCCTGAGCCCAGCTCGGGATCGGCGTGTTCGTCCGCAAGGATGGGAATGCGCCGTCCCGTGATCGGGAGAACCACATGCTTGCCCACCACGCTGGCGTAGCGCTCGTCCGCGGGGTGCACCGCGACCGCCATATCGGCGAGCATCGTCTCAGGCCGCGTGGTCGCAACCTCGATATAATCGCGGCCATCGGCAAGCGTCACATCATCCGCCAGCGGATACTTGAAGTGCCAGAAGCTGCCCGGAATGGTCTGCTGCTCAACCTCGAGATCGCTGATCGCGGTTTTCAGCTTCGGGTCCCAGTTCACCAGCCGCTTGTCGCGGTAGATGAGGCCGTCATTATAGAGGTTCACGAAGGTCTTGAGCACCGCCTTGGTGAAGTGCCCGTCCATGGTGAATTGCTCTCTGGACCAGTCCATCGAACAGCCCAACCGGCGCAGCTGGCGCGTGATCTGGCCGCCGCTCTCGGCCTTCCATTCCCACACCTTGTCGACGAATTCCTCGCGCGAATAATTGGTGCGCTTATCCTGGGCAGCCTCCATCTGGCGCTCGACCACCATTTGCGTGGCGATCCCGGCATGGTCCATGCCCACCACCCACAGCGCATCCTTGCCGCGCAACCGCTCATAGCGGATCACGATATCCTGCAGCGTGTTGTCGAGCGCATGGCCCATATGCAGGCTGCCCGTCACATTGGGCGGCGGGTTGACGATGGTGAAGGGTTCAGCGTCCGGGCGCTCTGGGCGAAAGGCGCCGGTGCTCTCCCAATGCTCGTACCATCGCGCCTCGATGTCGGCGGGGTTGAAAGTGGTGGGAAGAGAAGAAGGCATTGTTTGCAGGCTCGCGTTTTCTTTTTGGCTCACTATCGCTCTCGCCGGGCGTGGGGAGGCCCGGCCCCGCAAAAAGGAACCTCTCTCCATCCCCATACACCGCGCGTTTTGCAGCGCAACACTTGGTGCGCCACCGGTCGCGATCCTGCGCGCTCGGGGCGTCTAGGTTATCGTCGCTAGACCCTTGTCGTGGCGCGCGTTTGCGCACATACCGCGCGTCAATGGATGGGAACGCGCAGTTTTCGATCGAGGATGCAGGCGATGGCACAGCGCGGCTGGCCCTCTCCGGCCCCTTGCTCATCTCCACGATTGGCACGCTGGACCGGGATATGCGAGGGCTCCTGGGCAAGGTGAGCGCTATCGATCTGTCGGGTGTTGAAGAGATCGACACGGTCGGCGCGTTCATGACCTGCCAACTGGCGTCCGACAACGAGGCCGAGATCACCGGCGCCAGCGAACGCGCGCGGCGACTGCTCGCTGCGATTGAAGGCGCGGGCCATCATGATGAGCACGCCGTGCCTAAAGAAGCGGTGTGGGAACGCGTGCCCCTGGCGCTGGGCTACCAGGTGTTCGAAGCGCGTGAGGGCGTCGCGGGCGTGGTCGGCGCGCTGGGGCGGATCATGATCGGCCTTGGCAATCTGGCGCGCAATCCGTCCCGATTTCCCTATCGCGCGCTGGTGGCGCAAATGGAGCAGGTGGGCGTCTCCGCTCTGCCCATTATCGGCCTGATGAGCTTTCTTATCGGCGTTGTGATCGCGCAGCAGGGCGCGGTCCAGCTTGAGCAGTTTGGCGCCGAAGCGCTGACGATCAACCTTGTCGGGCGCATCACCTTGCGTGAGCTCGGCGTGCTGATGACCGCGATCATGGTTGCCGGGCGTTCGGGCAGCGCCTTTGCCGCGCAATTGGGGACGATGAAGCTGACGGAAGAGGTCGATGCGATGCGCACGATCGGCATTTCGCCCACCGAAGTGCTGATCATCCCGCGCCTTTTGGCCTGCACCTTCATGATGGTGCTCTTGGGCTTTTACGCCTCCGTCGTGGCGATCGTTGGCGGCGCGGTGATCGGGCAGGTGGCGCTGGGCATTCCGTTCTTCACCTTCCTTTCGCGCATTCAGGAAGTGGTGCCGCTGCACGATGTGTGGGTGGGCATGATCAAGGCGCCGGTCTTTGGCCTGATCATCGCGATGGCGGGCTGCTATCATGGCATGCGGGTCGAAGGAAATTCCGAGGAAGTGGGCAAGCGCACCACCATGGCGGTGGTCTCCGCGATCTTCGCTGTGATCGTGCTCGACGCGTTCTTCGCGGTGTTCTTTACCGAGATCGGCTGGGGTTGACGCGATGAACGAGCCGACACCTCTTCCCCCAAAGCTTCAATCGCCGCGCCTCGATATTCGGCCCGAACCCGGCGATCACCGGCGCTATGCGGATGAGCCACCGATCGTGATCGAGGGGCTGGTCAACCAGTTCGGCACGTCCCGCGTGCATGACGGGCTCGACCTTACCGTGCGTCGGGGCGAGATTTTGGGCGTGGTCGGCGGCTCGGGCACGGGCAAGTCGGTGCTGATGCGCTCGATCATCGGGCTGCAAGTGCCCGCCGAGGGACGCATCGATGTGCTGGGCCGCACCATTACCGGCATGGATCCCGATCGCAGCATTGGCGTGCGTTGCCGCTGGGGTGTTCTGTTTCAGGGCGGCGCCTTGTTCTCGACGCTGACCGTGGGCGAGAATGTCGAAGTGCCCTTGAAGCAATTCTTCCCCGAAATCGCACCGGATCTGCGCGCCGAGATCGCGCGCTACAAGGTGCTGTTGTCCGGGCTCCCCGAAGACGCGATCCACAAATACCCAAGCGAGCTATCTGGCGGGATGAAGAAGCGCGCGGGCCTCGCGCGCGCGCTCGCGCTCGACCCCGAACTGCTCTTCCTGGATGAGCCCACGGCAGGGCTTGATCCCATCGGCGCGGCCAAGTTCGACCAGCTGACCAAGGAATTGAAAGAGGTGCTGGGCCTCACCGTGTTCCTGATCACGCACGATCTTGATACGCTGCACGAAATCTGTGACCGGGTGGCGGTGCTGGCGGACCAGAAAGTGATCGCGGTCGGCACAATCCCCGAGCTGATCGACACAGGGCATCCATGGATCCAGGAATACTTCAAAGGCGTGCGTGGCCGCGCAGCGCAGGCCTCTCAGGATCGGGAGGAGAGCGTATGACGCCCGCGCACTATAGACAGGCGAACAGGCCGGCCCATAGACACGCCATTGAACAACCCAGTGAACACCAGCGCGCCTTCGCGCCCACACAACACCTCGAAGGAGGGGCTGAGAACTAATGGAAACCCGGGCCAATCATCTCTGGGTGGGCGCTATCACGCTAGCCCTGCTGCTTGCGCTCGCCGGAGCGATCGTCTGGATCGCGCGGCTGGGGCAGGGGGCGCAGAACGAATACGACATCCTCTACCAGACCTCGGTCACCGGGCTTGCGACCGGCAGCCAGGTGTCGTTCGCCGGTGTGCCGGTGGGGCAGGTCTCTGAGATCGCCCTGTCCGAGCGCGACCCGGCCTTTGTCCGCGTGCGCATCAAGGTGCGCGACGATGTGCCGATCCTGGTGGGCACGACGGCCACCATCCAGTCCAGCTTTACCGGCGTTGCGGGCATTCTTCTGGACGGCGCGCGCAAGGATCAGCCCGCGATCACGTGTGAGACCACGGCGTGCCCGGATGGCGTGCCGCTGATCCCGCCCAAGGATGGCGGTATCAACGCGCTGCTCAACTCCGCGCCGCTGCTGCTGGAGCGGTTGGCGACGCTGACCGAAAACTTGAACCTGCTGCTGGGTTCGGAAAACCATCCCCAGCATGAGGCATTCATAGGTCACATCGACCAGCCGCTTGGCCTTGATCGCCGGTTCGCCAGCATAGAACAT
>JBCBYM010000079.1:0-12309 GCA_039815865.1 Pseudomonadota bacterium
GGAAGCGAAAAGGGAAAAGCCAACAAAGCGAAATTAATCGAGGCCATCTCACGCAAGCTTGACTAAAGTCCATGCGGATGTCTGTTTCGTTTAAGTGGGTGCGGCTGCCATTTCGGCGCGTCCCCCTTGTCATTTGAGAGCAGCGGGTAGGCTCAGCCAAGTTGCTGCGGTTCCCATTTTCCTACACGCTCGCGGTCCGCTACAGCGGTGCTTGGAGACCGTCGCGAATTGGTCGGACCTCTGACGCCCGCAGGCGGCGGCACGGCGGGAGGGTCTGGCGCTTTTTTGAAAAGACCCCTTGGATGCGAACGGCCAAGGTGTCTTTTCGGTTTTTAGACTGTGTAACCTGTGTCTCCTACACGCCTTTGGGAAAAGGCTAGGGAGGGGGCTGCGGCGCAATGGAAAGGAGTGCAAGAAAAACGGCCCCTTAGGGTCCGCAAGCGCAAGGGCGCGCCGGCCGAAAGGCTGCCCCTCCCAGACGCGAGCGAAGCGCGTTTTCGTGAGAGAGTGATGGTGCGGTCGAGAAGACTCGAACTTCCACGGGCGTTAGCCCACAACGACCTCAACGTTGCGCGTCTACCAGTTCCGCCACGACCGCACTCTGAGAAGACCGGGGCCAAGCTTGGCTCGCCCCGTGGTAGGAGCGCGCCGATAGCAACCCGGTCTGAGGTGCGCAAGCCCTTTGAAGCGGGCATGCAAAAGCGGGCGAGACGATCAGCCGGGCGCCCAGCCGATCCCGGCGGTGTCTGCGCTGGCGGGATAGCCGGAAATGCCTTCGACGACATTGAGGCTTTCGCCCGGGGCGAGCTCGCTCTTGGCAGGGGCGATAACCTTGCTGAAGACGGCGCGCCCGGCGGTGTCCTTGAAGACGATAACCAATTGCGGGACAGAGCTCGACTGGCTTCCGACATTGGTGATTGATCCACGCACGCGGAAAATCTCAACCCCGTTCTCCAGCGTCTCTTCGCGTTGATCGGCTTCGGCGAAGCTCAGGACGAGGTCGGGTTTGCCGACGCCAAAAGCGGGGCGGTTAAACGGAGCCCATTCGGGAAGGCCGTAAGTGTTGACGGCGAAGACGGTTCCCAGCGCCATGAGCGCAAAGATGACGGCGGCCGCGGTCCACATCTTGAGCGGATTGCGAGGGGCGGTGAACGGAGCGCGATACTCGAACTGCGAGACATCGTCTTCGTCGTAGTCGCCCTCTTCGTAGGTGGCCTCGTAGTCGTCATCAAAGGGCGTGGCGTCGTTGGCGTAATCGTGGGCGTCGGCATCCTCGCTGCCCTCAGCGCCCACATCGGAGGCGAGCGGATCGCTAAAGGCTTCGGCCAGCGGATCATGCTCGGCGCTCAGCTCGGGCGTTGGCGCTGGCTCCTCGGCGGCTGCAGCGGGGGCGCCGGCGTCAGCGCGTCGGATGCGGTCGCGGATGGACGAGCGCTTGGGGCGGTCGTCGGAGGCTTGATCCGAGGCGCCGCCGGACGGATCGGCCGCGCCGCGGCCAAGCGCGCGTGCGGCGATGGAGCCCATCTCCTCGTCCTCGCTCGACCAGCGGCTGACCGAGGGTTCGGGCGCGGCATCGGATTGCGCTTCGGGTTGGCGATCGGGCGCAGGGGTGGTGGGCACCCGCGGAGGCGCGGCGCTGCCCGTTTGGCGCTGGGCCCGATTGGGCTTGGGGATCACCGGGCTGCGGGGGGCGCTTGCATCGATCTCAGTTTTGGGCGGGCTGGACGGTTCAGAGCTGAACGGAGGAGCGCTGGGTTGAGGAGCGCTGGGTGGAGGAGCGATGGGTGGAGGAGCGATGGGCGACGCCTCTTCAACCGGAGCCTCTGGCGGGGCGGCGTTGGCCGCTTCATCGAGCACCGGGCCCTGGAACCAGCTGTGCTTGCACTTGGCGCAGCGAACCGTGCGGCCCTCATTTCCGATGGCCGTATCAGGAACCGCATAGCGCGTTCCGCAGTTAGGGCACGAGATGATCATGGTCATAATGGCAATACTTGGTGGCCCCCGTCACACAAGTGGATCGCCTCTCCTCACGGGCAAAAGACCCCGTTTTTCCACACTGATAACCATGTTTTCGCCTAAGCGCCATGGTTCAATGGCTGATGGGCTTTCGCGAGGATGGGGGCGCTGATAGGGCCAAGGCATGACCGAACGCGCGAGCGAAATCGTGAAATTCGACAATGTCGGGCTGCGCTATGGCGCAGATCAGGAGGTGTTGAGCGACCTTAGCTTTACGCTGTTCCCGGGCAGTTTCTACTTCCTCACAGGGGCAAGCGGGGCCGGAAAGACGAGCCTTTTGAAGCTGCTCTACCTCGCTCAGCGCCCCTCGCGCGGCGGAGTGCGGATGTTCGGGCGGGACATGATCACGTTGCCGCGAGCCGAGTTTCCAAGCTTTCGTCGGCGCCTTGGCGTTGTGTTCCAGGACTTCCGCCTGGTTGAGCATCTCTCTGCCTTTGACAACGTCGCGCTTCCGCTGCGCCTGGCTGGCGCGGATGAGGGGCGGGTGGTCAAGGCGGTCAACGATATGCTCGACTGGGTGAACCTGTCGCACCGGGCGGGCGCGCGGCCTGAGACCTTGTCGGGCGGAGAGCAGCAGCGCGTTGCGATTGCCCGCGCGGTTATTGCGCGCCCGCAATTGCTGATCGCCGACGAGCCGACCGGTAACGTTGACCCGGATATGGCCTTGAAGCTGCTGCGCCTGTTCGAGGCGCTCAACGACCGAGTGGGCACAACCGTTGTGGTCGCGACGCACGATGTGCAGCTGATCCAGAAGGTTCCGGACTCGCTGATCATGCGGCTTAGCAAAGGGCGCTTGTCCGATCCCACAGGCGCCCTTCGCTATCCTCCCGCGCGCGCCAAGGCGCCGTCCGTGCCGCGCGGCCTGTTCGGCCCGGGAGACACACCATGAGCTCGGATAGCAGCGCCATGAGCGCTCGCCAGGCCGCGCGGCTTCTGCCCAAGACCCGGTTTGGCGGGCCCATTCCTTGGGTCATCGCCATTCTGATCGCGCTGGTTGTGATTGCGGCGGCGGGCGGCTTGGCGCTGCGCAACCTTGCGGACAACGCGCGCGCAGACCTCTCAGACGCGGTGAGCGTGCAGATCATTGAGGCCAACCCTCAGACCCGGTCCGAGCGCGCGCAGGCCGCGGCCTCAGCGCTGGCCAGCCAACCGCTTGTCACCTCGGTTCGCATCGTACCTGAGGAAGAGCTGATCGCCTTGCTTGAGCCATGGCTCGGCACCAGCGCGGCCAGCCGGGACCTGCCCATCCCCGCGCTGATCGATGTCGAGCTTTCCACCCGCGCCAGCGCAGACGAAATCGCCCAATTGCAAGCCGCGCTCGACCGAGCGGTGCCCGGAACCAAGGTGGATGCCCAGTCTTCGTGGCTGCGCCCGGTCTATAACGCGCTCGCGGCGCTGCAATGGCTTGCGCTTGCGCTGATTGCGCTGGTGGCCTTTGCGACGGCAGCGGCGGTGTGGCTCGCCGCGCGCAACGCCTTTGCCACCCATCGCAAGACGGTCGAGATTATCCACCTTTTGGGCGGAACAGACAGTCAGATCACCCGCGTGTTTGAGCGAACCGTGCTGCACGAAGCGGTGTTTGGCGCGGCGGTTGGCTTGGCGCTGGGCCTTGTGATCGTGTGGCTCTTGGGGCAGCAGTTCGCCGCTCTCGACAGCGGGATGATTGGCGGCGCCCAGCTTGGCTGGGAAGACTGGCTCATCATCGCTGGCGTTCCGATCGGCGGGGTTTTGCTCTCGCTCATCACCGGGCGGATCACCATTTCGCTTGCGTTACGCGCAATGCTGTGAAGAGACTCCACCGCAATGGTCCGCAAAATCCTCTCCGCTGCGTTTCTGATCTGGTCGATCGGGTTCTTGTGGTTCGCGGTTAGCCTGCCGCAGCCGGCGCAAGATCTGACGACGGACGCCGTGATCGTGCCCACAGGCGGCGCGGGGCGGATCGCGCGCGGTCTGGATGTGCTTGATGAAGGGCTCGCTCGGCGAATGCTGGTCACCGGCGTTGATCCAGAGGTCAAGCCGGGTGAATTCGCGGCCGAGTTTCAGGTGCCGCACGCTCTCATGGATTGCTGCGTCACCTTGGGTTTTATGGCGGTCGACACGCGCGGCAACGCGTTTGAGACCGCCGAGTGGGTTGAGCGCAACGACGTCACCTCGCTGCGCCTTGTCACCACCGACTGGCACATGCGCCGCGCCGCCGGAGAGCTGGATCGCAAGCTGCCCGATAGCGTGCGCGTGGTGCGCGATGCGGTGCCGTCGCAGCCCAATTTGGGGTCGCTCTTTCTTGAGTATCACAAGCTGATCGCAAGCCGCGTTGCCGGTTTGCTCAACGTCTAGCCTGAGGGAAGCGCGATCATGTCCCTCCTGCGCAGCGCCGTGTTCTATCCGATTTTCTACGGGTTCAGCGCGATCTTGGTGGTCGCCTCGGTGCTCGCCATCCCGCTGGGCCAGGACAAGCTGCGCTGGGTGGTGAGCACGTGGGGCGTCTGGCACCGCTGGTGCCTGAAAACGCTGCTGGGGATCGAGGTCGTGGTTGAAGGGCACTTGCCGGATGGCCCTGTCCTGATCGCGGTGAAGCACGAAAGCTATTTCGAAGCGATCGACATGCCGCGCCTGTTTCGCTTTCCCACCGTCTTTGCCAAGCGCGAATTGTTCCTGATCCCGGGTTGGGGGTATTCGGCCAAAGTCTATGGCCTAATTCCTGTCGCGCGCGACAAGGGTGCGAAGGCTCTGCGCGACATGATCAAGACCGCGCGCGAGCGGGTGGCCGAGGGGCGCCCGCTCGTGATCTTTCCCGAAGGCACCCGTGTCGAACACGGCACACAGCCGCCGCTCCAATCAGGCTTTGCAGGGACGTACAAGCTGCTTGGACTGCCGGTGGTCCCGATCGCGGTGAACAGCGGGCCGGTCTATCACCGCCTTGTCAAACGCCCCGGCACGATCACCTATCGCGTGGGCAAGACGATCCCGGAAGGGCTGGGGCGCGAAGAAATCGAAGCCCGCGTGCATTCAGCGATCAATGTGTTGAACCGTTAGGCCTTAATGCTCCCGCCCAAAGTCGGGCTTTTCGTCGTCCTGGCCCTGATCGATGACTTCGCGGCGGATTGCGCGTGTGCGGCTAAAAAGGTCGTGCAGGGTCTCACCATCGCCGGACCGGATCGCGCGTTGAAGCGCGGTTAGATCTTCGGAGAAACGGCCCAGCATCTCCAGCACCGCGCCCTTATTACTAAGAAAGACATCGCGCCACATCACGGGATCGCTTGCGGCAATGCGGGTGAAGTCGCGAAAGCCGCCGGCGGAATACTTGATGACTTCTGAGCGAGTAACCTGTTCCAGATCGCTCGCCGTGCCAACGATGGTGAAGGCGATAAGGTGCGGGATGTGGCTGGTCACGGCCAGCACAAGATCGTGGTGATCGGGGTCCATCAACTCGACCCGGGCGCCCAGCTTGCCCCAGAACTCGGACAGGGCCTCAACCGCACCAGGCTCGGCGTCCGCAGGCGGTGTCACGATGCACCATCGGCCTGAGAACAGCGTGGCAAAACCGGCCTCCGGCCCGCTCTGCTCGGTGCCGGCAACGGGGTGGGCGGGAATAACGGTGTGGCCGGGCAAAGCGGATTGCAGCGCTGTGAGCACGCTCGCCTTGGACGAGCCGACATCGGAGATGATCGCGTCGGCTGGCAAATGGGGGGCAAGGGCGCGCGCCGCTTCCTCCATCGCGCCTACGGGCACGCACAGGATGACCAGATCCGCGGTCGCCACCGCTTCGGCGGCGCTTTCGCACACGACGTTGACCAGCCCGCGCGTCCGGGCGGCGTCGCGAACCGATGGGTCCTGATCATAGCCGGTGGTGACGATGTCCTCCGCGCGCTCAGCGATAGCGAGGCCGATCGAACCGCCCAGCAACCCAAGGCCGATGATGGCCACCCGCTCAATCGTCATGACGCTTCTCCGGCAAGACGCGCGAGGGTCTCAGCAACGGCGTCCATATCCGGCTGTTTGCCGATGGTGATGCGCAAGTGGTTTGGCAGGCCTTGCCCCGGCAGATGCCGCACCGCGTACCCGGCCTGCGCCAGCGCGGCGAGAGCGGTCTTGGCGCTCAGCGCCCCGCTAAACTCAACCAGGACAAAATTGGCCTCGCTCGGAAGCGCGCGCAGGCCGCTGTTTCCCAGGGCTTCGATCTGCGTGGCGAACCGCGCGCGGGTCTCGCGGTTGCGCTGGGCCGAGCGCTCGACAAAGGCCTGATCGTTCACCGCCGCTAGCGCGGCGTTCTGGCCGCTGGCGCTGACGTTAAACGCGCCGCGCAGGCGGTTGAGGTAATCGATGAGAGAGGGGGCGCCATAGGCCCAGCCAATGCGTTCCGCCGCCAGTCCATAGGCCTTCGAAAAGGTGCGTGTGACGAGGACGTTGGCGTGCTCGCGCGCCAGATTAAAGCCCACCGTCTGCGCCTCTTGCGGCAGATATTCAGCGTAGGCCTCATCGAGCACGAGCAGGATATCCTTGCGAAGGCCAGCCTGCAGGCGGCGAACGCCTTCGGGGTCAATCCAGGTCGCGGTGGGATTGTTGGGGTTGTCGAACAGGACCACGCGTGTCTTGGGCGTCACCGCGGCGAGCAGCGCGTCGACATCCGCCGCGTAATCCGCATCCGCCGCCATCACCGGTGTGGCGCCCACCTTGTGCGCGATCAGAGGGTAGAGCGAAAACGAATAGCGCGAGAACACCACTTCATCGCCCGGTCCGGCAAAGGCTTGAACCGCGCAATGGAGCAGCTCGCCCGATCCCGTGCCGCACACAATGCGATCCGCCTCAAGCCCGTGGAGCACGCCCAAGGCCTCGCGCAGCGCGCTGCATGCAGGATCAGCGTAGAGCGCCGCCTCAGCGCGCGGCTCAGCCAGCGCGGCCATCGCCGCCGGGCTTGTGCCCAGCGGGTTTTCGTTGGCCGACAGCTTGATCAGCGCGCGGCCATCCGCGGCGCTTGACGTGCCGGGCTTGTAGGCGTGGATCTCGTCAATCCAGGGTTTTGCGACAGGTTGGGTCATGGCTTGGATGCGCTTGGACAAAAAACCGCTGAGCGACAAGCCCCGCACCGATCAAGACGCCGATGAACTTGTCGCGCGCGTGTTTTTGCTCTTTAGGCGTGGCCATGGCCCCCAAGCTTGCCTCGAACACCTTCGCGATCCCGGAAGCGCTGCCGCTCGACAGCGGGCAAAGCCTGCCCGGCGCTGAGATCGCTTACGAGATGTATGGCGAGCTTTGCGCCAACAAATCCAACGCAATCCTGATCTGCCACGCGCTGACCGGTGATCAATATGTGGCCAGCGAGCATCCGATTACGGGCAAGCCCGGCTGGTGGGATCGGATGGTTGGGCCGGGCAAGCCGATCGATACGGACCGCTACTGCGTCCTGTGCGCCAATGTGATCGGCAGCTGTATGGGCTCGACCGGTCCGCGGTCGCTTGCGCCGGACGGCAAGCCCTATGGCATGCGCTTTCCCGTCATCACCATTCGCGACATGGTGCGCGGGCTGGTCGCGCTGCTGGACGGGCTTGGTATTGCGCAATTGCACGGCGTTGTCGGCGGATCGATGGGCGGGATGCAAGCGCTCAGCCTGGCCGCGAACTGGCCGGATCGGGCGCGCCGTGTGCTCGTCATTGCGTCGACCGCGCGCCACTCTGCGCAAAACATCGCTTTTCACGAGGTGGGGCGCCAGGCGATCATGGCGGATCCGGCCTGGGCGGATGGCGACTATTACGCGCAGGAGGGCAACGGCCCGCAAGCCGGCCTCTCGGTGGCGCGGATGGCGGCGCACATCACCTATCTGTCCGAAGAGGGGCTGACGGAGAAATTCGGGCGCCGCCTGCAGGATCGCCCAGATGGCACAAAGGGCGCGAAAAGCTTTGGCTTTGACGCCGATTTCCAGGTGGAAAGCTATCTGCGCTATCAAGGCAGCGGGTTCACCCAGCGGTTTGACGCCAACAGCTATCTCTACATCACCCGCGCCATGGACTATTTCGACATCGCCGAGGAACACGGCGGAAAACTGGCCGACGCCTTTGCCGAGACGACCGCGCGCTTTTGTCTGGTGAGCTTTGACACCGATTGGCTCTACCCAACCGCTGAAAGCCGCCACGTTGTTCACGCGCTCAACGCGACCAGCGCCAAGGTCAGCTTTGTGGAATTGTGCGCGAGCGCGGGGCACGACAGCTTTCTGCTCCCGCACGATCAGCTCGACCGCGTGGTTCGGGGGTTCCTCAATGGCTGAGCTTCGGTTTGACCTGGCGGTGATCGCTGAAGAACTCAGCGAGCGGAAGGGCGCGCGGGTGCTGGATGTGGGCTGCGGCGATGGCGCGTTGATGGCCGCCTTGCGCGACAAGAGCGGGATCGATGCGCGCGGGATCGAGATTGATCCGGTGATGGTCGAGAAATGCGTGTCACGCGGGCTTTCGGTGGTGCAGGGGGATGCCAACCGCGATCTGGCGGAGTACCCGGACAACGCCTTTGACTACACCGTGCTTGGCCAAACGCTCCAAACCAGCGCGCGCCCGGACAAAACGCTGGAAGAATTGCTGCGGATCGGCGCCACCGCCTTTGTCAGCTTTCCCAACTTCGCGCATTGGCGCACGCGCACCGCTTTGCTGTTCGGAGGGCGCATGCCGGTGACGCAGGCGCTGCCCACCAACTGGTATGAGACCCAGAACATTCACCATGTGACGATCGAGGATTTTCGCACCCTCGTGAAAGAAAAGGGCGCCCGGGTCGAGCGCCGCTGGTTCTTTGCCGATGGCAAGCTGATAGCCACGCAGGGGGCCAATTGGCGCGCGGAATTCGCTCTGTTTCAGGTTAGCCGCTAACCGCTGACATCGATCACGTTCTCAGCTCTGACGGCGCGGATGAACTTGCCTGGATTGGCCATGTAGAAGTGAAAGTCATGCTCTGCGTTCACGGCGTGGAACTTGGCGTTCCAGATCAGGGGCACGCCGCCGGTCAGCCGCTTAATGGTTGAATCGCCGAAGAAAAAGCTGTGGCTGCGCTTGTTCCAATAGATCACCATTCGTTTGGGTGTGACGAACAGATATCCTTTGCCCCAAAGGATATAGCCCTTGGGTTTGATGTCCGACAGACCGAGGAAGTCGATGCCGCCATCTTCCTCCTCGATCTGATCGAGCTTGGGTTTGAGCGCGGATATCAGCCCACGCTGCAAACCTTCCTTTAGAAGGGCCTCAGCTATCTTTTGCTGGATCAATTCCGCTCCTTGGCCCCTATGAAGTGGGCTTACGCGCCCATGTGGACGCCGCAGATCTTGTGGCCATCGGGATCGCGAAAATAGGACAGGTGCATCGTGCCAAGCGAGTTGCTGCGCGGGCCTGGCGGGTCTTCAATGCTGGTGCCGCCATTGGCGATCGCGACATCGTGCAGTTCGACGACTTTCTCAGCCGAGCCGCACTTGAAACCGATGGTTGCTCCATTGGAGGGCGCGCAAAGTTCGCCATTGATAGGCTCGCTGATTGCGAAGCTGCTGCCATCATGGATGAAGAAGAGGCGGGTGTGGCCGCCATCGCTGACATTGACCATCGGCTCACCAGCGCCGAGCACGCCGAGAACGGCGGTGTAGAACGCTTTCGACTTCTCGATATCGTTCGACCCGATCATGATATGATTGAACATTGGGGGCAGTCTCCTCTTGCTGCGCGCCCGGCTGTTGTAGCCGGACGTTCAGGCAGCGTGTTATAGCGCGAACGCCATGATCGAAAGCTTCTTTTTGCCCGCCTTGCTGATCATCGCGCAGGCCGCGGACACCGCTCCCGAGGAGCCGGCATCGGCCGCCCAGACGTTGAAGCCACCGCAAGCCTTGACCCAGCAGGATCGCGCCGCTTTGCGCTGTTCGGCGGCGTTTGCGCTGGCGGGCGCGCGCGCTCCTGAGGCGGATGGCGAGCAGGACGTCGACACCATCAAAGAGCGCGGCCGCGAATTCTTCGTCCAGTCGCTCGCCACGATCATGGATGAGCGCGGGCTGGACCGGGCCGCCATCGAACAGGCGGTGCGCGCGGAGGCGCAATCCTTGAGCGAAAGCCAAGAGGTTGACGCGGTGATGCCCGCTTGCCTTCTGATGTTGCAGGCCTCTGGCCTCTGAATTCGGGTCGCAAAAGCCGTTCCCCACGCTGGCAAGGGGAACGTTCCCACGGTAAGGCTGGTCGCCGTTATGTGGTCTTTATACCAGTTTCCCCTGTGCCCCTTCAGCCGCAAGATCCGCTTGCTGCTGGGCGAGAAGAACATCGCCTATCAGCCGGTGCGCGAAGATCCGTGGAACGCATCGGACCGTTTCTACAACCTCAACCCGGCGGGGCGGACCCCGGTTCTGGTGGATGAGGAGCGCGATATCGTGATCGCCGACAGCCGCGCGATTGGCGAGTATATCGAGGAAACCGTTGATCGCTTGCCGATGATCAGCGGCACCGCCACCGCACGTGCGGAAGTGCGCAGGCTGACCGCGCTGTTCGATGAGAACTTCTACTATGATGTAACCGAGCCGTTGCTCAACGAGCGAATGAAGAAACGGCTTATCCTAAAGCAGCCGCCCGACAGCACCGCTTTATCAGACGCGATGCGCATGGCGCATGGCCACCTTGATTACATGGACTGGCTGATCGACAACCGTCCCTGGCTCGCCGGATCAACGATGAGCATGGCCGACCTTGCGGCGGCGGCGCAGATTTCCGTGGCGGATTATCTGGGCGGGATCGATTGGACCGACCACGAGCAGACGCGCGGTTGGTACGCTGTCTTCAAGAGCCGCCCGAGCTTCCAGCCCCTGCTGACCGAACGCATGGACGCGATCCGTCCGCCGCCGCATTACAGTCAGGTTGACGGATGAAAATCGCGGCAGCTTCGCTTATATAGGGCGCATAAGAAGAGAGGCTGCCACCATGACCAATGATCCCAAGACCCTGACCGAGGATGAATGGCGCGCGCGCCTTTCCGCGGAACAGTTCCACATCCTGCGCGAGGCCGGGACCGAGCGCGCCTTTACCGGCCAGTACGACAAGTTCTATGAAAAGGGCGAATATATGTGCGCCGCGTGCGGCACACGGCTCTTTATCAGCGCGGCTAAGTACAATTCGGGCTGCGGCTGGCCCGCTTTTACCAAACCCAGTGAAGACGGTGCGATCGAGGAGCGTCGCGATGTATCCTTCGGAATGATCCGCACCGAAGTCTTGTGCGAGAATTGCGGCAGCCATCTGGGCCATGTCTTCCCCGACGGACCGCCCGAAGAAGGGGGGCTTCGCTACTGCATCAACTCGGCTGCGCTCAGCTTTGTGCCTGAGGATGAAGACTGAGGACAAGGATTGAAGCGCGCGCAGGCTGATCGTGCTGCATATAACAGGGGGCACATCCCAGAGGCGTGTTCACTCACGGTTACAACTTGCCTATGCAAAGCCTTGGTCATGAACATGGGTGAGCAGGCGAACGACGCCGAATGAACAAGCGCGGCAAACAGCTTACAAACAAGGGCAAGCGCGGCAGCCGCCGAGCGGCGAGCGAACGCGCGCGTGAGGCGACCCCCAAGAAGAGCCCGAAGGCCAGCGGCCCAAAGCGGCCCTCGTTCTTGTGGAAGTGGTTCAAGCGCCTTTCGCTCGCGGGCGTTGCTGTCGCTTTGCTGGGGGTTTTGTTTCTGACCTTCGCCGTTGGCTTTGCTGCGCGCGAAATACCCAGCTTCTACCAACTGCGCTCGGCTCAGACCGCGCAGACCATACTTGTGCGCGCGCGCGATGGCTCTGAAATCGTCGAACTGGGGCCGAGCTTTGGCGAGTGGCTGTCCTATGAGGACATCCCCGACACAATGAAGAACGCGATGATCGCGGTCGAGGACAAGCGGTTCAACGATCATTACGGCGTGGATCCGATCCGCCTGACCGGAGCCATGATCGAGGGGCTAACCGGCGCGCGTGAGCGAGTGGGGGGCACCTCGACCATCACCCAGCAATTGGCGCGCAACGTGTTTCTCAACACCAACCGCACCTTTGATCGCAAGGCGCGCGAAGCGGTACTGGCGATGGCGCTGGAGTGGAAATTCTCGAAGGAGCAAATCCTCGAGCTTTACCTCAACAAGGTCTATTTCGGCGGCGGCGCCTATGGGATCGACAGCGCCAGCCGCAAATTCTTCAGCCACCCGGCCAAGGAGCTGAGCGTGGCCGAAGCCGCTATCATTGCCGGTTTGGTGAAAGCGCCGAGCCGCTATTCTCCCACCGCCGATGTTCAGGCCGCCGTTGACCGGGCGAAAGTCGTTCTGCGTCTCAT
>JBCBYM010000007.1:0-42600 GCA_039815865.1 Pseudomonadota bacterium
GACGGTCAGCTTCGTGGTTTTCTGAGCCGGAAAGCCGACCTTCCGCTGACGGCCCACATCTGGCGCTTGGCGAATGTCGCATTCTGGTAGGTGGGAGCGGACATCCTAGCGGCGGTTCGTTCCGGCCTGCAAAGGGTTTCACTTTAGATCATGGTGGCCGGGGTAGCGGCTCCAGTCCTTTTCTTGGCGGACCGGGCCAAAGCTTACCTCCCCGTCGATCACCGTCATGCGGCCATTGGCAAGCGTCAGCGTAAAGGCGTCGTAGACAACCCCCATCGCGGTACGGGTCTGGAACCTAAGCTCGTCGCCATCAATGTCTACGACCTGAAACGTGGGCGTGTTGTTGGCCCAGCGGTCGAGCTTCAAGCGATCGGCCAGCGCAGCGTTGCCCCGTTCGTATTTTTCACCGGTCTGTTTCCCTGTCATTCCGCCAGAAACCGCCACCACGACTACCATTTCGAGCGCTCTGGGATCGCCGGGAGTGGTCTTCGCCATCAACCCTTCTCCGTAGCTTGCCCTTGCGTAGGAATGGTTGTGACCGGCAAGCACCATGCGAATACCGGCTTTCTTGGCCGCATCGAGAAACGCGTCACGCCGCGCCAGATGTTTGGACTTGTCGCGAATGCCGGGGCGGAAAGGAGAGTGGTGAAAGCTCGCAATCTTCCAGCGTGCATCGGACGCCGCGCCAACCCGCGCAAGCCATGCAAGCTGTTCGTCCCACGACGGGGACGAGCTATCGAGCACAAAAACGTGCAGGTCCTTGCCATAGCGCACATCATAGACGGTCTCGGCCAATGGCTCGGGAAGGCCTTCTTCAAGCGGCAGAGTGAATTGTGGACGCCAATGCTGCGAAAGGACGGCGCGATTGTCCCTCGCGCCCCCCTCGCTGGTGGACACATATTCGTGATTGCCCGCAACCGGGATGACCGCGCGGCTGGAATGGATGAAATCGCCCGCCTTGAACCATTCAGACCACTCGGTGTCGCGCGCGCCGCTGTTGACGAGATCGCCGGCGTGGAGAATGAAATCGGCATCGGGCGCAGCGGCGAAACCGCCGCGGATCATGCGCGACCAATGCGATAAGACGCCGCGCTGCGCATCGCCGAAATAGAGGAACTTGACCGGACCGCTTGCTGGCGCGGTGCGGTAATGAAACCACTCGCTCCAATTGCCCTTCGCGCCGCGTACCCGGTAGGCGTAGAGCGTGTCGGGCTTGAGCTTGGTGAACCGGGCGCTGTGATAGATCACCGGCGCGCGTCCGATATTGCCGGGGGCCTTGCCAAAGCCCGGATTGACCGAAGCCCGATCAAAATATTCCGACGCAGCGCTCACGCTGGTGGCGCCAACGTCAAAGCGGGTGTCATCGCTTGCCAGAGCGATCTGCGCGATTGTCTGGTCGACCCCGGCCTCGGTGCGCCAGGTGACGGCAAAGCTGGTGGTGGGATCATCGGGGAGCGTCACGATAATCCGGTCGGGCCAAGCAGAAGCGGTGTCCCATGGGGCCTGCGCTTCGGCGTGGTTGGGGTGGGCTGAGGCGAGGCTCGCTACACTGAGCGCAGCAAGCGCAAGGCAGACTTCAAGGAAGCGCATTATGGTCTTCATAGGGCCCCGTATTCCCGAAATAGCGCGTGTCGCCATAGGCCGCTTCGCCATCGACGATGCGGTTGCGGCCATTGCTCATATCCTCAAGCGTGAAGGCGTCATAGGCCTCGCCCGTCCCGGTATATGCGGTGAAGGCGAGCTTGCCGCCATCAAAGCGCATCACCTGGAACATCGGCGTGTTGCCGGCAACGCGGTCTGCGCTGAGGCGGCCCTGATCGGGGATGCCATCGAGGAATTGCTCTTCCACCATTGCGCGCGGGAATTCGCCGCCGACCTTCGCGCCGCTCGAGCTGATCACATACATCGTCTCGACGATCCGGCCTTCGCCCTTGGCGACGCGCGCGCTCGGCGTTTCGCCCGCGGGGACCTGGCTGTTGCGGTTGTAGAAATGGATGTGCCCGGTCAGCACCAGATCGACATCGCGGGCCTCGATCACGCGCGAAAATGCCTCGCGCCGCTCGCGGTCCCGGTCGCGCCGGTCAAACGCGGCGGGCGTAAAATAGGGATGGTGCATGGTCACGATTTTCCAGCGCGCATCCGAGGCTGCAAGCTTGGCATCGAGCCATTCAGCCTGCGCTTCAAACGGCTCCAGCGTTGAACTGATCACAAAGACATGCACGTCAGGGGTAAGGCGGCTGTCATAGACCTGTTCGTGGAGGTATTGGGGCAGCTCCTTCTCCACCGGCAGGGTGAAGGTCGCTTGCCAGAACGGGGTGAGCACGCGCTTGCGGTTCGACCCATCGGCACGCCGCGCGCCGATATGTTCGTGATTGCCCGCGACCGGGATCATCATCGGGGTTGCGTGCCAATAGCCGCCTGCGGTGAACCACTCGGCCCAATCCTTATCGCGGTCCGACTTGTCGACGAGATCGCCCGCATGAAGCATGAAGCGCGCATCAGGGGCGGTGCGCCCCGCCATGCGGATCATCCGGCTCCAATGCGACAGGATACCGTTTTGCGCATCGCCGAAATAGACCATCGTCATCGGCCCCGTCTTGGGCGCGGTGCGGATCTGGTACCATTCGGACCAATGGCCCTTCTCGCCTTCGACCCGGTAGGCATAGAGCGTGTCAGGGGTGAGCTTTTCAAAGATGTGCGAATGGTGGTGGACTGCGCCCAGCCCCTGGTTGAAGGGCGAATAGGCCTGGCGCGCATTCTCGCCAACGCCCTGGCGCATGATCTCCAGATCAAACCGCTCTGTGCGCGCATTGAAGGTTTTTGCGGTGAGGTCAAAGCGCGCATCCGCGCTCGCTTTGGCGAGCTGGATGCGCGGGCGACCCACACTATCATCGGTGCGCCAGGTGACCGCAAAGCTGGTGGTCGGATCGCGGGTGACGGTCGCCGCCACCCGGTCCGGCCATGCGCTTGCCATCTGCCAGGGCGGGATGGCGCGCGAATGGCCTTCATGCGCGAGGCTGATCGAAGCCAGCCCCGCGCATCCCATGGCCAAGACCACACCGGTCGCCAGTCTCACCAAGCGGTCCCGCACGCTTAGTAACGATACCCGATCGAGAACTGGAACACCCGGCCCTCAAAGGTCAAGTCGTCCAGACGGTTGGGCGTATCGAAGTAGTTGTATTCCTGCTCTTCGGTGATGTTGAGCACGTCAAAGTTCACACGAACTCCGTTGTCAAAGCGCAGCCGCGCGGCAAAGTCGAAGCGCCCTGCTCCCTGGCCAAAGCTCGCATTGCTGCCATCTGCAGCCGAGGACGGCACGATCAGGAAGTCATCGCGGTAATTGTAGGCAAGGCGCGTTGAGAAGATGCCGCGCTCGTAATAGCCGACAAGGTTCGCAACGTGCTCCGATGCGCCGGGAAAACTGAACGTGTTGCCCAGCGAGTTGGTAAAGCTGCTGTCCGTGTAAGTGTAGTTGGCAAAGACACCAAAGTCATCAAACGGCGCGGGCAGGAAAGTGAACGGGGTCTGGAAGTTGACTTCGACCCCGTAGATTTCGGCCGCGCCGCCATTTTCGAACGTGTTGATGAGGTAGTCCTGCTGCGCGATCCCCTCTTCGGGGAAGCCGTAGCTTTCGATGATCTGCGTGGGCGCGATGAAGTTCTCGACATCCTTGTAGAAGAAGGTCGCGGAAAACAGACCCTCACTGCCCTCACCGAAATAGATCTCGACGCCCGCATCGTAGGACCAGGCGCGGAATGGTGAGAGTTCGGGATTCCCGCGACTGCCATCCTGATCATCGAAGTTCAGGTCGATGCTGGGATTGATCTCTTCGATCGTCGGGCGCGTCAGCACGCGGGCAACCGCCGCGCGGAACAGGACGTTGTCGTCTTCGCCAAAGGCGAGCACGACGTTAGCCGAAGGCAGCCAGTCCTGGTAGGTGGCATCGAGCGCAGGGGCGTCATCAATCAGGATCTCGCCGAAATCGGCGCTGTCGACATCGATCCGGCCCTCGCCGGTAAAGCCAGTGTCGACATAGCGCACGCCGATGTTACCACGCAGATCCTGCCCGCCGACATCGCCATCAAATTTGAGCATGCCGTAGCCTGCAAAGACCTCTTCCTCGACGAAATAGACCTGCTCATCGTTGAAGGAGAATTCCTCGGTCGAGGGGAAGGCGTTGTAGAAGGTGAACGGATCGGTCGAGGGCCACAGGCCCAGAATGCCGTCCACCGCGCCGCGGCCAAAGCTGTTGTCGACCACGTAATTGGCGTCGGGCGCATCAGCGAGCGTCAAGTCCGCGTCCGACTGGATCACCCCCTGCAGACGATCAAACCGAGTGCTCGAATAGCGCCCGCCAAACTGGATCGCGCGCAGCACCGGGCTGTCGAATTCGTACGCGATATCGGTGCGCCCGCTGTATTCCTCAAGGCTGATGATACGCTGTTCAAAGTTGAGCGAGCGCACATCGATATCTTCAAGCGCGAGGCTGGCCGCGTCGGTAAAGTTGACCGGCGTGCGCGCACTTTGCGTGATATCATAGCCGCCTGCGCTGTCGCGATTGATGCGCGACTGGACGACGTATTCGTCATAATCTTCTTCGGACTGGCCGTAATTGGCGTTGACGTCGATCGTCCAGGCATCCGGAGTGAAGCTCACATCACCGGTCACGCCATAGCTTTCAATCGTCGCGATGCGGTTGAACGTGTTGAGATCGACGCGGTGGCGGCGGAAGGTGGCGGTATCCAGCGTTTCGCCGTCCGGACCAATTGTCCCACCCGTGACATTGCCGCGACCCCACTGCGCCTGAATGCGCGAGCGGTCTTCATCGCGCTCATCGCGGGCAAGGAAGCCGTTGAGCGAAAGGAACAGGTCATCATTGGGCTCGTATTCGACCTTGACGCTTGCGTTGAAGCGCTGGCGGTCACCATCGCGCTGCTCCTGGCGCGATCGGTCGGTCACAACGCCGCCAACCAGGGCGAGCTGTGCGGGGTCGCTATCATCATCGAGATCCCCCTCGCCAATCGTGAAATAGGGGTTGTTCTGGTAGAGATCGACGCGGCGCGATTGCTCTTCATAGCTGACAATCGCGAGCACGCCCAAAGTGCCATTGGCAAAAGTGTCCGCGTAAAAACCCAGGACGTTTGGCTCAGTGCTTTCGCGATATTCACTGTAATTGACGCCCGCTTCGGCAGCGAAGGTCAGCTTTCCAATTTCAAGCGGGCTCGGCGTGTTAAGCCGCACAGTGCCGCCAATGCCGCCTTCGACATCGGCTGCGGTGGGCGATTTGACGACCTCGATCGAGCTGTAAAGGTCTGAGACCAGCGGCGAGAGCACAGCCGAACGCTCAGGGTTTGAGCTGTCGGCGGTAATCGTCGTGGTGCGCCCGTCGATCTCGACGCGGGTAAAAATCGGGTCAAGCCCGCGAATGCTGACAAGCTCGCCTTCGCCGTTATTGCGCTGGATCGAGACACCCGCGATGCGCTGCAGCGCTTCGGTCACGTTCTGGTCGGGGAACTGGCCGATATCTTCGTTGGTGATGACGTCGATCACCTGGTCGGCGTTGCGCTTGCGATCCAGCGCCTTGTTGAACGCCTGGCGGAAACCGGTGACGACAATGCCGTCTTCGGGCGTCGCGGAGGGGGTCTTGTCGTCCTGGTCGCGCTCTTCGTTCTGTTCCTGCGCCATCGCAATGGCTGGGTTGAGGACAAGTGCGGTGGCAAGAAGTGTTCCCGCGTAAAGCGCGGACTTCGTCGTGAGTCTCATGATTTCCCCCATTTGCGAACCCGAGTGCAAATTATGGGAGAACGTTAAGGGACGGGAGCGTCCCTTTAGCGAAACCGTGGTGACTGTTTGGCGGCGGCTCGGCTACAAATTCGTTTCGATGCTACGATTAAGCTTGGTGGGATTAGCGAAGTGTACCCTTTGAAAGGTAAGAGCTGACCTGCCCAATCAAGAAAGGAGGGGGAACGCGCGCCCCAATCCCTAGCCACACTTGAGTTGAGTTGTTGAGATTCGAGTCAGCATCTGGGAGACGCGACATTGTTGTCCTCGATGGCTTTCCCTCGGCTGCGCTGCGGGGCGTTTGCGCGCGCAGGCTGGGCGCTTTGGACATTCGCCTTTCGCCTCGAGATCGCTTAACAGGCGCGCAGAGATGATCGACACGCATTTCCAGATTTGCCCATGGGCCAAAAGCGGCAAAGGCGCATGGGCGTGACCGTGCGTCAGGCCTTTGCGGGGCCGTTCGTGTTCATCGCGCTCGGTATCGCGCGCGCTGCGGCGCTGAGCCTGCCGTTTCGGACCTACGCGCCCATCTTTGGCGAGGTGTGCGACGATCACGCCACAGCGCCGCCATCCGCGATTCCAGCGGCGCGCGAACCCAGCCGGGAAGGACGCCGCGCGCGCCATATCGGACGCACGATCGAAAGCGTGGCGCGTTTCACGCCCTGGAACTCGAACTGCCTCGCTCAGACGCTGGTCGCAGCGGTTTGCCTGCGCGCCGCTCGGATCAGCTTTTCCGTTCATTTTGGCGTGTCCCCAAGCGAGAAAGCGGACCAGCCAATCGAAGCCCATTCCTGGGTAATGGCGGGCGCTTATCCGGTGACAGGCTATGCGCAATCGGTCGGGATGACCCGCCTCCAGACTTTTCGGTTAGAGCGCTCCTAACCCGGGCCTCGGGGTCTCAACCCGGGCAAACCGGATACATCATTATCTGAGCCTTAACCTGAATTCGCCTACACGATTGACGGAACGGTCAGGATTAAGGGAAGTCAGCTGTGCACGAAGACCACGCCTGCGCAGCGCGCGACGCCGACACTTGTATGAGTAGCAAGGACGCAGCCATTTCAACCGAGGCGATCCAGGCGCCGGACGCGCAGCCGGCGGCGGAGCCGGGCGCCGCGGATCGCGCACCCGAGCATTCCGATCAGCGCGCCGCCCCGCGCTTCACGCTCTTGATCCGGGCCGCCAAGCTGGTCTCGCCCAATGGCGAATTTGTCTGCGTCATTCGCGATGTCTCGGAAACCGGGGTCAGCGTGCGCCTGTTTCACGCGCTGCCGCAAGGATCCCCGCTGGAGCTGCACATGCCAGGCGGCGGTTCTTACGAGGTTGAGCCGGTCTGGGACCGCGACAACGAGGTCGGCTTCCAGTTCGCTAAAGCTGTCGACGTCTCGCGCTTGATCAGCGAAGCCGGGGAATACCCAAAGCGCGGCCTGCGCCTGCAAGTTTATTTCCCGATCCGGATTTCCACCCTTACGCAGCGCGCGGAAGGGGTGATCGCCAATCTCTCGCAGCAGGGCGCGCGGATTGAGTGCGACGGCTTGTTTGCGATTGATCAGAACCTGCGGATCGAGACGCTTGAACCGATCCCCGAGTTCTCCGAGGTGCGCGCCAAGGTCCGTTGGCGGCGTGATCGCGATTATGGCGTGGTGTTTGAAGACACCTTTACACTGGGCGATTTTGCTCGCCTCGCGGCCCGTTTGCAGTCGCCCGGCCTGCTCGGCGAGTAAGGCTCCGAAGCGCGTCCTGGGACATCTACGTAGGGACGTGAAAATTTTCTGGTCATCAGGCCCCGGTTAAAGGCCCCTGTTTACCAACCGCTAACCAATTTCCTTCACTCCCGGCAATGACACGGTCGCGCGGGCGGCTGGCCACAGCTTTTGGGGGCTTTGATGACTGAAGACAGGTTTCAGCGGGGTATTCTTGACGTCGATGTTGCGATCATTGGCGCTGGGCCCGCTGGTCTGACCGCGGGCTACCTGCTGACCAAGCAGGGCAAAACCGTCGCGATCATCGAAAAGGATGAAACCTATGTCGGCGGCATCAGCCGCACGGTCGAGCACGAGGGCTACCGTTTCGACATTGGCGGGCACCGCTTCTTTTCGAAGTCGAAAGCCGTCGTTGATCTGTGGAACGAGATCCTGCCCGACGACTTTATCCAGCGGCCGCGCATGAGCCGCATCTACTACGAAGGCAAGTTCTACAGCTATCCGTTGCGGGCCTTCGAAGCGCTCTGGAACCTGGGCATCTTGCGCTCGACCGTCTGCATGGCGAGCTATCTTCGCTACAAGCTGTTTCCCATCAAAGATGTGAAGAGCTTTGAAGACTGGACGACAAATCAGTTTGGCAAAAAGCTCTATTCGATCTTCTTCAAGACCTACACCGAGAAGGTGTGGGGCATGCCGTGCGATGAAATGAGCGCGGACTGGGCCGCTCAGCGCATCAAGGGCCTTTCGCTCTGGGGCGCGGTGACCGACGGCTTGAAGCGCAGTCTTGGCCTCAACAAAAAGCCCAATGATGGGCAAGCGGTCAAAACGCTGCTGGAAACCTTCCGCTATCCGCGCCTTGGGCCGGGCATGATGTGGGACGCGGCGCGCGATCATGTCGAAGCGTCGGGCAAGGGCCAGGTTCTGATGGGCCACGCGCTCGATCAGCTTGCGGCGATTGGTCCCAACGATGAAGGCTTCAACTGGTCGATGACGGCCGTCAGCGCGCACGGCAAGGTCCAGATCCGCGCGAAGGATACGATCAGCTCAGCGCCCATGCGCGAGCTCTCCAAGCGGATCCACCCGCTCCCGCAATCGACGCTTCAGGCGAACAACCTGCGCTATCGCGACTTTCTGACAGTGGCGCTGATGGTGAAATCGGAGGACCTGTTCCCCGACAACTGGATCTACATCCACGATGACCGGGTCCAGGTTGGCCGCGTGCAGAACTTCCGCAGCTGGTCGCCGGAAATGGTGCCCGATGAGGGCATGGCCTGCGTGGGGCTCGAATATTTCTGCTTCGAAGGGGATGGCCTGTGGTCCTCCTCGGATGATGAGCTCATCGCGCAAGCCGCCCGCGAGATGGAAATCCTCGGCCTGTGCGATCCCAAAATGGTCGTCAAAGGCGCGGTCGTGCGTCAGGAAAAGGCCTATCCGGTCTATGACGACGATTACGAAGCCAACGTTCAGGCGATGCGGGTGGAACTTGAAGACAAGCACCCCAGCCTGCACCTTGTGGGCCGCAACGGCATGCACCGCTACAACAACCAGGATCACGCGATGATGACCGCGATGCTCACGGTTGAGAACATCCTTGCTGGACAGCGCGTCTACGACACGTGGTGCGTCAACGAGGACGCCGAATACCACGAAGCGGGCGATGAAGGCGAAGAGGCCAAGATCGCCGCGCGCGCGGTTGAAACCGAGAGCGTCACCAAGCCGCTGAACGAGGATCAGGTGGCGGCGCTCACCAGCCTTCGCGGCGTGCCTGAACGGATCAAGGCCAACGAAGCCTTGGCAGAAGAAGACACCCGGAAGCGCGCCTGATGTTGGAGACCGCGCCAACATCGCGGCGCACGGCGGGCCTGGTGGGGCGCCTTCTGGCGCCGTCCACTCTGGCGGGTCGGTTTGTGCGTTACAGCTTTGCCAGCGCCAGCGGCACGGTGATCGACCTGATGGCGTTTGCTCTGCTGCTTTCAGGCGGGATTGGCGTCGGGATTTCGGCGGCCACAGGCTATCTGCTGGGCACGGTGTGGCACTGGGAGGTGACCAGCCGCAAAGTCTTCGCGGATCGCCTGGCGCTCGATACCCGCGGACGTCGGCGTCAGCAGGGCCAGTTCTTTGCCTCGGCGCTGTTGGGTCTGATCCTGACAACCTGCATTGTAAAACTGGGCACTCTGCAAGGGTTCGACGCCGCGCCGGCGAAGTTTGCCGCTATGTGCGCTTCGTTCACCAGCGTTTGGTTGGTGCGCTTGCTGTTTGTCTTTGCTGAGGAGCGCAGCTGACAGATGACGCAGGCCCTCGTCACCCTCTTTCATAGGCTCAGCGATGTGCGGCTGGTGCGCTATGGTCTGGCCAGCGTGGGCGCGCTGGCTGTGGATGTCGGCAGTTTTCTGGCCTTCATGGAAGCGGGCCTGCACCCCACGCCCGCCTCGGCCATGGGCTATTCGCTGGGGATCCTTGCGCATTGGCTGATGTCGAGCCGCGCTGTGTTTCAGCATGGCGTTGCCGAAGGGGGCTTTGCGCGCACGCGGCAAAAGGCGCTGTTTGTGATCTCCGCGCTGGTGGGGCTGGGCCTGACCGCGCTGATCGTGACGGTGGGCGACTGGACCGGCGCGCAGCCGATGGTTTCCAAGCTGGTGGCCATCGTTATCTCCTTCACCGCCACCTGGCTCTTGCGCAGCCGAATCGTGTTTCGCGCAGACCCTTCGGAGAATGGATGAGCCATGTTCGTCGAGCGGCGTCGCGGGACCTTTCCCACTGATTTCGTGATCCGGCTGGGCACCGCCTGGGCGATTGTGAGCGCTCTTTTGGTGCTGGTGAACTGGCCTTCGATCACACAGCTGCGTTTTCCCGATCCCGACGATACGATGCGCCTTATCCAGGTGCGTGACCTGTTGGCAGGGCAGGGCTGGTTTGATGTCACGCAATACCGTGTGGACGCCGCTTCGGGAGGGGTGGCTATGCACTGGTCGCGTCTGGTGGATCTTCCGCTGGCCTTGGTGATCCTGGTGCTGACGCCGTTTGTGGGCAGCGCTTCGGCGCAAGTGGCTGCGCTTGTCATCACCCCGCTCATCACGCTGGGCGCCGCGATGATGCTGGCGGCGCGGATTGCCTGGCGCTTGCTGGGCGATGAGGAGACGACGCTGACCGCGCTGATCATGGTGGTGTGCGTTCCGGTGGTCTTTCAGCTTGGCCCGATGCGCATCGATCACCACGGCTGGCAATTGGTCTGCGCGCTCGCGGCGATGAACGGCCTGGTGGCGCGCTCACAGACGGCCGGTGGCCGCGTCATCGGAGCGGCCCTTGCGGTGTGGCTGACAATCTCGATCGAAGGCCTGCTTCTGGCCGCGGCGATCTTTGCGGTTCTGGCGCTGCGCTGGCTGCGCGACCGCGCGCAGCGCTGGCTGTTGGTGAGCGCGATCCAGTCCTTGGCCATCACCAGCGCGGGGCTGTTCGTCTTGACGCGCGGCCTTGGCGATATGGCGGTCTATTGCGACGCCTTGAGCGGTTTGCACATCGCGATGTTCCTGTGGGGCGCGCTGGTGCTGAGCGTTCTGGGCCGGCTTGAGCCACTGCCGTTTGCGGTCCTCGTCGGCGGGTTTGTCGCAGCGGCGGGAGGAGCGCTTGCCATGCTGCTCACCATGGCTCCGCAATGCGCCACCGGCGGCGGCTTTGCCGAGCTCGATCCGCTGGTGCACGAACATTGGTTCGTCAACGTCAAGGAAGGCATGCCGATCTGGCATCAGACCTTCGAGGTTGCGCTGCAATACGCGGTGACGCCGCTTTTGGGTCTTTACGCGGCGATGCATCTGGCCAGTCGGTCGAGCGATTGGCTGCGGCGGTTCTGGGGCGACTATGCGATCATTCTGGGCGTGGCCTTTGTGATTTCGATCCTCGTTGCGCGCGCGGGCGCGGTCGCCTGCCTGATCGCGGCCCCGCCTCTGGCCTGGCAGATCAACCGCTGGCTGAAAGCCATTCGCACGATGGACCGGCCCCTGCCGCGTATCGGCGCGCTTCTGGCCTTGGCGTGCGCGCTGTTGCCCACCTTGCCGCTTTCGCTGTCCGCGCTCGCTTTGCCCGCGCAGGCGAGTGTTGCGGGCGGGCAAAGCGCTGGCAAGACAAGTCTCAAAATGTCCAATTGCCGGATCGAGGACAGCGCCGATATCCTCAACGCGCTGGCACCGGGCGAGGTTTTCGCCCCGCTCGACATCGCGCCCAAGCTGCTGTTGGTCAGCCACCATTCGGTGATCGCTACCAGCCACCATCGCGGCGATGCGGGCATGCGCGTGATGATTGCCACCGCCTTGGGCTCAAGCGCTGAGGCGCGCGAAACGCTGAGCCTCCGGCAAAGCCGCTATGTGGCGCTGTGCCCGGGCCTTACGGAAGCGAACAATTACGCGCGCACCGCGAAAGATGGGTTTGTGGCCGATTTGCAGAACGGGCGGGTGCCCGATTGGCTTGAGCCAATCCCGATGGCGGAGGGAACGTCGCTCAAACTCTGGCTTGTGCGCGCGGACTGAAGCGCCCACTCGGCGTCAGGCCGGAATGAAATCCATCGCCAGTCCGTTGATGCAGTGACGCTTGCCGGTCGGCGCGGGGCCGTCTCCGAAGATATGGCCCAGATGCCCGCCGCAATCGGCGCAATGCACTTCGGTTCGCGGATAGCCGATCTTGTAGTCGGTGCTGGTGCCCACGGCGCCCTTGTCGATCGCTTGGTAATAGCTCGGCCAGCCCGTGCCGCTGTCGTATTTGTGCGCTGAGGAATACAGCCTGTTGCCGCAGCCTGCGCACACGAACGTGCCCTTGCGATTCTCTTTGTTGAGCGGCGATGTGTAGGCGCGTTCGGTTCCCGCTTGGCGCAGGATGTAGAACTCGCCCTTAGTGAGCTTGGCGCGCCATTGGGCTTCGGTCTTGGTGATGCGATAAGACTTGGCCTGCGCCGGCGTCGCTCCGCACCCGCCCAGCAGCGGAAGAGCCAGACCAGCGATAGCCGATCCAAGGAAAAGGCGGCGCGATCCTGAGGTGTCACTCATGTCCAAACGTCCCGTATCTATCGGATTTTCTACCCGGTAATACGTGGCAAAGGGGAAAAAAGTTTCACCTCAGGCCGATGCGCACGGTGGTCTGACAGCCAAGCCCTTTAAAACTCGGTTATCTCCACTTCGAGCTTGCGGAAACCATGCACGAAGTTCGCGCGCACCCGCTCCACATCGCCCGCGACATGCACGCGCATCCGGCGCTTGTGCATTTCCTCAAGCAGAACGCGCAGCTGAAGCTCAGCCAGACGCGCGCCGACGCAGCGGTGGATGCCATAGCCAAAGGCGATGTGCCGCTTGGCGTTGTCGCGCGTGATGTCGAGCTTGTGCGGGTCTTCGAACACGCTCTCTTCGCGGTTGGCGCCCAGATACCACAGGACAACCTTGTCGCCCTTCTTGATGGTCTGGCCGAAGACTTCGGTGTCCTCGGTGCAGGTCCGACGCATATGCGCGAGCGGCGTCTGGAAACGGAGCATTTCTTGCACCGCGTTGGGGATCAGGTCAGGGTTCTCTTCGAACAGCTTGCGCTGATCGGGGAACAGATCGAGCGAGTGGATGATCCCGCTCATCGTGTTGCGCGTCGTGTCGTTGCCGCCCACGATCAGGAGCACCAGGTTCCCCATGAACTCCATCGGGTCCATCTGGTTCATCGCTTCGGAGTGGATCATCATGCTGATGAGATCGTTGCCCGGCTCTTCCTGCGTCTTCTTGACCCAGAGCTGTTGGAAGTACTCGGCCATCTCGAACAGGATGCCGCGGCGAAACTCATCAAGCTCGCGCACAGTGGCGAGTTCGGTGTCGCCCGACCAGTCCGACCAGAAGGTGAGCAACCGGCGATCTTCCCACGGAAAATCGAACAGCAGCGCCAGCATGCCGGTGGTGAGCTCGATCGAGACTGTGTCGACCCAGTCAAACACTTCGCCGCGCGGGAGCGAATCGAGCAATTCGCCGGTGCGCTGGCGAATCTCGGGCTCCATCTCTTTCATGCCCGAAGGCGTGAATTTGGGAGCCACCGTGCGCCGCTGGCCGGTGTGCTTGGGCCGGTCCATGGCGATGAACATGGGCAGCTCGAAGCGATCCTCGGCGGGCTTGTCCTTCTCCTCTTCAGGCGCGTCGAGGATGGTGATGCCGCCATATTCCCAGCTGGAGGAGAAGGTTTCGGGCAGGGCTTCGATATGCTGGATCGCCTTGTGTCCGACGACGGCCCAATAGGGGCCAAAGGGGCTCTCATCGATGTAGTGCAGCGGGCCGGCGGCCTGCATTTCGGCAAAAATCGGCTGCCAGCGGTTTTCTGCATAAATGTCGGCGCGGCTGACATCCCACTTGTGCGGGAAGTCGAGCTTTTGCTCGGGGTTCGCCTCGTAATGCGCTTTCAACGCTTCGTGCGCGCTTGGGGATGTGCGCCAGATGCGCTTCTCAGCCGGAGCCCCGCTGTCTGTAGGGGGGGTGTCCGAAGGGGGTGCTGTCGTTGCCATGCCTGCTCTCTCTCCTTGTCGAGAGCGGTCTTTTCCAGCCTCTGGTTTTGCGTCAGGCTGCCAAGATATACCCGTTCCCGGTTACGCATCCTGCCCTAACTGACAGGAGTGTCAATAGTGAGTTTCGTCTGGCTACCTATTGCGCTGGCTCATTCGGCCGGTTCCAGGCTCACCGGATCGCGCGCGGCTTTGCGGCGGGAGAAAAGCGAGGTTTTCTCGCGCCCCGCGCCGCCCGATTTCATCACGCGCTTGCGGAACAGCATCGAGCCGCCCTTGACCAGCACCAGCACAGCGAACCCTTGCCAGGCCAGCGCGACCGCGTGGGTCCACAAGGTCTCTTCAAGCGCCGCGCGCGCCATCATCGCGAAAGGCGAGGAGAGCGGGAAGATCACCGATGTGATCTCAAGCGGGGTGCCGATCTGCCCGATATTCGCCGCCGACAGGAAGAACACCATGATCTGCAGCATGGTCACCGGCATCGACATGGTCTGCACTTCGCGCACGCTGGAGGCCATCGCGCCGATGGTCAGGAACAGCGAACCCAAAAGCAGATAGGCCATCGAGAAATAGGTGATGCCCAGCGCGATAAAGAGCGGCCAGCCCACCGCTGGCCCTGGAAGGTCGCGGTAATTGGTCTGCGTGACGGTGACGATCGCGTCCTCGGCGATCGCCCAGAACCCCCAGCCCAGCGAGCCCCACACCGCAATCCCGACAAAACTCACGCCCAGCATCGCGAAGAGCTTGCCCATGAAAACCGCGTCCATTGGCAGAGCGGCGGCGAGGATCTCGATGATCTTGTTGCCCTTTTCCTCGGCAAGGTTGGACAAGACCATGCCGCCCAGCAGGATCGTCAAGAGGAACAGCACCATTTGCGCAGCCTGCGCGGTGCGCACCCGGCTGTAGCGTTCGGAGGCCGCGCTGGCGGTCACGATTTCGCCTTGCGCTTGCGGAAAGCGCGTTGGCGAGGTGGCCGCCGCGCTCGCGGCGACCAGTTCGACCGGACCGCTCCAGCGATCGACCTGGCGCTGGGTGCCCACAAGTGTGGGTTCAGCCAGCGTGCCGGTCAGGATCGCGGCGTAATTGCCCCGGCGCGCGTCCATATAAGCGCGCGCATCAAAGGCCGCGTTGCCGCGCGCCTCTTCGATCTCGGCGAAGATGGGCGCCGCGCCGCGCATTTTGGGGCGCAAGGCGCTGGCCGCCTCGATCATCGCTGCGTTGTCTTCCGCGCTCATGGCGAGGCCGATCTCGACGCTCACCGCCTGCTGTGTGGTGGTCTTGCCGATGCTGCCAGCCAGCCCGCCGACCAGAACCGGGAAGAGCGGTCCGATCAGGAAAAACAGGAAGGCCCGGCTGAACAGCACCGCGAGAAAATCGCGCCGGGCGATAACCCAGGCGGCTTCAAAGAAGGACAGACGTGCCTTCGCGTCCGTGTGAGCGTAATCGGTCATTGGCGTGGTCTCGTCTGTCTTAAGAGGTCTGTGCGTCAGCTTCGAGCTGGCGCGCGGCGGCTTCGCCTGCGATCGCGACAAAGGCGTCGTGCAGGCCGGCGCGCTCGATCGAGAGGGAAAGAATGCCCGCTTCGCCTTCGATCAGGCTTTTGAGCAGGGGTTCAACGCCGGTCTCCGGCAGCGAGAAGTAGAAGAAATCGCCTTCACGCCGCGCATCCTTGGGAAGAGCCGCCGTCCAGGCGCCTTCGCGCGCGCGGGTCTCAAGCCTCACTTGCGCCGGGATGCGATCGCGCGCGGTCTCAACGCTGCCAGCGTAAGGCACGCGCCCTCCGGCAATGATCGCAACGCCTTCGCACAGGCGCTCAGCGTGGTGAATGACGTGAGTGGAAAAGATCACCGTCACGCCCTCTTCGGAGAGCGCGCGGATCATGCGCTCAAGCTTGCCCTGGTTGATGGCATCAAGGCCGGAAAACGGCTCATCGAGCACCACAAGGCGCGGGCGATGCACCAAGGTGCCGAGCAGTTGGACGGTCTGCGCCATGCCCTTTGAAAGCTGGCGGATCTGGCGGTCGGCCGCGTGGCCAAGATCGTGCCGCTCAAGCAATTCAAGCCCGCGCTTGCGCCCTTCGGCCAGCGTCAGTCCGCGCAACGCGCCCATGAAGGCAATCGCCTCGACCGCTTTCATCGCGGGGTAAAGGCCTCGTTCTTCAGGCAGATAGCCGATCAACCGACCGATATCGTGGGGGCGGTCATGGCCGAACACGCGGCGCACGCCTTCATCCGGATCGATGATCCCCAAAAGCATGCGCAAGGTCGTGGTCTTGCCCGCGCCATTAGGGCCAAGCACGCCATAGATCGCGCCTTCGGGGACGGAGAGGTCCACCCCGTCCACCGCGCGTGTGCCGTCAAAGCTTTTGACAAGACCGCGCGCTTCCACTGCAAGCGCGCGTCCATCGTCCAAAGTTGCATGGTCCGCGGGTTTGCTCGCGGACATCAGATCGCCTACTGCCATATCCATACGCCCATTGGTTAAGGGGTGCTGCTAAACGGGAGTAACCTCAAATATGGTTAACCCGCCGGTTACCATAAGTTTCGGCGACGATTTGGAAAAACGCCTTAACGCCAAGGCGCGCGCCCTCGGGTTTGCCGCCTGCGGGATCACGGGCGCGGGCGAGGATCCTGTGCGCTCACAGCGGCTTGAAGAGTGGCTGGGCGAGGGGCACCACGGATCGATGGAGTGGATGGAGAAACGCCTTCACCACCGCCGTTCTCCCCAAGGTCTGTGGCCCGAGGCGCGCTCGGTCATCGCGCTGGGGATGAGCTACGCGCCGGGCTCTGATCCCATGGCGCTTGACGCGGTTGGTGATCGCGCGCGGATATCGGTCTACGCCCAGGGGCGCGATTATCACGATGTCATCAAGAAACGGCTGAAGGCGCTGGCGCGCTGGCTGGTGGACGAAGCACCAGGGGCCAAGGTCAAGGTCTTCGTTGACACCGCGCCCGTCATGGAAAAGCCGCTGGGCGAGGCCGCTGGGATCGGCTGGCAGGGCAAGCACACCAATCTCGTCAGTCCTTTGCACGGTTCGTGGCTGTTTCTGGGCGCGATCTATACCACGCTTGAACTCGCGCCCTCCACCCCGCAGCGCGATCAGTGCGGCTCGTGCCGCGCCTGCCTGGATGCGTGCCCCACCGATGCCTTTCCCAGCCCCTATGTCATCGATGCGAGGCGCTGCATTTCCTACCTGACCATCGAGCATAAGGGCCCGGTCCCGCGCGAGTTTCGTGAGGCCTTGGGAAACCGGATTTATGGCTGCGATGATTGCCTGGCGGTGTGCCCGTGGAACAAGTTTGCGCAAACCGCGCACGCCGCGCGCGAATTCCTACCTCGCGCAGAATTGGTCGCGCCGCGTCTGGCTGAGCTCTTGGCGCTGGACGATGCGGGTTTCAGACGGGTGTTCTCAGGCTCTCCGATCAAGCGCATCGGGCGTGACAGGTTTCTGCGCAATTGCCTCTACGCGGCGGGCAACAGCGCCGATGAGGACCTGATTGCTCCGGTTGAGGCATTGCTTGAGGACCCAGACCCCGTGGTCGCGGACGCGGCGTGTTGGGCGCTGGAACGGCTTGGGTCTTTGTAAGCGCGATCACCCACCCCGCCTCCCCGCCCGGCCACCAATGAATACCATTAGGGTATGGTGGCGGGGAGGCGGGGTGGGTGATCGGTGAGCGCTAGCGAACTTGAGACGAACACGCCTCAGATCAGGTCCTTGAGCGGCACTTCGGGGTCGGCCAGCAGCGCAGGATCGATCCGGTCCGGACGGCTTTCGAGCAGCTTTCGGCCCTGCACATAGTCCTTCATCGTCCCCACGCAGTCAAAGGCGATCGGACGCCCTTCTTTGGTGTAGACCACCGTGAATTTGCGCGTTGCCGGATCCCCGCGCGTGATCGCCTGATCATAGCCAAGGTTCAGCCCCGCGGTCTGCAGCTTGAGATCGTACTGGTTGGACCAGAACCAGGGGAGCGCTTCGTAGGGTTCCTTCTCGCCCATGATCGCTTTGGCGACGGTGTTGGCCATATCGTTGGCGTTCTGAACCGATTCCAGCCGTATCACCGCGCTGTCCGCGAAAGGGTTTGCATGCGCCGCGCAGTCGCCAATGGCGTAGACATCATCAAGTGTCGTGCGGCAGCAATAATCAACGTCCACCCCATTCGAGGCCGCCGCGCCGGCTGCGATGAGCGGAGCAATGGCGGGCACAATTCCAACGCCGACAATCACCATGTCGCACGCCACCTCTTCGCCCGTATCGAACGTAACGCCGGTGACCGCTCCCTGCGCGCCGTTGATCGCTTTGACCCCAGTCGAGAGGCGCACATCCACGCCATGGCGGCGGTGCTCGTCTTCGTAAAAGTGCGACAGAGTTTCGCCAGCAACCCGCGACAGCAACCGATCCTGCATTTCGACCAGAGTGATCGCGCGATCCAGCTTGCGCAGCACAGCGGCGGCCTCAAGCCCGATATAGCCGCCGCCGATCACAACCGCTTGTTTGGCGCCGGCTTCGAGCGCGGCCATCATCGCATCCGCGTCAGACTTGTCGCGGACATAGAATACGCCCTTGAGCCCTGCGCCCGGGCACGACAGGCGCCGGGGATCACCGCCGCCAGCCCAGATGAGCTTGCGATAGCCTAAGGTGGATCCATCGCTCTGCGTTACGCTGTGCGCCGCCGCGTCAATTGTGGTGACGGCGGCACCAAGGCGCAGCTCAACGCCCTTGTCCGCCCAGAAGGCCTCGGGCCGGATCATGATCCGCTCAAACGGCTTATCGCCGGCGAGATATTCCTTGGAGAGCGGCGGGCGTTCGTAAGGGGGCACCGTGTCGCGCCCGATCATCACGATCCGGCCCTCAGCCCCGCGCTGGCGCAACGCGATTGCGGCCTGCGCGCCGCCATGGCCTGTGCCCACAATGACGATGTCCGCGCTTTCGCTGGGTGCGCCCATAGAGTTTTCTCCCGACCCGTTTGGCCTTTCACGTCGCGTGAAATGGCCAGTGCGTCAAGCGGGCTATCGTTCGAGCAGGTTGCGCGCCTGGATAGCGACCTGCGCCAAAACCGCCGGAGCGATCGGCTGCTGGGCCTGCGCGCGGGTGATCATAGTGCGGAATTGCTCGACCGCGTCGCGATGGCGCGCGCTCCATTGGGTGACCGCGTCGAGCGGATGCTCGCGGCTGGCGTCATCGCTCAGCACGCGGCGCAGGAATTCGAGCCGCATTTGCTGAAAGTCGCGCGCAAGACCGCAGACGAGCAGGCGCTCCCACACATCCGACGGCGTCATGTGCGCAGCGATACCCTGCGCCCAGTCCAGCCCAATGCGCTCGCCAACATCGGTGAAGGCGCGCGTGAGGCGAGTGGGCTCAATCCCCGTCGCCAGGGCGAGGCGAGCCAGGCCAACCGCACCATCGAGGTCGAACAGATTGGCGATGGGGCCAGCCATAGCGTCGGGCGCGCCTTTCTCGATCAGCGCGTCATGCAACGCGCGTCCGCGCCGCCTCGTTTCCTCACTGATTAGATCACCGCGCGCCTGTTTCAGCTCTTCCACACCGGCGCGCAGATCCTCAACGAGGTGCGACAGATCAATCTGGCCGGCTGAGCTGCGCAGAACATCCGACATCAAGTTGGCGGTGGCCGCCGCCAGGCGATCGAACAGCGCCAGCCGTGCGGCTTCCGGCATGGGCTGGGTGTCGAGCTCGCGCCACAGCGCGTCCAGGCCAAACAGGCGATCGACCACGACAAAGGCGGCGGCAACATCGCTGAGCGACACGCCCTCTTCCTCGGCCAGCTCAAAAGCATGGACAAGGCCAAGGCGGTTAACGATCCGGTTGGCAAGATCGGTGGCCAACAATTCGCGGCGCAGCTGGTGCCCGCGCACAAGAGGGGCAAATCGGTCCTGCATAGGCACGGGGAACAGGCGCAGCAGCCTGTTCTCGAGTTGCGGGCTGTCGGGCAGATCGCTCGCTTCGATGGCGTCTTGAAGCACTAGTTTTGCCGAAGACAACAGCACCGCGAGTTCGGGCCGGGTCAGCCCTGTGCCTTCCGCTGCGCGGCGGGTAAAGGTTTCCGCGTCGGCCAGACCTTCGGTTTGACGATCCAGCGCGCCGGTATCTTCGAACCGCTCGATCAGGCGCAGCAGGCTGGGAACCGCTTCGTGACCGCTGGCTTCGGCGACGGAAAGGGCCAAGGCTTGCAACCGGTTGTCTTCGAGCACGATATCGGAGACTTCGTCCGTCATGGCCTCGAGCAGCGCGTTGCGATCGTTCTGGTCCAGCTCGCCCGCGCGGTGTGCCGCGGCGAGCGCGATCTTGATGTTCACCTCATTGTCCGAGCAATCGACCCCGGCTGAATTGTCGATGAAGTCGGTGTTGATGCGGCCGCCTTTCAGCGCAAATTCAATCCGTCCGGCCTGCGTGGTGCCAAGGTTTGCGCCTTCGCCAACCACACGCGCGCCGACCTCGTGCGCGTTTACACGCAGCGCGTCATTCGCCGGATCGCCAACATCCGCGTTCCCCTCGTGCGAGGCTTTGATGTAGGTGCCGATGCCGCCGAACCACAGAAGATCAACGCGCGCCTTGAGGATCGCGGTGATCAGCGCCTCGGGCTCGATCTCAGCGCGGTCGAGGTCCAGCATGGCCTGCGCTTCCGAAGAGAGCGTGATCGACTTGGCGTTGCGGGGATAGACGCCGCCGCCTTGTGAAATCAGGCCTTTGTCGTAATCCTCCCAGCTTGACCGGGGCAGATCGAACATCCTTTTGCGCTCAGCCCAGCTGGCCGCGGGATCGGGTTCGGGATCAAGGAAGATGTGCCGGTGGTCAAACGCGGCGACGACTTTGATCGCCTTGGAAAGCAGCATGCCGTTGCCGAAAACATCGCCCGACATGTCGCCGCAGCCGGCGACCCGCACGCTTTCGCTTTGAACGTCGATACCCAGCTCAAGGAAATGGCGCTGAACGCTGACCCACGCGCCCTTGGCGGTGATGCCCATCGCCTTGTGGTCATACCCGTTTGAGCCGCCGCTCGCGAAGGCGTCATCGAGCCAGAAATCGCGGGATTGCGCGATCGCGTTGGCGACATCGGAAAAGCGCGCGGTGCCCTTGTCCGCGGCGACCACGAAATAGGGGTCCTCACCATCGAGAACGCGCACGCCCTCGGGGTGCTCGACTGCGCCATCGACGATGTTGTCGGTGATCGAGAGCAGCGTGCGGATGAAGACCTCGTAGCTGGCCTGACCCTCAGCGGCCCAGGCGTCGCGATCGCTTGCTGGGCTCGGCAATTGCTTGGGATAGAAACCGCCCTTGGCGCCCGAAGGCACGATCACCGCGTTCTTGACCTTTTGCGCCTTCATCAGACCAAGGATTTCGGTGCGGAAGTCGTCGCGCCGGTCCGACCAGCGAAGCCCCCCGCGCGCTACGGGGCCAGAGCGCAGGTGGATGCCCTCAACCCGGCGCGAATAGACGAAGATCTCGCGCCAGGGCACCGGCTTGGGGAGCCCCGGCATCGCGGCGGAATCGATCTTGAAGGCCAACGCGTCGCGCGCGGCTGGGGCAAAGGCGTTGGTGCGAAGGCACGCATCAATCACGCCGCGATAAAGCCGCAAGAGCCGATCATCGTTGATCGCGGAAACCTGCGCGAGCGCGGTCGAAAACGCCGCGCTTGCGGCATTGATGGCGGCTTCACGCTCGCCTTCGAAGTGCGGGATGTGGCGAGCGGTAAACAGATCGCACATCGCGCGGGTAGCGGCAGGCGCCCCGGCCAGCGCATCGACCACGGTGAAAATCGTGAAGCCCATCCCGGTCTGCCGCAAATAGCGATAGATCGCGCGCAGCCACTGCGCTTCGCGCGCGCTTAGCCCGGTGTCGATCACAAGCCGGTTGAAGGGATCATCTTCAGCGCTTGCGTTAAGGACAGAGGCGATGGCCGTCTCGATCACCTCAGCGCGTTCCAGCACCTTGGCGGGGTCGGCGCCAGCGGGCGCTTCGAGGGTGAAATCGTGGATCGTACCCAGCACGCCATCGGCCAGCCGCGTGGTCAATTGGGTGAGCACTCGAAACCCGAAATTCTCCAGCGCGGGCACGGCGTCCGACAGGGCAAAGCGTCCGCGCGTGTGGTAGATCTTGAGGCGCAGCACCTCAGACGGATCGTCGCTGAGCTGATAGAGCCGCGCATCGCGGGTATCCGCCGTGCGCCCGGCCCGCGCCGCCAGAGCGCGCAGGCGGGTGATGTCCTGAGCGGCTTCAGCGGCTCCGAAACGGCTGCGATATTCCTGCGGGAACGCATCGGCGTATCGCATCGCAATGGCGACGGCGCGCGCGCCCTGATCGGTTTCGCTCAGCGCCTGCTCAACCGCTTCGCCCCAGCCGCGCAGCAGGTCTTCCAACTGGCGCTCAAACGGAGCGGCGTCGGGCCTCTCGTCGGTCTGGCGCGTGTCGAGCAGGAACTCGAGCATAGCCAGCCCGCTGCCCTCAACCTCGAGGCTCCAATCGAGGACCTGGGCGTTCGGGATTTGCATAAGCAGCGACTGGATCTCCAGCCGGACCCCTGTCGAAAGCTGGTCACGCGGGAGCCAGACAAAAGCGTAGATGTGCCGTTCAAGCGGAGAGCTGACGAGGATCAGGCGCGGGCGTGGACGGTCCACCAGGCTCATCACCGATGTGATCAGGCGCCGCGTGTCGCCCGCGCTGAACCCAACGAGCAGATCATAGGGCATGGTGGTGAAGGCGTGGACCAGCGCCTTGCCGGTATGGCTCTTGGCGCTGAGGCTGTATTCCTGAGTGAGCGTGGTCAGCCGGCCGCGCAAAATCGGCACGTCATCGGCGTCGCTCGCCAGCGCGGCGCTGGTCCACACCCCGGCGTGGACCGACAGCGCTACGATCTTGCCCCCTTCACGGCGCGGGACAAGGAACAGGTCAAGCGCGGCGCGGCGGTGCACGTTGGACATGCGATTGGCTTTGAGGATCAGGAGCGTGCGGGGCTGCCCGTCCGCATCGCGCTCTTCAAACCAGGCAAACGCGCGCTCATAGGACCCATCGGCCAGCAGATCGCGCGCGCTCTCGCGGCAAATGCCCAGCGCATCGCTCAAAGCGCCGTCACGATGGCGTGTCAGGTGGCCAAGCTGGGTCAGCATGCCGCTGTTGAGCCACCGCAGCAGCAGCGCTTCTTCGCGGGCGTTGGGGCCTTGCGCGCGCTCAAGCGCGTCGGCGTCGGATTCCATGATCGACTGGATCGCGTGCCAGTCAGACACCGCCGCGCGTACATCGGCGAGGATCACCCGCAATTGCGTCAAGAGCTCGCGGCGCTGGCGTGCGTCAACGCGCGGAGTCTCGATGTAAATCATCGATTCCATCGGCGCGTCTTCAACGCCAATCGCGGTAAGCTGGCCCTGCTCGTCGCGGACCATGGGAACAAGCGGGTGGACCAGCACGTCGATCGCCAGGCCCATCGCGTTGATCGCCGCGGCGACCGAATCGACCAGAAACGGCATGTCTTCGTTGACGATGCCGATCCGCAACCGCCGGCGACCGGTCGTGGTTGATTCCAGCAGCAGGGCCTCACGCCCGGGCTGCCTCTCAAACCCGGCCGAGACAAGAAACTCAGCCGTTTGCCCCAAGGCGGCTTCGGTCAGGGGGGTGTCGCCCGGCAGGATCGAGGCGCGCAGATGCGCGGTCAGCGCGTCGCGCAGATCGACGTTGGAGGCTCTGGCCTCGGCGGGGGTGAGGGTGGAAGCGTTCGACACGGCGTCTCTCCCGATACCGGGCGCCCATTACACGGACGCTTCGATCGTGGGCCTACAGTTTTTTCGGCGCTGCAATTTTATTAGCCCGAGTTGTTCTTATCGTACCTGACTACAGCGATAGGGCATCGCGGCGCAAGCACGATGATAGCCTAGGTTTGTGTCAAGAAAGTTGTAGGATTTAGGCGGCGACGGCTGCGTGCATTGCCTCGATCGTGAGCTCAAGCGAGGCAAGACGCGCTTCGGGGTCGTAGGTCGATCCGCATAGCAGGATTTCATCGGCCTTGGTGCGCTTAAGGAACGCCTCGATCGTGGTGCGCACATCGCTAGGCGATCCGACCGCGCCCGCTTGGCCGACATGCGCCAGCATCGCGCGCGCTTGTGCAGGAAGGCTGTCCAGATAGTCCCTGATCGGCGGCGCCAGGCGTCCCGGATGACCGGTGCGCAAGGCGACGAAGGCTTGCAGTTGGCTCGAGGCCACCAGTGCGGCCTCTTCGCTCGTCTCAGCGGCAAAGACGTTCATCGCGACCATGACATGCGGGCGATCCAGCGCCTCGGAGGGTTGGAAGGAGCGGCGATAGACATCAAGCGCTTCATCGAGGTGATCGGGTGCGAAATGGGCGGCGAACGCATAGGGCATCCCCAGCTTGGCGGCGAGCTGGGCGCCGAACAGGCTGGATCCCAGCATCCACATCTCGGGCCTTGCGCCAAGGCCAGGGGTGGCTTTGACCGGCAGATCGACATCGCCTGTGAGCAGCGCGCGCAGTTCGATCACGTCTTGCGGGAAATACTCCGATGCCTGCGCCAGGTTCTTGCGAAGTGCGCGCTGCAATTCGGGCCCAGCTCCTGGCGCGCGCCCTAATCCCAGGTCAATCCGCCCCGGAAAGAGCGCATCGAGCGTCCCGAACTGTTCGGCAATCTGGAACGGGGTGTGGTTGGGCAGCATGATGCCGCCCGCACCAATGCGGATCGTGTCGGTCGCGTTGCCGATATGCGCGAGCACCACCGAAGTCGCTCCGCCCGCTATCCCGTCCATTGCGTGATGCTCGGCAACCCAGAAGCGCTTGCAGCCCAGCGCTTCGGCCCTTTGGGCGAGAGCGGTGCTGGCGGCGAAGGCTTGCGCCACGCTGCCGCCTTCGCGCACGGGGACAAGATCAAGGACAGAGAATTGCGTCATGGCTGGGCGCTTTCTGGCGAGGCTGCGGGAGAGTTCCGGGATGCGGGGCCGATCTGCTCAAGATAGCCGCGCGCTTTTTGCGCCGCCAGCGAATCGGGCTGTGTGTCGATCACCGATTGCCAACTGGCGCGCGCGGCGGCTTCGCGGCCGGAAAAGATCGCGATGACCCCTGCCTCCAGCCCAATCTCCACATCCTGCGGGGCCAGCGCGACGGCCTCTTCGATAGCGGCCTGCGCATCGCCCAACCGATCCAGCCGCCGCAGCAGGGTGGCTTTCAGAAGCCAGCTCTCACTGTCCTGCGGGGCAAGCGTGGTCGCTCTCTCCAATGGAGCCAGCGCGTCCTCCGGGCGATCGAGCGTGACGAGGATGCGCGCAATGTCGATGGCGGTGATCACCTGAAGCGGGGTGGAAGCGGCGGTCTCAGCCTCACTCATCGCCTGAGTGAGCAAAACCAGCGCGCCTTCAAGATCACCGCCAGCCAGAGCCGCGTTGCCCGCCATTGCGCCGAAGCGCGCCCGCGCGCGGATTTCCTCTTGAGGCGTCTGCGTGCGCGCGGCGAGGAAAGCGCGTCGCGCATCCTCCCAAAGGCCAAGCTCGGTCGAAGCCAGGCCAAGGCAGTGATTGGCCACCACCTTCTCAGCTCCGATCGCCTCAATGAGCTTGATCTGCGCCTGCGTGTGGGCGCGGGCCGGATCGGCCTCGATCTGCGTAAGGCATTGCGCCAGCCATTGGGCGTTCGGATCGCTCAGCCCCAGCGGATCGGTTCCATCCTCGGGGCGAGGGGGACGATTGCGCGTGATGTCGGGCGCAGAGAAGGTATCGGCGCCTTGGGGATTGGGCCCGACTTGCAACAGCGCGATGGGAAGGAGGATGGGCAGCGGTGTCATCTAGGTCTCGTAAAAGGCGCCCACGGTTCGCTCAAGCAAGGCGATATCCTGCGGTCGCGACAGGCGGTGGTCGCCATCCCATAGCAAGGTGAGTTGAACGTCGTCTGTCTCAAGCGACTCTGCAAGAGCCACGCTGATTTCCCAGGGCACGTCGGCATCGCCGCGCCCGTGCAGCAAGCGCACCGGGCAATTGAGCGCGATCGGAGCGGCGAGCATCAGCTGTTCCTGCCCGTCAGCAAAGAAACCGGGATGGGTGGGCGTGGGCTCAGGGCCGTAGGGGTTGTCTTCGTAGACGATCTCTCCCGCCGACATTGCGGCACGCTGCTCCTCGCTATAGCCCCACGTGGTGAAGTCGGGCGCAGGCGCGATGCCGATTACGCCAGCAAGCGGGTTGGCGGCGCTGCCCCGCAATTCTTCGGCCACAAGCAGCATCAGCCAGCCGCCCATGGATGAGCCGACAACCAGCACTGGCCCTTCAACATAAGCCGCGATCAGCGCCAGCGCCTCTTCGCGCCAGCGCGACAAGGTGCCATCGGCAAAATCGCCAGAGCTTTGCCCGCAGCCTGAGTAATCGAGCAGCAGGCAGCCGCGGTTCTCGGCCTTGGCGCGCTCGAACAAGGCGGTCGCTTTGCCTCCGTCCATGTCGGACATGTAGCCGGGCAGAAAGACGAGAGTGGGCGATGCGCCGGTGGTCAATCGAAAGGCGATCCGGCGGCCATCGGGCAGTGTATGAAAGCGTGTGTCCGTCATCGAGCGTCGTCATGCCCTTTTGCAATGGCTTATGGCAAGATATGTCACAGCTCCGCAACGCACAGGGATTAACCGGCCACCATGTTCAAGACAGACCGCATCGCGCAGCCCGCCAAACCGTCCACCAATGTCACCCGCCGCGGCCTTTTTGGCCTAGCGGGCGCGTCCGCGGCGCTGGCCGCCGTGCCCGGTTCGGCGCAAGGGTTTGGCTGGGGGTTCACCCACAACGTCGCCAGCGGGGAGCCCCAAGCGACGAGCGTCCTTTTGTGGACGCGCTATGTTGGCGAGGCAGAGACAAAGCTGGAATGGCAGGTCTCGGCGAGCGAGGACTTCGCCAATCCGGTGGCTGAAGGCAGCGTGATGGCAAGCCCGGACCGCGACTGGTGCGCCAAGGCGATCGCGACCGGCCTTGATCCCAACCGCTGGTATTTCTTCCGCTTCATCGCTCCAAGTGGTTCGATGTCGCCAGTGGGCCGCACTCGCACCTTGCCGCAGGGGCCGACAAGCCAGTTCCGTATGGCTGTGTTCTCATGCTCCAACTATGGCTTTGGCTGGTTTAACGCTTACGCGCATGCGGCTGAGGCCAACGATTGCGATCTGGCTGTGCACCTGGGCGATTACATCTACGAATACGGCGAAGGCAGCTACCCCGCCAAAGCCCAGATCCACCCCAACCGCGATCTTGAACCGAACAACGAGATCATCACGCTTGCCGATTACCGCTTGCGCTACGCGACCTACCGCGCGGATACGGACCTCCAGCGCATCCACCAGACCCTGCCGATGATCATGGTGTGGGACGATCACGAAAGCGCGAATGACAGCTGGACGGACGGCGCTCAGAACCACCAGAGCGAGACCGAAGGCGATTGGGCAACGCGTAAGGCGATCGCCAAGCGTGTCTATCGCGAATGGATGCCGATCTCGGATGAGCCTTACGCCTCCTATGACGTGGGTGATCTGGCGACCTTGTTCCGCATCGACACTCGGCTTGAAGGCCGAGAAGAGCAGTTCAGTCTGCAAAAGCTGTTCGAAGGCAAGTCGAGCCCCGAGGAAATGGTGGCCTCGCTGACCGCGTTCCGTGACGGCGATTATGCGGATCCTGATCGCCAATTGCTCGGCGCCGCGCAGGAGCAGTGGCTCAGCGCTGGTCTGGCCGCTTCGCGCGCCCGCGGCGCGACCTGGCAGGTGCTGGTGCAGCAAGTGCTGATCGGCAAGGTCGCCTCGCCCACCACGATGATTGACATGCTGGGCGACAGCCTGCCGGACTGGATCGAACGGCGCTTCACCGCTGCGGCCATGGCGAGCAAAGCCGGTCTGCCGCAAAACATGGACGCCTGGGATGGCTATCCCGCCGCGCGCGAACGTTTGTTCAAGGCCTCGCTCGAAGCGGACGCCAACCTCGTCGTGCTGGCCGGCGACACGCACAACGCTTGGAATTTCGATCTGGCGCAGGATGGCGTGGCTGTTGGCGTTGAGTTCGGCACGTCCTCGATCAGTTCGCCCGGCATGGAAGGCTATCTGCCCATGCTCGCCCCCGCTGACGTGGCCAGCGCGCTTGTCGAGCAGAACGATGAGCTGCTCTGGGCCGACACGGCGCAGCGTGGCTATATGGTGGTCGAGCTTACCCCCGGGACCGCGACCAGCGAGTGGCGCTTTATGGCGGGCATCAAGGAACGTTCGACCAAGCTCGCCGCAACCAAGCGCGCCAGCGTTTCGGCGGGAGCCAAGCGCCAGGGCGGCTGAGCGAGCGGGCGCTTTTGAGCGCGCGTGTGTAAGCCGGGCGCTTGTGCGCGCGGGGTCAAGCGTTAAGGCTTGAGGGCATGACGCACGCCACGATCGCATCGCTTCAGATCGGCTCTGATCCTTCGGGCAAGGCCACAACGCTTGAGAAAGTATTGGGCTACGAAGCCGAGATCACCGGGCTCGATCTGGATTTGTTGGTCATGCCAGAGGCGCTGCTCGGCGGATATCCCAAAGGCGAGACTTTCGGCACGCAGCTGGGCTTTCGTCTTCCTGAGGGGCGCGAGGCTTTTGCGCGCTATTTCAACAACGCGGTTGCGCTCGATGGGCCCGAGATCAAGGCGCTGAACGATTTTTCGCGGCGCGTGGGCACGACGCTGGTTCTGGGTGTGATCGAGCGGAGCGGCAATTCGCTGTATTGCACCGCGCTCTTCATCACACCCAAAAACGGTCTTGTGGCCAAGCACCGCAAGCTGATGCCGACGGGGAGTGAGCGGCTGGTCTGGGGCCTGGGCGATGGCTCGACCATGCCGGTGGTGGAGACGCCGTTCGGACGGCTGGGTGCGGCGATCTGCTGGGAAAACCACATGCCGCTGTTCCGCACCGCGATGTACGCAAAGGGGGTCGATGTCTGGTGCGCGCCTACGGTCGACCACCGCGATGTGTGGCGCAGCACAATGCGCCATATCGCGCATGAAGGGCGCTGCTTTGTGGCGAGCGCGTGCCAATATGTACCAAGCCCGGCGGCCTTGGGGACTCGTATCGATGGCTGGGATGAGGATCGCGAACTGATCGCTGGCGGCAGCCTGATCGCGGGGCCCATGGGCGATGTTTTGGCGGGCCCTCTGGAAGGGGGCGAGGGGATCATCACCACCGCTATCGACACCGATGCCCTTGCCAAGGCGCGCTATGATTTTGATGTGGTGGGCCACTATTCCCGGCCCGATATATTCGAGCTTCGGGTCGATGAAACGCCGAGGCCAGGCGTGCGCTTTCAAGCGGATGAAGAATAACGTTCGTCGGAGCCTCGCTTGCGCTGAGAGACGGTCTCACTACGTCCGACTTGGGATGAAACCCTACCAAGAGCTGCAAAAGGAATTGGGCGAGTGAAGCGTATTGCCTTGATTGTCTTGGGCCTTGTCGTTGGTCTGTCTCTTCTAATCGGCGCGGCTTTTGGAGCCTTCCTTTGGCGTTTCACGCCCGACATTCCGGCTGCTGACTATCCCGCGCCAGCCAACGCGGTCGAGGCGCGGCAACAGGATCTCGATTATCTGCGGCGCTTCGTCGCGGTTGATAAGAGCTATTCGCCAGCCCAGGTGGCCGAGTTCAACGCGCTTATGGATGATCTCGATGCGCGCGCCGACACCATGAGCGAAGCCGAGTTCATCATGGGTGTTTCCGCCGCTGGTGCCATTCCCGAAAACGGGCACACCGGTGTCAGCATCAGCGGAACGCTCAGCCGGTTGAACAGTCTGCCTGTGCGGTTTGTCTGGTTTGCCGATGGCTTGCACATCACGCGCGCGCACGCGCAATATGAAGAGCTGATCGGCGCCCGCGTCACGGCCTATGAGCGCCAAAGTCCTGAGGCGATTACAGAGCGGATGGACCGCTATTTCGGTGGGAATGAGGCGTTCTTGAAGCAAGGCTCGGCGCTGTTCTTTGCTGCGCCCGCTTCGCTTCATGCAGTCGGCGTGATTGATCAGCCCGACACGGTGACGCTGGAGCTTGTCGGTGCCGATGGAGAGACCTTTACGCAGGACCTCGGCGTCGAAGAGGAGAAGACCGGTTTCACCTATCCCTCGAGTTACGCTGAGGGGCAATTGCACGCGAAGGAAGCGGACAGCCCGCATGACTGGCGCTTCCTCGATCCGGCTATGACCGAGGCGACTTGGTATGGCCGCAAGCCTGACGAATTGCTGTGGAGCGACACGCTCGAGCATGGCGGCGTCTATTGGCGGATGCGGGACATTATCGGCAGCTCAGAAACCCCGATTGGCGCGTGGCTTGAAAAGCAGGCCGCTCCCTTGCGCGCGGAGCCAGCGAACTATCTGGTGATGGATCTCAGAGCCAATGGCGGCGGGGACTACACGCAGGCGATGGGCGTGGCGCGCGACATCGGCGAGCTGGTTGCGCCCGATGGCCGCGTCTACATCCTGACCGATGGCGACACCTTCTCCGCAGGCATTGTCACCGCCTATTTCGCGATCCACGGCGCTGGTGGGCGCGCTGTTCTGACGGGCGCGCCCATGGGCGATGAGATGCAGTTCTGGGCCGAAGGGGGCGGGATGCCCATGGTTTTGCCCAATTCCGGTATCCGGCTGTTTGCGTCCACCGGCTATCACGATTGGGAGAATGGCTGCGACGATTGGTCGCGCTGTTTCTGGATCAACACACTGTTTGGCGTCGCCGTGGGCCCGGTTGGCGTTGATCTGCCAGCCCCGCTGCTGTTCTCCGACTACGCGCAAGGTGTCGACAGCGGGATGGAGGCGATCCTGGCGGCCGAAGCCGCACGCGCCGCAGCGCGGACCAACTAACCCTCTGGATCCCGGCTGAAGATCGCTTCGATTGGAAGCTCGAACACTTCGGCGATGGTGAAAGCGAGCGGGAGCGAGGGGTCATAACGGCCCTTCTCGATGGCGTTCACGCTCTGGCGCGACACGCCGAGACGCTCGGCGAGGTCTTGCTGTGACCAGTCGCGTTCGGCGCGCAGCACTTTGAGGCGGTTCTTCACGCCTCATCCTCCATTGCCTCGGTCTCTCGACGCTTTTCAACCCGCGCCAGCACAAGATTACCAAGGCCAAGGCCGATCGCCCAAACGGGCACGACCCACCAAGCCCAGATGTTTGGCACAAGGCCAAAGGTTTCCAGAAAGCCCCAGAAGGACCCCAGGGCCAGAATAAGGCCCAGCCCAACGAGCGATGCCATGCTCGCACGGTGGCGCAGATACTCGTCCGTCTCCTCGATCAGGTAGCGCGCCATCACCCAAATCATGGCGAGTGTGGGCAGCGTTGGCAGTAAGGTAATTCCAAAAGTGGCTGCAGGCCCCGGTTCATAGCGATTAGAGACCGCCACAGCGATGCCCATACCCATAGTGTAGGCCATGCTCGCCACCAGCATGCGCCAATTGTAGCGACGCAATGCGGGACTCATGAGGCCCATTGCGCCTTCCCACTTTTGGCCAGAGCGCATCAGAGGGATCAGAAGGAGGGTCGGAAGGAGCAGCAGTATTATCACGATCGGCCCTTCGATCGCGCCCGCTGCCGCCAGTCCTGCGACCGCACCAACACTGGCCGCTATTAGTCCGATGTAAAAACCGGGGCCTCCCCAGAAGGAGGGCTTGGTCTCAGCGCCGCTCATGCGCACGATTTCCCGCATTGCACGCGGCGACGGGTCGCCGGAAGGATCAGGACTGAGACCGCAAGCGCGGGGATGAGCCAGGTGGCGTCTTGTGCCACGCGCTCAGGCAGGACGCCGAAAGCCGCCAGCAAGGCGATAGTTATCACGCAGAGCGCCCAAAGGACGGACTTGAAGATCATAGGCATAGGTCAAGTTCCCTCTCAAATATGGAAAGCACACTTGTCATAGGATTCGTCAATTGTCAAGCTAGCTTTCCAAAATGGAGCCACCCCTTTCCTTCTGCTCCCCCGAGCAGGCGCGGTAATGACATTGCAACGCAGGCCCGCTATGTCCCTGTTCATGGCACTTGCGCTGACCACTACGACGACCACCACTACCTCGGATGTCCGGGGGCGGTCGGTCGCGCGCTAAGCGCAAGGCCCCGCTGCCCGGTTTCGGGTGGCGCGGTGTCCTCCCGAAATCGTTTCGAAACGCCCACACCGCCCCTTTGCGCGCGCGTCCGCTTGTCCTAAGGCGCGCACCATAAGAGACGGAATGGAACGATGACCGAATTGCTCAAGATCAGCTTGCCCGATGGCTCCGTGCGCGAAGTCGAGCCGGGGTCGACGCCCGCCGATATCGCCGCCGCCATTGGCCCTGGCCTTGCCAAGGCCGCGCTCGCCGCGCGCGTTGATGGCGAAGTGCAAGACCTTGGCCGCCCCTTCTTGGGCGATGCGCAGCTGGCGCTGATCACCGCCAAGGATGAGGCCGACGCGCTCGAACTGGTGCGCCACGATTACGCCCATGTCCTCGCCGAAGCGGTGCAGGCCTTGTGGCCGGGCACGCAGATTACGTTCGGCCCGGCGACCGATGATGGCTTTTATTATGACGTCATGGCGCCAGCTTCGCGTGAGCCGTTCGGCCTTGAAGACCTGCCGGCGATCGAAGAGAAAATGCGCGAGATCATTAAAGCGGACAAGCCGCTGATCCGTGAGGTCTGGTCACGCCAGCAGCTGATCGACAAGTGGGAGGCCGAAGGCGAGAGCTTCAAGGCGGAATGGGCTCAGACCCTGCCTGAAGATGAGGAACTGACGGTCTACTGGTCGGGCGAGCCGGGCAGCGAAGGCGCGTGGCTTGATATGTGCCGCGGGCCGCATCTGGCCTCCACGGGCAAGCTTGACCCGCAGGCTTTCAAGCTGATGCGCACGGCGGGCGCCTATTGGCGCGGCGATCAGAACAACGCGCAGTTGACGCGCATCTACGGCACCGGCTGGCTCAACAAGAAGCAGCTGAACGCGCACCTCCACCGTCTGGAGGAAGCCGGCAAGCGCGACCACCGCAAGCTCGGCCGTGAGATGGACCTGTTCCACCTGCAGGAAGAGGCGCATGGAAGTGTCTTTTGGCACCCTAAGGGCTATCGCATCTGGCGCGAGCTCGAGGCCTATATGCGTCGCAAAATGGACGGTGCCGGCTATCGCGAGATCAAGACGCCGCAGGTGATGGACGCGGGCCAGTGGGAGCAATCCGGACACTGGGGCAAGTATCGCGAGAACATGTTTGTCATCCCCGACGAAGTGCCGAACACCGAAGATGAGGGTGAAATCGTCTCCAAGGACGCCGACTGGATGGCGTTGAAGCCGATGAATTGCCCCGCGCACGTGCTCGTCTTCAAGCAGGGCATCACCTCTTATCGCGACCTGCCGATCCGGCTGGGCGAGATGGGCTGCTGTCACCGCAACGAGCCGCATGGCGCGCTGCACGGCCTTATGCGCGTGCGCCAGTTCACGCAGGATGACGCGCACATCTTCTGCACCGAGGAACAGGTGGTCGAGGAGGTGCAGGCCTTCATCAGCCTCGCCGATGCCGTCTACAGCGACTTTGGCTTCACCTATGACATCAAGCTCGCGTTGCGGCCTGAGCAGCGGTTCGGCTCGGATGCGGATTGGGACAAGGCTGAACAGGAATTGCGCGATGCTCTTTCGGCCAATGGGCTGGAGTGGGAAGAGCTTCCGGGCGAAGGCGCGTTCTACGCTCCCAAGCTGGAATGGCACCTCACCGATGCGATCGGGCGCACTTGGCAGGTGGGGACGATCCAGTCGGACCGCGTGCTGCCAGAGCGGCTGGATGCGACCTATATTGGCGAGGACGGCGAAAAGCACCGCCCCGTCATGCTGCACCGCGCGATCTTCGGGTCTTACGAGCGCTTTATCGGCATCCTGATAGAGCACTTCGCCGGACGCATGCCCTTGTGGCTGGCTCCGGTGCAGGCAGTGGTGGCGACGATTGTTTCCGACGCCGATGATTACGCCAAGGATGCTGTCACCAGACTGGAGGCGGCGGGCCTTCGCGTCGATAGCGATCTGCGCAATGAGAAGATCAACTACAAGGTGCGCGAACACTCGCTCGCCAAGGTCCCGTATCTTCTTGTGGTGGGCAAGCGCGAGGCCGAAGAAGGCAGCGTTGCGATGCGTATTCTGGGCGAGAAGGAGCAAAAGGTCCTGCCGCTCGATGAAGCCATCGCCATGCTGACCAGCGCGGCCACCGCGCCTGATCTGGCAAACTAATCCCGCGTGGAGCTTTTCGACGGCTTTAGCGCCCTGCAAATTGCGGTCGCGGCGCTCGCGACTTTGAGCGCGGCCTTTGTCCGCGGGCTGACCGGGTTCGGGTTCGGTATATTGCTGGTCCCCATCCTCGCGCTGGCTCTTTCGCCGATTGAGGCGGTTCTGGCGATCAACGTCATGGCCGCGCTCCTGGCACTGACGGAAATCCGGCTGATCGCGCGCGAGGCGGAACGCAGCGCTTATGTGATCGCGGCGCTCGTCGTGGCGGGAACAGCGCCGGGCCTTTGGCTGCTATCCATCACGACGCCCGACCTTGCGCGGTTGTTGATCGCTTTGGTCGCGCTGTCGGCCTTTGGTGCGATCCTGCTGCCGCAGCGCGGAGCCAAGCAGCCGAGCGCTGCCGCCACAGCGGTGACGGGCCTGTCCGCGGGCGTCTTGACGGGGTTCGCCGCCATGCCCGGCCCGCCGGTCGTGCCCTATTATGTTGGGCGCGACATCCCGCGTATGACCGCCAAGGCCTCGATGGTCGGGATTTTCGGCGTGGCCGCGCTTGCGGGCGTGGGATCGGGCGCGGCGCTGGGCGTCTTTACGCCGCGCATCGCGATCCTCGGGCTTGCCCTGTTTCCGCTGGTTCTCTTGGGCAATTGGCTGGGCTCGCTCGCGTTTGGACGGGTGAATGACCGCGTTTGGCGGGTCTTTGTTGGTGTTGTTCTTGGAGCGGCTGCGCTGGCGGCGCTTTTCCGGCTTTTCTAGAGCCCCTCTCGCAGCCAGCGCGCCGCCAAAACCCGGCCACCATCCGGCTCGCGCAGCACCACGGCGTATCGGTCCGCGCCCGCCATTCGCAACTGATCGCCGCGTATCGCAAAACCCTCTTTCCCGCCGCGCCAGATTGCGAGCGTTTCCTCACCTATCAGAACGTTGGTGTAGCGTATGGTGCGACCGCGATTTTCCCCGTGGCTGATCGTGACGCGCTCTTCGCGTGATACGCCCAGAAGATGGAGCTCAGCCGCGCGAGAGGTCTCTCCCGATAGTCCCACGGCAAAGCCCTTGCCTTCGACCGGCTCCACATGAAGCTGCGCCGAACCCGCCAGGCGCCGGGCCGCATCAATTTGCCAGCGCAGCGCGCGCTCGTCGGAACCGACCTCACCAAAGGCCCCCGCGACCACCGTCTGGGGTGTGTAGACCCCGTTGTAACCGCCCAGCCCGCGCCGGGCATAAGCGCGCTGGAGCGCCGTGTTGTCCGGCGAGGCCAACGTGTCCTTCCAGCCCAGGCGATCCCAGTAATCCACGGGCCGTGAAAGGATGATGAGGCCACTCTCGCGATCGAGCCGATGCGCAAGACGGTCTGCTGGCGGACAGGAGGAACACCCCTGGCTGGTGAACAGCTCGATCAAAATAGGAGCTTCTGTTTCGGACCGGGCGTAGTCTTGCGCGGCCTGCGCCGTCGGCTGGCCAGACAGACCACTGAGCGCAAGCGCGGCCAATCCAAGGCTGCAGGCTCCAGCAATCAGTGATTTTAGCATAGCCAGTCGCTCTCCCACTGGTTTGATATCCAGTGGGAATTCGCGTGAAACTGGAGAGTGGTTACAGCCTTGCTCGCAAGCGCTGCGCGGTCAAAGTGGCAGCGGCTGCCCGGCCAGGATCAGCGCGGCGGCGCTGGCCAGCACGATGACACAACGCGCAGCGTCGGCCTGACGGCGACGCGATGCGTTGTAAACGCGAACGGTAAGGGCAAGGGCGTGATCCATGGGCCATGAGGATCGCGCAAAGATCTTAAGAGGTCGTTAACCCGCCGCCTCAGGCGCGCTGGGCATTTGCTGGCTGGCGCAATGAAAGCCTCCACCACCCGCCAGAACGGCGTCGGCGCGAAGACCGATTGTGGCACGATCCGGAAACAGCGCGGCGATCGCGGCCACCCCCGCTTCATCGTGCGGCGAGCCAAAGGTGGGAACAACCACGAGATGCGTGGTGATGGCGAAGTTCACAAAGCTTGCCGGTTCAATGACGCCGCCGCGCTCGACCCGGCCTGGCGATGGGATACGCGTCACCTTGAGACCGGCATCAAGGGCCCGCGCCGCCGCATCCTCGTAGATCGCGGTGTTGGGATCATCGCGCTCGTTGGCCTCGGGAACGACGAGCCGGCCGGGAGCAACGAAACGGGCCAGATTGTCGACATGTCCATCCGTGTGATCGTTCACGAGCCCTTCGCCGAGCCACACCAGACGCTCAATTCCGAGCTGAGCGCGAAGTTCGGCTTCAATTTCGGCCCGCGCCTTACCGGGATTGCGATTGGGGTTGAGGAGACACTGTTGGGTTGTCACCGCCAGCCCGGTGCCATCGCCATCGATCGCTCCGCCTTCAAGGATCATCGGCGATATTTTGGTCGCCAAGCCCGCGCTTTTGGCCAGCTCCAGCCCTATGCTTTCATCGCCGGGCATTTCGTACTTGCCGCCCCAGCCGTTAAAGCCAAAGCGCCGAGCGACGCGTTCGCCACCTTCGTGCAAAACCAAGGGGCCGGTGTCGCGCAGCCAGATGTCGCCAAAGACGCGGCGCTCAAGCTTCACCGTTTCGCTCACTAGCGTCCGCGCGCGCGCTTCGTTTGCCGCGTCTCGCACCAGCAAACGCACCGCCTGGCCGCTATCGGCCACAGCGTTGGCGAAGGCGGCGATCTGTTCCTGCGCGGCTTCGAGAAAGCCGGGCCATTCCTCGGCAAGGTGCGGAAACCCGATCCACAGCCAGTCTTGCGGCGCCCATTCCGCAGGGATGATCGCTTTGGCCATCGATGCGCTTCTTCTTCTTCCGCCACCAGGAGGGCCAAGGCCTTACACACAGGCGGCATGGGCGCAAACAGCAAGCTTGCGGTTGTCTGCCAGGAGCGCCAAATCGAAAGTCTGATGCCAGAGAATGCCGCCTGGACCAAAGCTTTGGAGCGCGCGCGTGAACACGCGCCGTTTCTCAACCGTTCGCTTGATCGTTTGCCCGAGCTGGAAGCGCTGTTAGCGCAAGGGGAAGGCGAGGCCGCCTTGCAGTGGGCCTATGACCGAGGGGATGATGAGGACCCCGCCATTGCCCTTCGGCGCGAGCGGCTTGCGCTGGCCAGTGCGCTTGCAATTGGCGATCTGGCGGGAGCTTTCGCGCTGGCGCGCGTGGTGGAGGAACTCACCCGGTTTGCCGACCGCGCGCTCGATCGGGCAATCCGCACAGCGATCCACGAGCGAACCGGCGATGACAGCGCGGATGGCTTCATAGCGCTCGCGCTGGGCAAGCAGGGGGCCGGTGAGCTCAACTATTCCTCCGATATCGATCCCGTTCTGCTTTACGATCCCGAGCGGCTTGCGCGCCGCGAGAGTGATGATGTGGGGGAGACCGCGCAGCGCTACACAAGGCGGATCCTTAAGCTGCTCTCGGAGATCACTTCGGAAGGCTATGTCGCGCGGGTTGACCTGCGCCTTCGCCCGGCGAGCGAGATCAGCCCGCTCGCCGTGCCTTACGCGCAGGCGCTGGAGCATTATCAGAGCGCGGCGCTCCCTTGGGAGCGGGCGGCCTTCACCCGAGCGCGCGCCGCCGCGGGAGACGTGGCGGCGGGCGAGGCGTTTCTTGAGGCGATCCGTCCCTTTGTGTGGCGGCACACTCTCGATTTCGGGGCACTGCAGGAGATCCGCTCGCTCACCGCGCGCATTCGCAGCGCAGCCGATGGTCCGCTCAAGCCAGGACCGGGGTTCAATGTAAAGCGCGGACGCGGCGGCATTCGCGAGATCGAGTTTATCGTGCAGAGCCACCAGCTGATCCATGGCGGGCGCGATCCGATCTTGCGGGTGCGCGGAACGCGCGCGGCGCTCGACGCGCTGGCGGGTGCAGGGCGTATCGACACGGATCAGGCGCGCGCCCTGAGCGACAATTACGAGCGCCTGCGCGTGATCGAGCACCGCCTTCAAATGGTCAATGATCGCCAGACACACACTCTGCCGGAAGGCGATGCGCTCGATAATGTAGCGCGGCTCGACGGTCTTGCCGATGGGGCCACTCTGGTCGAGGAATTGCGCAAGCTGACCGACCAGACCGCCGCCATATTCTCCGATCTCATTGGTGAGCCCGTCTCCAGCGAAATTGCGGTGAGACCCGAACCCATGCCGGGCAAAGAGCGCGAAGAACGCCTCGATACGCTGGGCTTTGACGACGCCAAGGCGCTTTCTGAGCGGATCACGGCGTGGCGTGACGGACGCTATCAGGCTCTGCGCAGCGACCAGGCCCTGGCCGCGTTTGACGAACTCACCCCCGCTTTGCTCGAAGCGCTTGCGACGAGCGATGATCCCATGCGCGCGCTTACGCGGTGGGAGAGCTTGCTTGAGCGCGCGCCATCCGCGGTCACTCTGTTTCGCTTGCTGAACGCGCGGCCCGATCTGCTTGAGCGCCTTGTCGGAGCCCTCACGCTGGCGCCCACGCTTTCGGATGAGCTCGCGCGGCGCCCCGAATTGCTCGATATCCTTCTCGATGAAGGCGCGCTCGAACTGCCCGGCAGCGTGGAGGAGATCGCGGACCGGATCGAAGCGCGGGCCGGGCGTTCTGACTACGAAGCGCTGCTGGATGCGATCCGCCGGGTGACCGGAGAGTTGCGCTTTGCGCTTGGCATCCAGCTCATCGAAGGGCTCGCCGATCCAATTGATGTGGGTGCGGCCCTCTCGCGTATTGCCGAGGCGGCGCTTGATCTGGCGGTCCCTGCCGCGCAGCGCGAGTTCGAGCGCCGTCACGGACGGATTGAGAGAAGCGAATTGGTCGTACTGGGGCTTGGGCGCTTTGGCGGAGGGGCGTTGACGCACGCCTCTGATCTCGACGTCGTCTATCTGTTCGCCGGAGAGCTAGGCACGCCCTCGGATGGTTCCCGGTCCCTTTCAGCGACCCACTATTACAACCGCCTAGTCAGCCGGGTGACCGCCGCGTTATCCGTGCCCACCGCGCAAGGGGCGCTCTATGAGGTGGACACGCGGCTCCGGCCTCAGGGCGCGCAAGGCCCGCTCGCGGTCAGTTGCGACGCGTTTGAGAAATACCAGCGTGAGGCGGCGTGGACCTGGGAACACATGGCGCTGGCCCGCGCGCGGGTCTTGGTGGGTTCGCCAGCCGCGCGCGCGCGGGTGGAGGCGATTATGAAAAGCGTGCTGCGCGGCGGGCGTGATCCCGAAGCGGTGCGGGGCGCTATCAGCGACATGCGCGCGCAGATCGCGCAGCACAAAGCGCCCTCGGGCCCGCTCGATGTCAAACGTTTGCGCGGCGGGCTCGTCGATTGCGAGTTTCTCGTGCACTACTTCCAGCTGCGTGGGGCAAGCGCTGATGGCGCTGCGCTCGCTGACGACTACCCCGAGGCCTATTCGCCCGATCTTGGCGCGGCCATCCCGGCGCTGGCGGCTGCTGGTCTGCTCCCAGCCTCGTTTCGCGAGGACTACGATCTGCTCACCCGGATGCTGGTGGCGCTGCGGCTGCTTGCTCCCGGAGGGGGCGAGCCTCCTGTCTGCGCGGCCAGCGCGCTCGCGCGGGCGTGCCGCAAGGAAAGCTTCGACGAAATGCTCGCCGATTTCATAGCCGCGCGCTCGCGTGTATGCGCGCTGTGGAACCAGACCTTTGGCGCAGACATTTCCGACACATCCCCCTAAGCCTCGACAATGGAGCACACACAATGAGCGACTTCCCAGCAGCCGGTGACGCCATCCCCGATATCGCCATGGGCACGCCCGACGGCGGCAGCGTCAAACCCAGCGACTTTGCCGGCAAGACGCTGGTGATCTTCTTCTACCCCAAGGACAACACGCCCGGCTGCACCACTGAGGCCAAGGATTTCTCTGCGCTGAAGGCCGATTTCGAGGAGGCTGGCGTGGAACTGCTGGGTGTCAGCAAGGACAGCGCGAAAAAGCACCAGAACTTTATCGCCAAGCACGATCTAACGACGCCTCTGGCCACCGATGCCGAAGAAGGTGGCCTCTCGGATGCGCTGGGCATCTGGACCGAAAAGCAGATGTACGGGAAGACCTATATGGGCATGGTTCGTTCAACCTATCTCGTCGCCGCCGATGGCACGATCGCGCAGGTCTGGCCCAAGGTGAAGGTTAAGGGGCACGCTGAAGAGGTCCTCGCCGCAGCCAAGGCGCTGTAACCGCGATGCAATCGGTCGCCTCTGCCATTCGCACCGCGCTCTTGACGGCCGATCCGCGCGCCAAGTGCTTTACCACGCGCGATGTGGCCCGGCGTTGGAGGCAGGGTCGCCTTGCTTTTGTGTTTGACGAGCCGATGCCGGATCATCCGGCGCGGCCTGAAGCGCCTGAGCTGCTTCCCCCAAATAAGATGCCCAAGCGCGGCAAGGGCGGGTCAGAGCGCGCGCGGATCGCTTTATGGCACAGTCTTGCGCATATCGAATTCGTCGCGATTGACTTGGCGCTTGATATGGCGGGACGCTTTGGCGAGCCGATGGGTGAGGAATTCGTCAGCGATTTTCTCTCGGTGGCGGCCGATGAGGCGATGCATTACGCGCTGCTCGCCCGCAAGCTGGGGGCTCTGGGCAGCCATTACGGGGCGCTCCCCGCGCACGGAGGGCTGTGGCAGGCGGCGCACGCCACCCAGCACGATGTCGCAGCGCGCCTGGCTATCGTGCCCATGGTCCTGGAAGCGCGCGGGCTGGACGTGACTCCGGCCACGCTCGAACGGGTGAAAGCGGCCGGTGACGAGAATGGCGCGAAAATTCTCACGCGCATACTTGACGATGAAATTCGCCACGTGGCGTTTGGCACCAAGCATTTTCTCGTCTGGGCGCGTGAAAGGGGAGAGAAGCCGGAAAAACTGTGGCAATCCCTTGTCCAGGAGCACTTTCGCGGGGCCATTAAGCCTCCGTTCAACGACTCAGCGCGTCTTGCAGCCGGTCTGTCGCGGGAGTTTTACGCAGAGATTGCACATTAATGAATCGTCCCGATACTCTGCGCTCATATTTGGGGCGTGGGCTTTTCTCACGCACAGCGCGCGCTTAGACACAGAACACGGCGCGGGGGGCCAAAGCGGCCCAAAACAAGGAATGGGTTCGCATGTGCATGGCTCTGGGACATTTTTTTCCCAAGACCGCAATATTCGTCGGCGCCGCTTTGGCGATGGGCTTGACCGCGCCTGCCGCGGCCAACAGCGCAAGCTCGAGTGCAAGCGCCGCCGACGTTACCAAGCCGGTTGAAGAAGCGCAGGAAGAAGCTCTCGCGAAAGGCGATCCGAGCTTTCGCCAGCTGTTCGCGCGCTGGACGGCGCTGGACACCGCCGGGCCCGATCCCTTCGCGGTTGACGCAAACACCACCGCGCCGCAGCCAGTCTCTGTTCCGTCGCGCAATCCGCTCGATTCCGGCCGTCTTACAAGCGCTTATGGCATGCGCGTGCACCCGGTTCTGGGTCGTCGAAAGCGCCATAAGGGCATCGATCTGGCGGCTCCCAAGGGCACACCGGTTTACGCCACCGCTGATGGTGCGATCACCCGCGCGGACCGTTCGAGGACCTACGGCCTCGTCATTTATATAGACCACGGCGCGGAACTGGAAACGCGGTACGCGCACCTTTCCAAACTGCTTGTGGCGGATGGACAAGCCGTGCGCAAAGGCGATCTGATTGGCTATGTCGGATCAACGGGACGCTCCACCGGCCCGCACCTTCACTACGAAGTTCGTGTCGATGGGGTTGCAGTCAGTCCAATTCCATATATGAAGGAAGCCGCAGCGCGCGCCGAAGCCCCTACGGAATCAGCGATTGGCGCGGATGGACGCAAGCGTCCGGGCGTTGAGACAGGCCAAGGCGGCCCCTAACGCCAGCACGAGTTAACCCGCCTGGAAGCGGGTCGGACATTGGAGAGGGTGTCCGAGTATGGGCGGCGGGTTTTCCCGCCGCCTTTTTTTGTGTGCGCTGCGCGTGCGGCCCTTGCATCCTCTTTCATCCGATTTTGCTTGAGTGCCTCGGTCGCCTCGCTAAGTTTCCACCCAATGGACAAGAGGCAGGCGGGCGCTTGCATGCCATCTGACCTCTTGCATCAGTGGAGAGAGATATGGCCCTGCATCCGATCGCGCACGCCGCGAGCCGTCCTGATCATCCCGCCGTCATCATGACCGGCAGCGGTCAGAAGATGACCTATGGCGAGATGGACGCCGCTTCAAACCGGTTTGCCCATTTGCTGCGTTCACGTGGGCTGGGCCCAAACGCTGGCGGCGGCGATGCGTTCGGGGTGCTGCTGGAAAATCGGCTTGAGTACTTTGTTCTCAACTGGGGGTCACAGCGCGCGGGCACGATGCTGGTGCCGGTGTCGACCCGGCTGACCGGGCCTGAGATCGCTTATATCCTCAAGGATTGTGAAGCGCGCCTGCTGGTCACCTCGATCCGCTATGCCGAAGTGCTGGAAACGGTGCGCGCCGAGCTTCCGGAT